>NZ_CP022278.1:1872333-2184388 GCF_002216145.1 Neisseria chenwenguii
TGGTGTTTATCCTGTGGCTGTTTACCGCGGCGACCATGCTGTTGTGGAACAGAGGCGTATTCTGCGGCTGGCTCTGCCCGTTTGGCGCGTTGCAGGAACTGACCAACAGCATCGCCAAAAAACTGGGCGTGAAACAGATTACCGTGCCGCATATGCTGCACACCCGCTTGTCAGCGGTCAAATATCTGATTTTCTTCGGACTTTTAGGAATTTCGCTCTACGACTTGGGTTTGGCCGAACATTTCGCCGAAGTCGAGCCGTTTAAAACCGCGATTATTCTGAAATTTGTCCGCGAATGGTGGTTTGTCGCCTTTGCCGTTGCGCTGTTGGTTGCCGGCCTGTTTGTCGAACGCTTCTTCTGCCGCTATCTCTGTCCGCTGGGCGCGGCGATTGCGATTCCGGGGCGTTTCCGCATTTTCGACTGGCTGCGCCGTTATAAAATGTGCGGCAATCCTTGCCAGATTTGTACCCACGAATGCCCCGTTCAGGCGATTGCGCACGAAGGCGACATCCATCCGAACGAATGTATCCAATGTCTGCATTGCCAAGTGATGTACCATCACGAAACCCGTTGTCCGCAGGTTGTGGCCGATTTGAAGAAAAAACGCCGTCAGGCAGCGGCGAAAGACGGAGGTGGCGAAACAGCCGCGGCGCAGGAGCAGGTTGTGCATTTTGTCAAACCCGCCCAAGCAGACAAGTAATCCAATCCATTGGTTTTCAATCCCAAACGGTAGGCCGTCTGAAAAGACCAATACCAAATTCATCTCCAAGGAGTTTTATTATGTCAGACGAAAAATTAGAACAAAACGGCCTGAGCCGCCGTTCGTTTCTGGGTACGGCCGCCGCATCGGGTGCGGGCATTGCCGGTGCCGGCCTGTTAGGCTTGGCGGGCTGCTCGAAAAACGAGGGTGGTAAACCGGCCGCTGCTTCAGGTGCTTCAGGCGAAGCGCCCAAAGCGAAAGCCGAAGCCAAACCGGGTGAACAGACTTCCGAAGTCGGCCCGGGCGAGCTTGACCAATACTACGGTTTCCTTTCAGGCGGCCAATCCGGCGAAATGCGTTTGTTGGGTGTTCCGTCTATGCGCGAACTGATGCGTATTCCCGTATTCAATATGGACAGCGCAACAGGCTGGGGACGCACCAACGAAAGCCTGAAAATCCTCAATGAGAACAATACGCCGGAAACAACTGCCTATCTGAAAGCCACCAACCAACGCTGCCTGCCCAACGGCGACCTGCATCACCCGCACCTGTCGTTTACAGACGGCACTTACGACGGACGATACGCCTACGCCAACGACAAAGCCAACAACCGCGTCTGCCGTGTGCGCTTGGACGTGATGAAAACCGACAAAATCGTGCAGATTCCGAATGCTTCGGGTATCCACGGCCTGCGTCCGCAACGTTATCCGAAAACCGGTTATGTATTTGCCAACGGCGAACATATTGTGCCTGTAAAAGATTACGGTACGCTGAATGATCCGAAAACTTGGTATTCCGTCTATACCGCCATCGACGGAGAAACCATGAAAATTGCATGGCAGGTTTTGGTGGATGGCAACTTGGACAACGGCGACGCCGACTACCAAGGCAAATACTCGTTTTCAACCTGTTACAACTCCGAGCGCGCATTGACCGTAGCCGGCGCGTCTGCTGCCGAACAAGACTGGTGTGTTGTCTTCAATCTGAAAGCGATTGAAGAAGCCGTAAAAGCCGGCAAAGCCAAAGAAGTCAACGGCGTCAAATTGTTAGACGGCCGCGCCGAAGCCAAATCCGACTTTACCCGCTACATTCCGACACCGAAATCACCGCACGGCTGTAACGCCTCTCCCGACGGCAAATACATCATGCTTAACGGTAAACTGTCGCCGACCGTGACCGTTTTGGATGTGAGCAAACTGGATGATTTGTTTGCCGGCAAAATCAAAGAGCGCGATGTTGTTGTTGCTGAACCGCAACTGGGTCTCGGCCCGCTGCATACCGCATTCGACGGCCGCGGAAACGCCTACACCACGCTGTTTATCGACAGCCAGATGGTGAAATGGAACATCGACGATGCGATTAAAGCCTACAAAGGCGAGAAAATCGATCCGATTAAGCAAAAACTCGACGTTCACTACCAGCCCGGCCACAACCACACTACCATGGGCGAAACCAAAGAAGCCGACGGCAAATGGCTGGTGTCTTTGAACAAATTCTCTAAAGACCGCTTCTTGAACGCCGGCCCGCTGAAACCCGAGTGCGACCAACTGATCGACATTTCCGGCGATGAAATGCGTTTGGTTCACGACAATCCGACCTTTGCCGAACCGCATGACCTCTGCCTAGTTGCGGCGTCTAAAGTGAACCCGAAAAAAGTTTGGGACCGCAAAGACCCGTGGATGTGGCAGGATGCCGTCGAACAGGCGAAAAAAGACGGCGTGGAGCTGGAAAAAGCCGCCAAAGTCATCCGCGAAGGCAACAAAGTCCGCGTCTATATGACCGCTGTTGCGCCTGCATACAGCGTGCCGCAGTTTGAAGTGAATCAAGGCGACGAGGTTACCGTTTATGTGACCAATAACGAAACCATCGAAGACTTGACCCACGGCTGGACATTGGAAGGCTACGGCATCGCCATGGAAATCGGCCCGCAGGCCACCGCTTCCGTAACCTTCAAAGCCGACCTTCCGGGCGTTCACTGGTATTACTGCCAATGGTTCTGCCATGCGCTGCACATGGAAATGTCAGGCCAGATGATTGTCAAACCCCGCTAAACAGGGCTTGTTGACCATCTGAACGACAGGCCGTCTGAATTTTTCAGACGGCCTTTATCGCAAAGTGGTTTGCAGAGAAACAGCCGCAGACTGTTTTGCGGTAAATCCGATCCGCACATCCATGCCGTCTGAAAAAAACGATCAAAACCTTATGCCGACACTGTTTGCCTATCTTTTCCGAAACGCCGCTTTTGCCGCGCTGGCCGCCGCCGCGTTTCAGACGGCCTCAGCCGCAGTCATTCAGGTTTCGCCGCAGGAAAATCTTGCCGAAGCCGTCAAAACCGCCCGCGCGGGCGACACGCTCAAGCTCGCTTCCGGCGTTTACAAAACCAAGCTCTACATCGACAAACCGCTGACCATCGAAGGGCCGAAAGACCGTTCGGCCGAAATTCAGGGCGACAAAACGGGGCGCACAATCGATGTGCACGCCCCCGACGTGACCCTGCGCAATCTGACCGTCAGCCAGTCCGGCCGCAGTCTGCCCGAGATGGACGCCGGTATTTTCCTTGACGAAACCGCCCCGTGCGCCAAAGTCGAAAACAGCAATATTTTTGAAAACTCCGTCGGCGTGCACATCCACGGCGCCAAAGATGCGCTGGTGCAAAACAACACCATCGTCGGCGACCACAAACTGCGCATCAACGAGCGCGGCGATGCCGTTGCCGTCTGGAACGCCCCCGGCGCAAAAGTCATCAACAACGACATTTCCAAAGGCCGCGACGGCATTTTTTCCAACACCAGCGCGTTTAATACCTATAAAAACAACCGCTTCACCGACGTGCGCTTCGCCGTGCATTATATGTACACCAACGACAGCGAAGTTTCTGACAACATTTCCGTCGGCAACAACATCGGGTTCGCCATGATGTTTTCCGACCGCATCAAAGTGCACGGCAACATCGCCGTCAAAAGCAACGACCAGGGCATCATGCTTAACTACGTCAACCAGTCGGAAATTTCCGACAACGTCATCTATGATGCCGGAAAATGCGCCTTTTTCTACAACGCCAACAACAACCAAGTCGTGCGCAACTATTTTGAAAACTGCAAAATCGGCATCCACTTCACTGCCGCCCCCGAAGGCACGGTCTTGTCGGAAAACTCTTTCGTCAACAACGAAAATCAGGTCAAATTCGTCGGCACCCGCTTTTTCGACTGGGGCGAAAGCGGGCGTGGCAATTATTGGAGCGACAACAGCGCGTTTGATTTAGACGGCGACGGTTTCGGCGACAACGCCTACCGACCCAACGGCATCACCGACCAAATCATCTGGCGCGCTCCCGTCGCCCGCCTGCTGCTCAACAGCCCCGCCGTCGCCATCATCAAATGGGCGCAGTCGCAGTTTCCCGCCATCCTGCCCGGCGGTGTCGCCGACAGCCGCCCGCTGATGCAACCCTACCAAAACGCCACCATGCCGGAATATCAAAAAATCAAAGACGACCTGATCAAACAGGCCGCCAAACACAAATCGCAATGGGCAGACCGGCAGGATATGAGTATGTAAGGCGGTCTGACGCTTCGGCTACGCTCAGCGCCAGAATTTTCACCGACGTCATTTCCGCGCAGGCGGGAATCCACGCTTGATACCCTGAAAATTTCTTTAAAACAGCATATTGCCCGTTTTTAAGTGTGGATTCCCGCCTGCGCGGGAATGACGATGGCGGGGGTATTAACCGTTTCAGACGGCATTCAAGCGGATTTTGCGAAGGGCTTGAATGTTTGTTTTGAACACAATGATGCCGTCTGAAAAAAATATCCGCTTTACAAACGACCCTCTTTTTTCAGGCGGCCCAACCCGCAAACCATGCCGTCTGAAAACCCCAAAACCCTACAAGGAACCCGCATGAGCAACCATGTCGAGCTGAAAAACGTAACCAAACGGTTTGGCGCGCAAAAGGCCGTTAACCAAGTCAATCTGGTGCTCAAAGCCGGCGAGAGCGTCGGGCTGGCCGGCCACAACGGCGCCGGCAAGTCCACACTCATCAAACTCATCCTCGGCCTGATTACCCCGAGCGAAGGCGAAGTCATGCTGTTGGGCGAACAAACCGGCAGCAAAGCCGGTGCGCCGGTGCGCAGCCAAATCGGCTACCTGCCTGAAACCGTCGCGCTGCACCCCTCGCTTACCGGCCTCGAAACCCTTGCCTTTTACGCCAAACTCAAAAAACAGCCGCTGACCAAAAACCAAGAGCTGCTCGAGCGCGTCGGCATCCTCCAAGCCGCCGGCCGCCGCGTCGGTACCTACTCCAAAGGCATGCGTCAACGCCTCGCCCTCGCGCAGGCGCTGTTGGGCGAACCCAAAGTCTTACTGTTTGACGAACCCACCACCGGCCTCGACCCCGCTTCGCGGCAGATGTTTTACGAAGTCGTGCGCGAACTCAACGGCAAAGGCGCCACCGTCCTCCTCAGCACCCACGCCCTCGCCGAACTCGACGGCCACACCGACCGCATCGTCGTCATGCGCAACGGTGTCAAAGCCGCCGACGGCAGCATGGGCGAACTCCACATCCAAAGCGGCCTGCCGCTCACCGTCAAAGCCCGCCTGCGCGACGGACGAGCCCTGTCCGACCGCTGGGACACTTCAGACGGCCTCAACTTCCGCGCCCAATGCAAAGCCGAAGAACGTATGAACCTGCTCGCCGAACTCGGCAGCCTCAGCGGTCTCGAATACCTCGACATCCATACGCCGACGCTGGACGAAATGTATGCCGAGTTTTTGAAGCGGGAAGACAAATAGGGCAGGGGAGAGGCCGTCTGAAAACGCCCACCATACGGCTGAGGTATTTGTTCAAACCCAAGCATCCCTCTCCCGCGGGAGAGGGGATGAGTGCGCGAAGCCCCAGACATTTCAGACGGCCTCCCCCCCACACACAAAATTGCCGTCTGAAAAAAACTACCGATTAAAAAATTAAGAAACTCCGCCAGAAAGCCCCCTATGAACCCGATTTGGATTATCACCGGAAAAGAAGTGCGCGACAGCCTGCGCAACCGCTGGGTACTCGCCGCCTCCATCCTGCTTGCCGCGCTGGCATTGTCGCTCGGCTTTTTAGGCAGCACGCCCACCGGTTCGGTTAAGGTCGATCCGCTGACCGTTACCGTCGTCAGCCTCTCCAGCCTGTCGATTTTCCTGATACCGCTCATCGCCATGCTGCTTGCCTACGACGCGCTTATCGGCGAAATCGAACGCGGCACGATGGCGCTGCTGCTCAGCTACCCGATTGCCCGCTGGCAGATTCTCGCCGGCAAATTCATCGGCCACCTGATTATCCTCACCATGGCCACCACCGCAGGTTACGGTTTTGCCGGCATCGCGCTTCAGCTCGCCGGCGACGGCATCGACGTTTCCGCGTGGGCGCCGTTTGCCATGCTGATTGCCGCCAGCGTCGTATTGGGCGCGGCCTTTCTGGCCATGGGCTACCTCATCAGCGCCAAAGTCAAAGAACGCGGCACCGCCGCCGGCATCGCCATCGGCGTGTGGCTGTTTTTCGTCGTCATTTTCGACATGGCGCTGCTGGGCGTTTTGGTTGCCGACGCACAGCAAAACATCACCGCGCCCGTCGTCGAAACCGTTTTACTGTTCAACCCCGCCGACATCTACCGCCTGCTCAACTTGACGGGTTATGAAAATACCGCTATGTATGCAGGTATGGCTGGTTTGAGCGAACAAATCAGCCTCAGCGTTCCCGTATTGCTTACTGCCCAAGCCCTGTGGGTGGTCGTGCCGCTTCTTCTGGCCGCATGGATTTTCAAAAAGAGACAAATATGAACAAACTTTTCCCTGCCCTCTGCGCCGCCCTGCTTTTGGCCGCCTGCGGCAGCAAAGAAAACACCGTCCCGCCGCCCGCGCCGCAGCAGATTACCGACGCCGCCGTCGGCCACTACTGCACCATGAACCTCAGCGAACACAACGGCCCCAAAGCCCAAGTGTTCCTCAACGGCAAGCCCGACAAACCCGTCTGGTTTTCCACCGTCAAACAAATGTTCGGCTACACCAAACTGCCTGAAGAACCCAAAGGCATCCACGTCATCTACGTTACCGACATGGGCAAAGTCACCGACTGGAGCAAACCCAACGCCGACACCGCATGGATAGACGCGAAAAAAGCCTACTACGTCATCGAAAGCGGCTTCATCGGCGGCATGGGCGCCGAAGACGCGCTGCCGTTTGCCGACAAAGCGCAGGCCGAAAAATTCGCCAAAGAGAAGGGCGGCAAAGTCGTCGGCTTCGACCAAATGCCCGAAGCGTATATCTTCAAATAGGCCGTCTGAAAAGCCCGGCGTTCCGCAAACCTGTCCCTCCCCGCGGGAGAGGGTTTGGGAGGGGGCAAAAATGCCGGAAGCGTGCCTGCGCCTGTTCACTTAAAACGGCCTAAACTTTCAGACGGCCTTTCTTTCCTCCCAAAACAACAGACCCAACCCGAGAATTCCCATAACCCAAACCGCCCGCCTGCTCCAACTCATGCACCATCTGCGCCGGCACCGCCGCCCCGTTTCCGCACACGCATTGTCTGAAGTGCTGAATAGCGGCTAAAAGACGCTGTCGAGAGCGGCAATCATGATTTGATTGTCGAGGCATTGGGGGATTTGCAGGGACTGCACACACCCAAATTTTACGCATTGCATAACGTCATTGACGAGTTGATTTATCCGACACGGGAGCTTAAAAATGAGTAACGCAAACACCGACCACAGCCGCGCGCTAAGAAAAAAATCGGCAGCCGCATATCAAAAAACACTTACCGCCGCCAACCGCCTTGAGATACGCAACAAGGACGCGGCAAAAATACAGGCCATCAAAGATAAGTTGGCACTCATTGACGGCAAGGACAACGCGGAAAAATTGATTTTGGCATTAGATAATTATCTAAAGTCTAAAAAATAATAATAAAAACGGAAACCGCCCGACTTGTGTAATGCACGGTCGGGCGGTTTCCTTTCGTTAATCCGATCCGTCCAGCGCCATACTGATAGCGTCCTGCAATCCCTGCGGCTCATGGCGACCACCTGATACCATGCCCGATGACAACGGGCGCACCGATTGGCGGCGCGGCGTCATGCTGGATTTGATACCCTCATAATACACATTAATCATCGGCAGCCATTGGGACGGCGGCAGATTGGTCAGATTTTTTTGCGCATCAGCGTGCGCACGCTCTACCGCGACATCGAAACTTTGCGCGCGCAGGGGGCGGACATCCGCAGCGAAGCGGGCGTCGGTTTCGTGTTGCACCAAGACGGCTTCCAACTGCCGCCGCTGATGCTGACCGAAGCCGAACTCGAAGCACTGGTCTTCGGCATCCGCTGCGCCGCGCAGCAGGGCGACAGCATGCTGGCGGATGCCGCCAAGTCCGCACTGGCAAAGGTTTATGCCGTTCTGCCCGACAGCCTTGCCGACCCCGCGCAGCATCAGGCGCTTTATCCGCTGCGTCCGCAGACGTCGGGCAGCGAAGCCGAAACCCGCGTCCTCGCCGCCGTACGTCAAGCCATGCGCGAAAACCGCAGCCTGAGCCTGCATTATTGCGACCTCAACGGTATGGGGACCGAACGCGTCGTCGTGCCCGTTGCGCTCGGCTATTTTGAAAACGCCCGCCTGCTCGCCGCATGGTGCACCCTGCGCCAAGATTTCCGCCACTTCCGCACCGACCGCATTTCCCGCCTTGAAAGCGGCGCCGTTTACCCCGTTCCCCGCCGTTTGCTGTTCCAACGCTGGCAGGTGCAGACCTGTGTCGATTTGAGCGGATTCGAGGTTTAGGAATATTTTCAGACGGCATTTGACACTTCAGGCCGTCTGAAAACCCTGCTGCCGTTTTCTGACACGCCGGGCTGCTATCATGACCGTGTTTCCACCACTTTCAGAAGCAAAAAATGTCCCGTTTCATCCTCTACACTACCACCCCGTCGCGCGCCGGCATCGTCCGCTGGATGCTCGAAGAATGCGGCGCCGATTATCAGGCCGTCGATGTCGGCAGCAACCAATCCGCACTCCTTGCCGTCAACCCGCTGGGCAAAGTCCCCACGCTGAAAGACGGCGGACATGTCCTGACCGAAACAGCCGCCATCGTCAGCTATCTGGCCGAACAGTTCCCTGAGAAAAACCTCATTCCCGCCCCGCAAAGCCCCGAGCGCGGCGATTATTACCATTGGCTCTGCTACGCCGTCAACCTCGAATATGCCGCCGTGGACAAAATGCGCGGCCTTACCACCGACGGCGTCTTCCCGGGTACGGTACGGAAAATCAAAAAAGCCATCGGCTACGGCGATTTCGACAGCTACCTTAACCTCCTACGCACGCATCTGCAAAACCGACGCTACATCGTCGGCGACGGCTTCACCGCCCTTGACCTCTATTTCACCGGCCTGCTCGGCTGGCTGATTCAGGCCGTACAGGCCGTCGCGCCCGAACCTGTCTTTATGGAATACCTGCAAACCCACTACACCCGCCCCGCATCCGTCCGTGCGCAGGAAGCGGAAGCCGAGGAAGCGGTAAAAGGGTAGGGCGTTTCAGACGGCTTGTGGCTTTGCAAAAGTTTCAGGCCGTCTGAAAAGTCCGGCGTTCCATAAACCTGTATCCTCTCCACGTGAGAGAGGGTTAGGGAGAGGGCTAAGACGCCTGAAGCGCGCCAATGCCTGTTTCAACCAACTTAAACAATCTTTCAGACGGCACCGGACGGCGTAGGTCGGACACCCGTATCCGACAAAAGAAAACCTCTGTAGAGTGTAAAAAGCCGTCTGAAAACGTCGGATATAAATAATCCGACCTACGCCGTCTGCCGTCTGAAAAGTTCAACGTTCCGCAAACCTGTCCCCTTTCCCCGTGGGAGAGGGCAAAAATGCTTGAAGCGCGCCAATGCCTGTTCAACCAAACCCAACAATCTTTCAACCGGCCTCTGCCCGCACCGCCGTCAAAGCGGTAAAATCCGCGGTTCCCACCACTCAAAAAATTTCAGACGGCCTTTCCTGAACATAGGCCGTCTGAAAAATCTAAAACACCATGAATCCGCTGACCCGCCGCCGCTTCCTCGCCGTTTCCGCCTTGACCGCTACCGGCATCGCCGTGCCGTTTGCCCTGACGCGTAAAAAAGATGCGCCCGTGCCGTCTGAAAAAACTGCCGCCGCCGGCGAACCCTTTATCTGGCGCGGGATTGCGCTCGGTTCGGGGGCGGAGTTGCGGATTTACCATCCCGACCGCCGTTTCACCGAAACGCTCGCGCAAAAGGCGTTGATCGAAGTGTTGCGGCTGGAAAAAATCTTCAGCCTCTACCGCGACGACAGCGCCATCAGCCGCCTCAACCGCGAAGGCCGTCTGAACAGCCCGCCCGCCGACCTGCTCGCCGTGTTGAGCCTGTCGCGCAAAATCCACCGCGCCACCAAAGGCGCGTTCGACCCCAGCATCCAGCCGCTCTGGAACCTCTATGCCGACTATTTCAGACGGCATCCCAAGGCCGAAACCCTGCCGTCTGAAGCCGACATGAAAAAAGCCCTGCGGCTGGTCGGTTTCGACAAAGTGCGCTTCGACGATGCCGCCGTCAGCTTTGCCGAAAAAGGCATGGGCTTGTCGCTCAACGGCATCGCGCAGGGCTATATCACCGATAAAATCGTCGAACTGCTGCGAAAAAACGGCATCCGCCGCGCACTGGCCGATATGGGCGAAATCCGCGGTTTGGACGACGGCAAAGTCGGAACATGGCGGGTCGGCATCAAAAATCCGCAGGACGAAAGCCAAGTTTTACTGACCGTTCCCCTGCAAAATCAGGCGTTTGCCACCTCCGGCGGCTACGGCACGACGATGGACGAAGCGGGAAAATTTACCCACCTCTTCGACCCGCGCACCGGACTCGCCACGCCGCGCTACCGCAGCATCAGCGTCATGGCCGCCACTGCCGCCGTTGCCGACGCCTTTTCCACCGCGTTTTCCGTGATGCCGAAAACCGACATCCGCACGGCGGCAGAGGGCGAGGACGCGAAAGTTTGGTTGGTGGACGGGGAGAATAAAGTGGAAACGGTTGGGTAGGGGTTTTGTAAAACGGCAAGGCCGTCTGAAAAGTGGAAATGCTTTTCAGACGGCCTTTGTTTTGAGGGCTGTTTTCATGTTTGGAAAGCTGTTTTTCAGACGGCCTCAAGCGCCTTTACCTTCTCCACCACCCGCCGCGCGTGCGCTGCCGACTGTTCCGGCATCGCCGTCTCTTTCGCCGCATCGCCGCGTATGTCCCGCCCACTGCATCCGCGTCAGGTTGGCGAACTGTTTCAGCGGCGGCAGGAAGGCTTCGATGGGGTAGTTTTGCAGGCCGCCTTCGCGGTAGAGTTTGGCGGTGGTACCGCTGGTGAATGAGACAAGCAGTTGTTTTCACGCGACTTTATCGACCGTGCTGCTATGCGAAAAGCCGTGCACAAACACGTCTTCAATCCATTTTTTCATCAGCGCGGGCACACCGTACCAAAACAGGGGGAACTGCAAAACGATGACGTCCGCTACCATGAGCTTCTCCTGTTCGGCGGGCACGTCAAACTTGAAATCGGGCGCGGCGCGGTCGAGATAGTTGCCCGCCGCCTCGGGAAGCTGCGCCTCCAGCGTGTCCATGACGGCTTTGTTGGCAAACGGGCCGTGTTGCAGGTCGGGATGGCCGGAGACGATGAGGATGTTTTTAGGCATTTTGCGGTTCCTTGAATGGTTGGAAATGGGCGTAGCGCAAAGATTTTCAGACGGCCTTTTCCTCAAACCGCCCCTCCGTCAGCGCCAGCGCGTTGCCCCATTCGGTTAGCGCCTGCAAAACGGGCATAAACGTGCGGCCGAATGCAGTCAGCCGGTACACCACTTTCAGCGGTGGCTTATCGCCGAAAGCTTCGCGCTCGATGAGGCCGTCCTGCTCCAGCCTTTTGAGCTGGCGGTTCAGCGTCATTTCCGTTACCGACACCAAATGCCGCCGCAGTTCGGCAAAGCGTTTTTCGCCGTCCTGCAAGTGGTAGAGAATCGCCGCTTTCCATTTCCCGCCCGCCAAATCCGCCGCGAGGCTGACGGTGCAGGGGTAAATCTTGCCGCGGAAGCGGACGAAATCGGCAGTGCATTCGGTCTTCATGGGCTATCCGATCAGATAGTTATTCAAAAATAATGAGATGGATTATAAAATCGCCAGTATCTTTTCAACAATCCGAGGAATTCCCATGACACTCATCGTATGCGCCCACCCCGATTTCAATGCCTCCGTGGCCAATAAAGCCGTGATCGAAACCGTGGCAAACAGCGGCTTAAACGCCGAAATCCGACAGCTTGCCGAACTTTACCCCGATTTCCGCATCGATGCCGAAGCCGAACGGCAGGCCTTGCTCCGCCATCAAACCGTTGTTTTCCAATATCCTTTTTTTTGGTACAACATGCCCGCGATTTTGAAACACTATTTCGACCAAGTGTTTACCTACGGTTTTGCCTACGGTTCGGCCGGCGACAAACTCAAAGGTAAAAACTTTCTCGCCAGCTTCACCGTCGGCGCGCCCGAGGCCGATTACCGCGCCACCGGCAGCGCCCATTTCCGCGTGTACGAATTCTGTAAAAACCTCGAACAGACCGCGTATTACGCGCAAATGAACTACATCGACCCGTTTTATTTCCACGGCACTTCCGCCGCCGCAGGTTTCGGCGCAGAAAGCGTCCGCGCCACAGCTGAGCGCGAAGCGGGGCGTTTGGCAGCGCTGCTGAAAACGCTGGAAGCGTAGGGCGGTCAATTTTGCGGTCGGTAAGTCGGGACTTTTTGAAAACCGGAAAGGCCGTCTGAAACCGTCGGTATTGGTGCTTTGCAAAACAGGGCAATGAAAGTCGGGCACGGATACCCGACTTTCATTTTTTTAAACCCTGTTTTCAGACAGGTATTCTATTTTTCAGACGGCCTGTTTTCACAGCCAACGGTCGAAAAACGCTTCCACATTGGCCGGATTCTGATAGTCGAAAATCAGGTTGCGGCCGATGTCCAGCGCTTTGAGTTGTGCCATTTCCCCGTCGCTCAAAGCGAAGTCGAACAGAGTGATTTGGCCGGCGGTTTTGCCGTGTGCGGCGGCCGCATAGCCGATTCCGCCATGGTTTCGCGGGCGCTGGCCGAAATGCCTCTCTGCCTCGCCGCTTCGCCCGGATATCTCGCCGCACACGACACCCCTTGTTTTTCAGACGGCCTCGCCGCCCACCGCCTCATCGTGCGCCGCCTCGGCACCGACAAACTCATGACGTGGCATTTCCGAAGCAAAGACGGCGGCATCCGAACCTGCCTGCCCGCCGCCCCCGCGCTCATCTTCTCCGAACCCGAAGCCGTGCTAGAAGCCGTACTCGCCGGCTGCGGCATCGCCGAACTGCCGCTTTACCTCGCCCAAGCCCACCTTAAAACAGGCCGTCTGAAAACCGTTCTGTCCAAACAGCGCCACAAAAGCAGCGCCTGCCTCGTCCTCCAATACCCCACCGCGCCCTGCTGGTGCCGAGAGTCGGGGCGGCGGCGGAATTTTTGACGGAGAAAATTAAAGCGGGGATGGCGGGATAGCGGCGGTTTTGGGATTCGGGCGGCTGCCGGATTCGAGAATCCGACCGGCAACCGCCGATGCCGTCTGAAAACGGCTTGTTCAGATGGCCCCAAATATTTTATGCCGTCTGAAATTTAAAAATGCCTGTCTGAAAAACGGTTTTTCAGACAGGCATTGTTTGTTGAAACAGGCTTAAAACCGCCGTTGCAGTTTGCACGCCTGCAAAATATAGACGGCCAGCTCCTCGACGGATTTGTCGGTGGTATTGGTAAACGGAATGCCGTGGCGTTTGAACATGGCCTGCGCGTCGGCGATTTCGCTGCGGCAGGTGTCGATTTTGGCGTAAGACGAGTTGGGGCGGCGCTCTTGGCGGATGGCTTGCAGGCGCTCGGGTTGGATGGTCAGGCCGAAGATTTTGTCTTTATAGGGCTTGAGCATACGCGGCAGGTCGGTGGATTCGAGGTCGTCGGGAATCAGCGGGTAGTTGGCGGCGCGGATGCCGTATTGCAGCGCGAGATACAGGCAGGTCGGGGTTTTCCCCGAGCGGGAAACGCCCATCAGAATCACGTCGGCTTCTTGCAGGTTTTTGTCGCTGATGCCGTCGTCGTGGTTGAGCGAGAAGTTGACGGCTTCCATGCGCGCGTCGTAGCGTTGGGTGTTGCCGATGCTGTGGTGGCCTTGTTCGGCCTGTTTGGCCTCGGCGTTGAGTTCTTTGGCCAAGACATCGAGGAAGGTGTCGAAAAAGTTGATTTGAAAGGCGTTTGCTTCTTTGATGATGCTGCGGATTTCGTCATCGACGACGCTGACGAAGGCGATGGGGCGTTGCCCTTCCTGCTCGGCGGAACGGTTGACTTCGGCAACGACGGTGCGGGCTTTTTCGACCGTATTGATAAAGGGGAGGGTGAAGCGTTTGAATTTCAGATGGCCGAACTGGTTGAGCAGGGCTTCACCGATGTTTTCGGCGGTCAGACCGGTGCGGTCGGAGATGTAGAAGATGTGGCGGGATGTGGACATGAGGGGTTCTTTCGGGTTGACGGAATGCGGCATCATAACAAGAGAAAACGCGGCGATAAAGCGCGGAAACACAGATTACAAATAATTACAGGGAAAACGGTTGTCTGAAAATATTGCTTTATCGGAAGTATTTTTAAATTTTTTGAAATTTTATGCTAAAAATTAAAACAGTTTAGCCGTCTGAAAAATCATTAATTTATTTTGAACCCTATGTTTTATAAAGGTATAAGTGTTTTGAATAGTATTTGGGCAAGTTTGTTTCATTTTGCTACACGGCTGAAACCCGCAATTTTTCAGACGGCACGGGCAGGCGGGCCGTGCATAAAATACATGACAGGAAACCTTTTGATGGCTTAGAATAACCGCACGGTTTTATTTCTTTTTTAACATACACTGAACGACAGGACAGGAAGAAACATGGCTGCTGATTACGTTATCTGGTTTGAAAACCTGCGCATGAGCGATGTGGAGCGCGTGGGCGGTAAAAACGCCTCTTTGGGCGAAATGATTAGCCAACTTACCGAAAAAGGCGTGCGTGTGCCGGGCGGCTTTGCGACAACCGCCGAAGCTTACCGCGCCTTTTTGGCGCATGAGGGGCTGAACGAGCGTATTTCCGCAGCGCTGGCCGCATTGGATGTGGAAGACGTGGCCGAGCTGGCGCGCGTGGGCAAGGAAATCCGCCAATGGATTTTGGACACGCCGTTCCCCGACCAATTAAACGCCGACATTGAAGCGGCCTGGAACAAAATGGTCGCCGATGCGGGCAGCGAGAATATTTCCGTTGCCGTACGCTCTTCCGCGACTGCCGAGGATCTGCCCGACGCTTCGTTTGCCGGCCAGCAGGAAACTTTCTTGAATATTCACGGTTTGGAAAACGTGAAAGAGGCGATGCACCATGTGTTTGCTTCGCTGTATAACGACCGCGCGATTTCCTACCGCGTCCACAAGGGCTTTGCGCATGACGTGGTGGCGTTGTCTGCGGGCGTCCAGCGTATGGTACGCTCCGACAGCGGCGCGTCCGGCGTGATGTTCACCATCGACACCGAATCGGGTTACGACCAAGTGGTGTTCGTTACCTCGTCTTACGGCTTGGGCGAAAACGTCGTTCAGGGTGCGGTCAATCCCGACGAATTCTATGTGTTCAAACCGACCCTGAAAGAGGGCAAGCCCGCCATCTTGCGCAAAACGATGGGTTCGAAACAAATCAAGATGATTTTCACCGACGAAGCGCAGGCGGGCAAATCCGTGACCAATATTGATGTGCCCGAAGCCGACCGCAACCGCTTCTCTATCAGCGACGACGAAGTGACCGAGTTGGCGAAATACGCGCTGATTATCGAAGAACACTACGGCCGTCCGATGGACATCGAATGGGGGCGCGACGGTTTGGACGGCAGACTCTACATCCTTCAGGCGCGCCCTGAAACGGTAAAATCCCAAGAAGACGGCACCCGCAGCCTGCGCCGTTATGCCATCAGCGGCGAGAAAAAAGTATTGTGCGAAGGCCGCGCCATCGGTCAGAAAGTCGGTCAGGGCAAAGTGCGTCTGGTCAAACACGCTTCCGAAATGGAAAGCGTGGAAGCGGGCGATGTGCTCGTTACCGATATGACCGACCCGGATTGGGAGCCGGTAATGAAACGCGCATCCGCCATCGTCACCAACCGCGGCGGCCGCACCTGCCACGCGGCGATTATTGCTCGCGAACTGGGTATTCCGGCGGTGGTCGGCTGCGGTGATGCGACTTCATGCCTTTCAGACGGCCAAAATGTTACCGTTTCCTGCGCAGAAGGCGATACCGGCCTGATTTACGAAGGTCTGCTCAATGTCGAAGTCACCGACGTTGCGCTCGATAATATGCCCAAAGCGCCGACCAAAGTGATGATGAACGTCGGCAACCCCGAGCTGGCCTTCAGCTTTTCCGGCCTGCCGAGCGAAGGCATCGGCTTGGCGCGTATGGAATTCATCATCAACCGCCAAATCGGCATCCACCCGAAAGCCTTGCTGGAATTCGACAAGCAGAGTGATGAATTGAAAGCGGAAATCAACCGCCGTATCGCAGGCTACGCATCGCCGACCGAGTTCTACGTCGATAAAATCGCCGAGGGCGTGGCTACGCTGGCTGCATCGGTTTATCCGCGCAAAACCATCGTGCGGATGTCTGACTTCAAATCCAACGAATACGCCAATTTGGTCGGCGGCAACCTCTACGAACCGCACGAAGAAAACCCGATGCTGGGCTTCCGCGGCGCGGCGCGTTATGTATCGGAAGACTTCGCCGATGCGTTTGCACTGGAATGCAAAGCGCTCAAACGCGTGCGCGACGAAATGGGTTTGACCAACGTCGAAATCATGATTCCGTTTGTGCGTACCTTGAGCGAGGCCGAGTCTGTCATCAAAGCCTTGAAAGAAAACGGTTTGGAACGCGGCAAAAACGGCCTGCGCCTGATTATGATGTGCGAAGTGCCGAGCAACGCGCTCTTGGCCGAGCAGTTCCTGCAATATTTCGACGGTTTCTCCATCGGTTCCAACGATATGACCCAGCTCACATTGGGTGTTGACCGCGACAGCGGCGGCCCGATTGCCGCTACTTTCGACGAGCGCAACCCCGCCGTAAAAGTGATGCTGCATCTGGCGATTTCCGCCTGCCGCAAGCAAAACAAATACGTCGGCATCTGCGGACAAGGTCCGTCTGACCATCCTGATTTTGCCAAATGGCTGGTGGAAGAGGGCATCGAAAGCGTATCGCTCAACCCCGATACCGTGATCGAAACCTGGCTCTATCTGGCTGACGAATTGGGTAAATAAGGCCGTCTGAAAACGGTATAACAAACCGCCTTGCATGAAGCAGGGCGGTTTTTTTAATGAAAACAGGCGTTAAGGTTGTGAACTTTCCAGCATCATGAAGGTCTTAAACAAACAGTCAGATTGAAGCGCACCGGAATTTTCAGACGGCCTGACCGTTGCAGCGGTTGAAACCGACAGCTTGTCCTCCGTTACTACCGTTCGGACGATTCCCGCCACAACCGCGCAAACACTTCGCTATAATCTTGAACATAAAGCATAAATTTCAAATCAGACTTTTTTGATTCGGAAAGCAGATGATGAACCGGCTTTGGAAAACAGGTTTGACCGCCGCCGTTTTATACGGCATCGCCGCCCCGGCATTGGCGCAAATCCATTCCGTTTATTTCAACCAACAGGGCAAAATTACCGCCACCATGTCGGCGGTGGTTTATGTGCGCCAGTACACCATCAACGCGGGCATCGCGGAAGTGCAGGATTTCTACTACCCCTCGATGAAGAAATATTCCGACCCCTACCGCGTTCCCTCTGCGCAAATCAAAGTGTTCGTCCCCGTATTGGAAAACGGCACGCTGACGCTCTGGCATTTCAACGGCCGTAAAAAAATGGTCGGCAGCTATCGCAACGGCAAGCTCAACGGTGAATGGATCAACTGGTATCCCAACGGCCGGAAATCCGCCGTCATGCCCTATGTCAACGGCTCCAGCGAGGGCACCGGCTCGCGCTACTACCGCAACGGCAACAAAGAAAGCGAAATCCAGTTTAAAAACAACAAAGCCAACGGCTTATGGAAACAATGGTATGCCGACGGCAGCCCGAAAATGGAAATGACTATGGTCAACGACAAACCCGTCGAAATGCTCAGTTGGGACGACAGCGGCAGGCTGCTGACCGAACTCGACCTCAGCAACGGCCGCCGCAACGGCGTGGTGTTGGGCTGGTATGACGACGGCGGAAAGAAATCCGAAGCGGTGTATCAAAACGACCGACTGATCAAGAAAACTTATTGGGATGCATCGGGTGCGGTGATTGATTAAACAGGTTTTACGGTAGGTAAGAGGCCGTCTGAATTGTCAGACGGCCTCTTGTTTTTGGGTATGGCAGTTTTTCAGACGGCCTGGGGTTTTGTGAAAATCCCCAAATGCCGTCTGAAACGCTGGATTCGTCATTCCCGCGCAGGCGCATGGTTGTCGAAATAACACCAAGGCCGTCTGAAAACTTGAAATGCTGATGTTTCCGGCGTTTTTAGCCGCAGTCGGACTCAAAATCTGAAATGGTCGAGCTACTGCAATCTGCTCCCTCCCCTGCGCAAGGCGCAGGAGAGGGGACAGATTGTAGGAACTTCAAAATTTGGCGTTGAAAATCAGCCGGTTTTATGAATTTGATTTCAGACAACTTATTGATATTTTTTAAGTTTTATTTTTCTGAAATATTAATTTTGTAACTGATTGATATTTCAAGGAAATTTATTCCTGACGGCAGTGCGCACAGGTAGGAATCCAGGTATTTGATTTGAGGAATGTTTTTAAAACAAACAGTCGTGTGGATTTAGCCTTCTGGATTCCCGCCTGCGCGGGAATGACATTCACACATTTTCGAGTTCGACTGACTTTATTACAGAAACTCCCGCCATTCCCCCGCGAAACAGCAAAGTCAGCCGAAAAGGAATTTGCTAAAATGCGCTTTCAGACGGCCTTTAGCCTTTTACAAACCCCGGGCCGTCTGAAAATCCGTAACGTCCAAAATCCCGTTTAAAAACAATCCAAACCAACCGCCGCCATGTATAAAGTCATACCGATTATCCACGTTTTGTCCAAGCTCGGGCTGCTGTTTTCGATGCTGCTCGCAGTGCCGACGGCCATGTCGGCTTTTTATGCCGACGGTGCGTTTCCTGCATTTGCGCGCACAGCGCTGGTAACGACCTTTGCTTCGTGCACCATTTGGCTGCTGACTTGGAAATTCAACCGCGAATTGCGCGCGCGAGACGGGTTTACGCTGGTGTTGATGCTGTGGCTGGCGTTTGCGCTGGTGGCGGCGATGCCGCTTTATCTGCATCTGCCCCAAATCAGTTTTACCGATGCGTATTTCGAGGCGATTTCGGGGCTGACGACGACGGGGGCGACGGTGATTACGGGGTTGGATACGCTTGCGCCGTCGGTCAATTTCTGGCGGCATATGCTCAACTGGCTGGGCGGTATGGGGATTATCGTGTTGGCGGTGGCCGTTTTGCCGATGTTGGGCGTGGGCGGAACGCAGCTTTTCAAAGCGGAAATTCCGGGCATCGATAAAGACAGCAAAATGGCGCCGCGCATTTCCCAAGTGGCGAAAAAATTGTGGGCGGCGTATTCACTGACGACGGTGGCGGCGTTTTTCGCGCTGCATTGGGCGGGCATGAACTGGTTTGACGCCGTGTGCCACGCAATGTCGGCGGTGGCATTGGGTGGTTTTTCGACCCACGACGACAGTATCGCCCATTTTGATTCGCTGCAAATCGAGTGGACACTGATGTTTTTTACCGTTTTCGGCGCGATTAATTTTGCCGGCCACTTTGCCGCGATCGGGCAGCGTTCGCTCAAGGTGTATTGGAAGGACGAGGAATGCCGCGTGCTGCTGCTGGTTTTGCTGGCCAGCATTGCGGCGGCGGCGCTTTATCTTTGGCACACGGGGTTTTACCCGACTTTGGGCGAGGCGTTTCGTTTTACCGGCTTCAATTTTGTTTCCATCGGTCTAGCCAGCGGCTTTGCCAATGCCGATTTTGCCCAATGGCCGCTGATTGTGTCGCTTTGGATGTTTTTTTTGTCGAACGTTTTGGCGAGCTCCGGTTCGATGGGGGGCGGGATTAAAAACGTGCGCGCGCTGGTGTTGTTTAAATTCAGCCTGCGCGAAATGACCGTTTTACTCCACCCCAGCGCCGTGCGCACCGTCAAGGTAAATAGCCGAACCATCCCTGAGCGCACCGCGCTGACGGTAATGGCGTTTATCTTCGTTTATTTCATGACCGTGGTCGTATTCAGCTTTCTGCTGATGGCGACGGGCTTGGATTTCATTTCCGCCTTTTCCGCCGTCGTCGCCTGCATTACCAACGCCGGACCGGGTCTGGGCGTCGTCGGCCCCGCAGGCAATTACGCGGGTTTGTCCGACATTCAGAAAATGCTCTGCACCGCCGTGATGCTGCTCGGGCGTTTGGAAATTTTTACCGTGCTGATTCTGTTTACCCCTGCGTATTGGCGGAAATAGGTTTGCCGGAAGGTTGCACCGCTTGGGCGGCATAATAAATTTCAGGCCGTCTGAAAATTTTCAGACGGCCTTTATCGTAATACTCAAGATGAAACGGAACGCGGCACTTGAGATACGGCTTACTCCCCCGCCTCAACCGTAAAAAACAGCTTCTCCTGTTTCAAGGCGTTGCCGTCGGCATCGGTCAGCGCCGCTTCTGCGGCGGAAAATTTAATTACCGCCAAACTCAGGCTGCCGGTATCGGTAAGCGCGGTGTTGATGATTTGGCCGGCCTCTTCGCCGCCGGTTTGCACGGCAATGCCCGCGGCTTCGAGCGAGCCGCCTGCCAACACCGCCAAGCCGCGTTTGACCTGGCCGCGGTATTGGGCGCGGGCGATGATTTCTTGGCCGGGGTAACAGCCTTTGCGGAAATGCACGCCGCCGATGAGGTGTTGGTTGAGCATTTGCGCGACGGCGGTTTCTTTGGTGGCTTCGGAAATCCAGGCATAGCCGCTGCGGATTTCGTGCAGTTTCCAAGCGTTTTCGGCGGCGGGATCGAAGTCGGGCAGGGCGGCGGTTTCGCCGGTTTTCAGACGGCCTGTGTGCGGTAGGAATATGGTGTGGATGCCGTCTGAAACTTCGGCGGCAAACGATAAATGCGGCTCGGCGGCGGGAACGGCTTCTGCGCTGTCGTCCAATTCGCCCGCCACGCCGAAACCGGGCAGAGGCTCAAACACGACTTTGGCGCGCAAAACGAACATCCGCAGGCGTTTGACCACGGCTTCGGCCAAATCCGCCGCCATGATTAAAAGAATGTCGCCGCTGCGGTTGAGTACCAGCATATTGGCGATGACGCGGCCTTTGGGCGTGTTGTAAGTCGCGTAACAGGCTTGGTTTTCGACGAGGTTTTTAACGTCGTTGGAAAGCTGGTTGTGGAGAAAATCGGCGCGGTCGTCGCCGCTGACGCGCACGACGCTGAAAAAAGGCAAAAGGGTCTGCATGGCGGAATCCTGGAAAACGGTTTTTAAATTAAATTGGGGTTGCGCAAGCGGAAATAAAGGCCGTCTGAAAAGTTTTTGTTTTCAGACGGCCTTACTTGCCTTACAAACTAAATTTTGGGTATCGCGCGTGGTTTGGATGGAAATAGTTTGCATTTGTGCAATTATTAGCGGAAAATGATGTTATTTGTATCTATATTGATTCCGCTATGTTTCTTATCGCCCTGCTCATCACCCTGCGCGAAGGCATCGAAGCTGCGCTGATTGTCGGCATTGTCGCCGGTTTTCTGAAACAGTCCGGCTACGGACGGCTGATGCCGAAAGTGTGGCTGGGCGTAGCGCTTGCGGCGCTGTTGTGTACGGCGGCGGGCATCGGCTTTTTCAAAACTGCGGGCGAAATTCCGCAGAAGCAGCAGGAATTTTTGGTGGGCGCCATCGGCTTGGTGGCGGTGGGGATGCTCACTTATATGATTTTGTGGATGCAGAAAGCTTCGCACAGCCTGAAAGCGCAGCTGCAACAGTCGGTTCAGGCAGCCTTGCGGCGCGGCAGCGGGCAGGGCTGGGCTTTGGTACTGATGGCGTTTCTGGCGGTATTGCGCGAGGGGCTGGAAAGCGTGTTTTTCTGTTGGCGGTGTTTACCCAAAGCCCTTCTGCGGCGATGCCGGCAGGTGCGGTGCTGGGGCTGCTGCTGGCGGTGGGCTGGCTGGTGTATCAGGGCGGCGTGCACCTGAATCTGGCGCGCTTTTTCCGTGCCACCGGCGTGCTGCTGATTGTGATTGCGGCGGGGCTGTTTGCCGGCGCGTTCCGTGCGCTGCACGAGGCGGGCGTGTGGAATGTATGGCAGGTGAACCCGCTGGACTGGTCGTCGACCATGCCGCTAGATTGGTCGGGCGTGCTGCATGAAGACAGCCCGCTGGGCGTGTTGCTGGGCGGTTTTTTCGGCTACACCCATCATCCGGTGTTGAGCGATTTCGTGCTGTATTTCGCTTATCTTCTGCCGGTATTGTTTCTGTTTCTGCGCGGCAGCAAGCCTGCTGAGCCTTCTTCTTCCCAAACTGCCTGAAAGGTGTGACTGCTATGCGTAAAACCCGATTGTCCCTGCTTTCCCTCTCTGCCCTGCTGGCGCTGGCCGCCTGCCAGCCGCCCGCTGCCGAGCAAACCGCCGCATCCGCTGCGGGCAAGGCTTCCTCTGTTGCGGCCGACGGCAGCGTGAATGTGGCGGTAAACGACAAAGCCTGTGAACCGATGGAACTGACAGTACCCAGCGGTAAAACCACGTTCAACATCCAAAACAGTTCCGGCAAAAAGTTGGAATGGGAAATTTTGAACGGCGTGATGGTGGTGGACGAGCGCGAAAACATCGCGCCGGGTTTGAGCGACAAACTCACCGTGACCCTGCTGCCGGGCGAATACGCAATGACCTGCGGCCTGCTGAACAATCCACGCGGCAAGCTGGTGGTAACCGACAGCGGTTTCAAAGACACGGGCAACACCGCCGATATGGCCAAGCTGGCTGCGCCGCTGGCGGAATACAAAAAATACGTTCAGGCCGAAGCGGCCGAGCTGGTAAAAAAAACCGAAGCCTTCACCGCCGCCGTGAAAGCGGGCGACACCGCCAAAGCCAAGTCGCTGTTTGCCGACACGCGCACGCACTACGAACGCATCGAGCCGATTGCCGAGCTGTTTAACGAGCTGGATCCCGCCATCGACATGCGCGAAGACGATCTGAAAAACGGCCCGAAAGATCCCGCCTTTACCGGCTTCCACCGTTTGGAATACCTGCTGTGGACGGAAAACACCACCAAAGGTGCGGCTGAAACCGCCGACAAGCTGGATGCGGACGTGAAAAAACTGAAAGCGGAAATCGACGCGCTGAACTTCCCGCCCAGCAAAGTGGTCGGCGGCGCGGCGGTGCTGATTGAAGAAGTGGCCGCCACCAAAATCAGCGGCGAGGAAGACCGTTACAGCCACACCGACTTGAGCGATTTCCAGGCCAACATCGACGGCGCGGATAAAATCGTGAATCTGTTCCGCCCGCTGCTGGAAGAGAAAAACAAGGCGCTGGTGGAAAAAGTCGATGCCAACATCAAGCAGGTGAACGGCATTTTGGCGAAATACAAGACTGCCGACGGCTTCCAGTCTTACGACAAATTGAGCGAAGCCGACCGCAAAACCCTGCAAACGCCCATCAATGCGCTGGCGGAAGATCTGGCGCAACTTCGCGGCACGCTGGGTCTGAACTAAGCCCGACGGGCTGCCTGAATACGGTATTCCGCCGTTTTCAGGCAGCCTGAAGTTTCGTGAGAATTAAAAATGCCGTCTGAAAAATTTCAGACGGCATTCAGGCAGGTTATGCAAAGGTTGATTCGAACATCCCACCCGCCGCAATAAAGGCCGTCTGAAACGGCTTACCGTGTTTTTCAGACGGCTTCCATTTTTCCAATTAAATTCCGACAGGAACACGCCATGTCCGCACAAAACAAAACTGCGCCCGAGCAACCCGCCCGCCGTGCGCTGCTGAAAAACGCCGCAGCCGTCGGCATCGGTTTTGCCGTCGCGCCGCTGGCTGCGTGCAAACCGCAGGATAAAGCAGACGGTAGAACTTCAGACGGCAACACCGTGCCCGACTGCGCCTCCGCCGTCCACAGCCAAACCCGCTATGACTGCTACGGCGTCCACCAAGCGGGGGCATTACCACGCCGCACCAGCCGTTCGGCATCATGGCGGCGTTTGACGTAACCGCCACCGAGCCGGTGCGCCTGATCGATTTGTTCCGTATGCTGACCGCGCGCATCGAATTTCTCACCCGCGGCGGCGAGTTGCAAGACGGAGATGCTAAATTGCCGCCCGCCGGCAGCGGCCTGCTGGGCAAAAACGTGCCGCCCGACGGCCTGACCATCACGCTGGGCGTGGGCGCTTCGCTGTTCGACAGCCGTTTCGGCCTGGCGGCGAAAAAGCCCAAGCATTTGCAGGAAATGAAAAGTTTTCCAACTGGCTGCGCGCAATCTGTTCGGCTACCGCGACGGCACGGGCAATCCGAAGGTGGACGATCCCAAAGTGGCCGACCAGGTGTTGTGGACGGGCGTGGCGGAAAACAGCCGCGACGAACCGGCTTGGGCGGCCAACGGCAGCTATCAGGCGGTGCGCATCATCCGTCAGTTTGTGGAATTCTGGGACCGCACGCCGCTGCAAGAGCAGAACGCGATTTTCGGCCGCGAAAAATACAGCGGCGCGCCGCTGGGGCAGCAGCAGGAAGGCGAAGCGCCGAAATACGCCGCCGACCCCGATGGCAAAACCATTCCGAAAGACAGCCATATACGGCTGGGCAATCCGCGCGACCCGGAATTTATGAAAAAACACCAGCTCTTCTGCCGCCCGTTTAACTATTCTTTGGGCTTGGCGAAAAACGGGCAGCTTGATGTGGGGTTGATTTTGGTGATGTATCAGGCTAATCTAGCCGACGGTTTTCTGTTTGTGCAGAATCTGTTGAACGGCGAGCCTTTGGAAGAATACATCCGCCCGTTTGGCGGCGGCTATTTCTTCGTCCTGCCCGGCGTGGAAAAAGGCGGCTTTTTCGGCCAACAGCTGTTTGACGCGGGCTGATGCCGCACGATATTGACAGAGGCCGTCTGAAAAGTTTTGTTTTCAGACGGCCTTCGTTTCATTTTTCTGCCTGCGCCGCCGAAACCTTGATTTCCACCCGCCATTCCGGTTTTGCCAGCTTAGCCTCGGCGCACAGCCTTGCCGGCGCATGGCTGGGGGCGACCCAAGCGTCCCACGCTTCGTTCATGGCGGCGTAGTCGGCCATGTCGGCGAGGAAGACGGTGGCTTCGACGATGCGGCTTTTGTCGCTGCCGCATTCGGCGAGCCAGCGGTCGATTTGCGCCAACACGTTTTCGGTTTGCGCTTTGGCGCCGGCGCTTTCGTTTTCGGGCACCATGCCCGAGAGGAAAACGAAACCGTTGGCGGTTACGGCTTCGGAAAAGCGGTCGGTTTGGCCGAAATAGCGGATGGTCATGGCGGGCTCCTGCAGATTTTGAAAACGAGGTATGGTAACATAGGCGCGTTTGTTTGACGGAACAGGAATGTTTTCAGACGGCCTCTGTTTGGCTGATGCCGTCTGAAAATAAAAGGATATGAGTAAATACGGTTATCCCGTTACCCCCGCCGTCCGCGCGCTGCGGGCGCAGAAGACTGAGTTTGAACCGCTGCTCTACACCTACGGAGACCACGGCGGTACGGCACAGATTGCCGTCGAGTTCGGCCTGCCCGAGCATCAGGTCGTCAAAACCATCGTGCTGCAAAACGAGCAGAAAAAAGGGCTGATTGTCTTGATGCACGGCGACAAACACATTTCCACCCGCAATCTGGCGCGCGAATTGGGTATGAAACACATCGAGCCTGCCGACCCGGAACAGGCGCGGAAATGGACGGGCTATCAGGTCGGCGGCACGTCGCCGTTCGGTACCAAAACCGCGCTGCCGGTGTATGTGGAAGCGGGTATCTGGCAGGAAAAGGTGATTTATATCAACGGCGGCAAACGCGGTTTCGTCATCGCCGTTTCCCCCGAGGCGTTGAAAGCGCTGAATCCGCAGACGGTGAATGTGGCGGTGGATGCTTGAGTGGGGTTTTCAGACGGCCTTTTCAGTTTTTACAACGACTTCTATATTACTTTTAGAAAGGATTGAACAATGGACGACATCAACGAACAAAACAGCGTGCCGCAAGACGCAGAGCAAAACGCCCAACCCCATGTTCCGCAAACCATTCAGCAAAACGCCCCGCAAGACAATCTGCGCACCTATATTATGGTCATTTACGGTCTCTACGCACTGGCCATTCTTGTCGGCGTTTCCGCGCTGATCGGTGTGATTGTGGCTTATGTGAAACGCGACGATATGCGCGGTACGGCGTATGAATGCCATATCGATTATCTGATTAAAACGTTTTGGTACGGCCTTGCCGTTCTGGTTGTCGGCTGGATTACCAGCTTTATCTTAATCGGCCTGCTTGTGCTGTTTGCGGGTTATATTTGGTTTACCTACCGCGTGGTGGCCGGGTTTATCAAGTTTAACGACGGCAAAGCGGTCGATCCCAACGGCTGGCTGTAAGGCCGTTTGGCTGGTTTTTCCGCATTCCCTTTTTCAGACGGCCTTGCTATGATGCAGGCCGTCTGAAAATTTTGTTTCGTAATCTGAAACTTTTACAAAAATGTAAAACAACTGATTAGAGGCCGTCTGAAACGGTTAATGTTTCAACCGACGTCATTCCCGCGCAGGCGGGAATCCATGCTTGACCTTCTGAAACTTATTTTAAAACAATACATTGTCTGTTTCTAACCGTAGGTTCCCGACTGTACGGGAATGACGTCAGCGATGATTTCAGACGGCCTTTAAATTTTTACAAAATTTCC
The DNA here is from genome assembly GCF_002216145.1 of Neisseria chenwenguii. Taxonomy (NCBI): domain Bacteria; kingdom Pseudomonadati; phylum Pseudomonadota; class Betaproteobacteria; order Neisseriales; family Neisseriaceae; genus Neisseria; species Neisseria chenwenguii. The sequence goes on from NZ_CP022278.1 coordinate 1,899,023, forward strand.
CAATCCCTTTTAAGGAAACTGAATGAGCTATCTCTTAGCCAGCATTATGTGCAGCGTTTTGGTCTCGGTTTTGCTGAAAATCGCGCGCCGCCAGAAAATCGACATCGGACAGGCCGTGGGGGTGAACTACATCGTGGCGGTTGCGCTGACGATGCTGGTGTTGAAACCCGATTTGGGCAATCCACGGGCGTTTCTGCCGACGTGGTGGCTGTTTGCCGCTCTGGGCGTGCTGCTGCCGTCGGTGTTTGTGGTTATGGGACGCGCGGTGGATGCGGCGGGGATTGTGAAATCCGATGCGGCGCAGCGGCTGTCGCTGTTTCTGCCGATTGCCGCATCGTTTGCGCTCTTTGGCGAAAAGCTCACGGAAGGGCGGCTGATCGGGATTGTGCTGGCGTTTGTGGCGCTGTTTTGCCTGTTGTGGAAATCAGAGGGCGGCAAACAGTCGGGCGGCATGATGGCGCAGGCGGGTTTGCTGATGGGGGTTTGGGCGGGTTACGGCGTCATTGATATTCTGTTCAAACAGCTTGCCAAAAGCGGTACGGCGTTTGCGGGCAACCTGTTGGTGGCGTTTTGTTTGGCAGGGATTCTGATGTTCGGCTATCTGTTTGCCAAGGGTACGAAATGGACGAAAGAGGGCGTAGTCGGCGGCGTGTTGCTCGGCGGTTTGAACTTTTTAAACATCACGACCTATATCGGCGCGCACCGCGTGATGAGCAGCAACCCGACGCTGGTGTTTGCGGGCATGAACATGGGCGTGATTGTGTTGGGAACGCTCGTCGGCGCGTGGCTGTTTAAAGAAAAGATCAGCAGCATCAACGCCGCGGGCATCAGCGTTGCGCTGGCGGCGGTGGCCTGTCTGTTTTATTGGGCGGATATCCGCGCGCTGTTTGGGATTTAATTTAATTGTTGGGAAACAGTTGTTTAGGCCGTCTGAAAAATCGTATTTTGATTTTCAGACGGCCTTTTTGTTTTTACACGGCAACGCTTGCAATGGTCTGCAAAATCCAGTTTCTGTATAATTGCTAACCGTTTATGTCTTATCGACCGACTGTTTTTCAGACGGCATGGATAGGATAAGGCGGAACTTCAGTCGGCAGAGCTTGCGGCGTTTGCGCGATTTTTTTGTGCCCGTGTCGGGCGTTTTATTTGGGAACTTTGTATGTCAGCCATGTTTTTTATCCAGTTTGCCATTGTGCTGCTGTGTATTTTGATGGGGGCGCAGGCCGGCGGTATCGGCTTGGGCGTGTTCGGCGGTATCGGCTTGGCGGTTTTGGCGTTCGGCTTCGGGCTGGAACCGACCAGCCCGCCGATTGACGTGATGCTGATGATTATGGCGGTGGTGTCGGCGGCGGCGGCCATGCAGGCGTCGGGCGGTTTGGACTATATGATTAAAATCGCCACGCGGGTTTTGCATAAAAATCCGAAATACATCACCTTTATCGCGCCGATGGTGACTTACCTCTTTACCGTTTTGGCAGGTACGGGGCACGTCGCTTATTCGGTGCTGCCGGTGATTGCCGAAGTCAGCCGCCGCAACGGCATCCGCCCGTCACGCCCGCTGACGATGGCGGTCATCGCCTCACAGTTTGCGATTGTGGCCAGCCCGATTGCCGCGGCGGTGGTGGCGACCGTGAGCTATCTTGAGCCGCAGCACATCACGATGGCGGACGTGTTGAAAGTAACCGTGCCGTCCACCATTCTCGGCATCGGCTTGGCCTGCGTGTTTGTGAACAAATTGGGCAAAGAGCTGAAAGACGACCCGCATTATCAGGAATTGCTGAAAAATCCCGAATACGTCAAAGCGCATGCGGTCGATAAAACCGAAAACGTGGATTTACACGTCAAACCGCAGGCGAAATGGTCGGTCGGTATTTTTCTGGCGGCGGCGTTTTTGGTGGTCTTGATGGGTGCGCTGCCCGAGCTGCGCCCCGTATTCGGCGACGAACCCAAGCCGATGGGTATGGCGCATACGATTGAAATCGTGATGCTTTCCGCCGCTGCGCTGATTATTCTGATCTGCAAACCAAACGGTGATGCAATGACGCGCGGCTCGGTGTTCCACGCCGGCATGCGCGCCGTCATTGCCGTCTTCGGCGTGGCCTGGCTCGGCGATACGCTGATGCACGGCCATTTGGAAGAAGTGAAAGAAACCGTCAAGCACCTGGTCGAAACCGCACCGTGGACATTCGCCTTTGCGCTGTTTGTCTTGTCGGTATTGGTCAACAGTCAGGGCGCAACCGTCGCCACGCTGTTCCCCATCGCCATCTCGCTGGGCATTCCCGCACCGATTATCATCGGCACGTTTGTGGCGGTAAACGGCTATTTCTTCATCCCCAACTACGGCCCGATCATTGCCGCCATCGACTTCGACAGTACGGGTTCGACCAAAATCGGCAAATACATTTTCAACCACAGCTTCATGATACCCGGGCTTCTGAGCCTGATATTCAGCTTGGGATTCGGGTTGCTGTTTGCCGAAGTGATGCTGTAGGGATTTGCTGTCGGGCCGTCTGAAAAAATGCCGTGATATTTTTCAGACGGCCTTCCACAATAAAAAAACGAAAGACCCGCCATGTTCCAAACCTACCTCGTCGGCGGCGCCGTCCGCGACGCGCTGCTCGGCCTCGACGTCAAAGACCGCGACTGGGTCGTCGTCGGCGAAAACGCCGAAAGCATGATTCGGCGCGGATTTCAGCCCGTCGGCAAAGATTTCCCCGTTTTCCTCCACCCCGAAACCCACGAAGAATACGCCCTCGCCCGCACCGAGCGCAAAACCGCCAAAGGCTACGCCGGATTCGTGTTTCACGCCGATAAAGACGTTACCCTCGAGCAGGATCTGCTCCGCCGCGACCTGACCATCAACGCCATGGCTCAGGATTCGGACGGCCTCATCATCGACCCCTTCGGTGGGCGGCAGGATCTGCAAAACGGCATTCTGCGCCACGTTTCCCCCGCGTTTGCCGAAGACCCCGTCCGCATTTTGCGCACCGCCCGTTTCGCCACCCGCTACGGTTTCCAAATCGCCCCCGAAACCATGACGCTGATGAAAAATATGGTCGAAAACGGCGAAGCCGGCGCATTGGTCGCCGAACGCGTTTGGCAGGAATTGGCCAAAGGGCTGATGGAACGCCAACCGCGCCGCATGCTGGAAGTGTTGCGCGAATGCGGCGCGCTCAAAGTGCTGCTGCCCGAAATCGACGCCCTCTTCGGCATTCCCCAACGGGCGGATTACCACCCCGAAATCGACTGCGGCATCCACACCCTGATGGTGCTCCAATGCGCCGCCGACATGGATTTGAGCCTGCCCGAACGCTACGCCGCGCTCTTACACGACTTGGGCAAAGCCAAAACCCCGCCCGACATCCTGCCGCGCCACCACGGCCACGACCTCAACGGCGTCGAACCCGTCCGCGCCGTCAACAGCCGCCTGCGCGCGCCCAAACATTGCGCCGAGCTCGCCGAACTCGTCTGCCGCTGGCACATCATCTTCCATCAAGCTTTCCGGCTCAAAGCCGCCACCATCATTAAAGTGTTCCGCCAAACCGACGCTTTCCGCCGTCCCGAGCGTTTTCAGACGGCCTTAAACGTCTGTATCGCCGACGTGCGCGGCCGTCTGAATTTTGAAAACGCCGCCTACCCCCAACGCGACCACTGGCTCTCTCTGCTCGACGCCGCCAACCGCATTGATGCCGCCGCCATCGCCGCCGAATGCCGCCGCATCGGCAAACCCGAACTGATCGCCGGCCAAATCGACCGCGCAAGGCGTTTGCAGATCGAGCCGCTTCAGACGGCCTGCAAAAACAGGCAGAGCAAATAGCGGCAGAGCGGGGGGGGGGTACAGGTTTTCTTGGCCGTATTTTTTAGGAGTAAACACCGTTTGCTTGGCAAACAATCAGGCCGTCTGAAAAATTTTCAGACGGCCTGTGTTGTCTGTCAGGATGCCTGCGCATCCGTCGGTTTAGAATTTGTAGCTGACGCTGCCCAAAACGCTGCGGCCTTGTCCGTAGTAACACCAGTAGTTACAGCCGGCGACGTATTTTTTGTCGGTCAGATTGTCCACATTGACTTGCGCCGTCCAGTTGCGGGCGAAATCGTAGCGGGCGAAGAGGTCGAACACGGTGGCCGACGGTACGCTTGCGCCGGAATAGGGTGCCCAGACGCTGGTAACGTTTTGGCTCTTGCCGATGTAGCGCACGCCTGCGCCGACTTTCAAACCGTTTAACGCGCCTTGGTTGAAGGCGTAGGCGGCACGGGCGGACAGAGTGTGTTTCGGCGCGAGCGGGTTGCGCACGTCGCCGTTGCTGCCTTGTGTCACGGAACTCAGGTAAGTGTAGGCGACGGCGGCGTTGATGTTGTCGGTCAGGTTGGCATCGGCTTGGAATTCGATGCCTTTGCGTTTGACGGGATCGGCGCTGCTGGCGGTGGTGCCGCTGGTGCCGTCGAATACCAAGGCGCCTTCGTCTTTGGCTTTAAACGCCGCGAGCGACATTTTGCCGTCGAGCCATGAGGGCATGTATTTCACACCGGCTTCGATCTGCTTGGTGATGTTCGGGTCGTAAAGTTTCTGACCGTTGCTCAAACCGTTGGGCAGGCGGAAGGATTCGTTGTAGGCGATGTACGGGCTGATGCCGTAGGGCGCGAGATACATCAGCGAAGAAGAGTAGGAAGTATGGTTTTTCTTCACTTTCTGCGCGCTCGACAATTCCTCGTTTTCCGCACGGTCGTGGCGGATGCCGCCGGTAAGCTGCACTTTGTCGAAAATGCGCATGCTGTCTTGCAGGTAGAAACCGAGCTGGCGGGCTTTCAGCGCAGTCTGCGTGCCTTTTGGAGTGACGCTGATGCCGTAGTTTGGCGCGAAGACGTTGAAGCTGCCCGGGGTAACGGTGTTGCCCCAGCTGTCGTAAACCGCGTTGACGTTTTGACGGCGGTAGTCAATGCCCGCGATGAGGGTGTTTTTCACCGCGTCGGTTTCGGTTTTCCACGTCAGGCGGTTGTCGAAGGAGTGGCTTTTCGCCGTGCCGTCGTTGAACACCGCATCACGCGTGCCGATGCCGCCCGCGCCCAATGCGGAATAGTTGGCAAACACGCCGAGGTGGCGGTTGTCGACATGGTTGTAGCGGTAGTTGGAACTGAACGATACGCCTTTGCCGAAATCGTGGCTGAATTCGTAGCCCAGCGAGTATTGCTTGTTGCGCTCGCGGTCAACAGTCGGATCGCCCAAATTGGTCGAACGGGAAATGGTTTTGCCTTCAAACGGAATCAGTGATCCTTCGATGGGCAGGAAATTCGAGCTGGGCGTGCCGACGTCTTTCTGGTAGCTCGCGAGCAGGTTGAGTTTGGTGCGGTCGGAAATGTCCCAAGCCAGCGAGGGCGCGAAATAATAGGTTTCCGAACCCGTGCCGTGCCATTCGCCTTTGCCGTTGCGGTACGAACCGACGATGCGGTAGCGCAGGCTGTCGTCGGCATTCAGACGGCCTGTGTAATCCGCCGCGATGCCGCGTTGGGATTTTGTGCCGATTTGGGCTTTGATTTCGCCTTTGCTGACTTGGTTTTTATGCGGGCGCTTGCTGACGTAGTTGATCAGGCCGCCCGAATTGGCCGCGCCGTAGGTAATCGCGTCGGCGCCTTTGGTCACTTCCACCGCTTCCACGCCGAACATTTCGGTTTGCGGCGTGAAAAAGCCGTAGGCAATCGAAGGCGCGCCGTCAACCGACTGGCTCGCTTCCGCGCCGCGTACGCGGAACCAGTTGGTATTGGTGTCGCTGCCGTAGGGCTGGCTGGTAAAACCGGCCTGATAGCGGCCGAGTTCGTCGGCTTTTTCCACGCCTTCTTCGCTTAAGGTTTCGGCGTTGATGTTGACGGCGGATTTCGCCTGGCGGAACGGCACGCCCTGAAGTTTGTTGATCGAGCCGACCACATTGACCGTTGCCAACTCGGCACTTTCAGGTGCGGCTGCGTTTTGCGCGTCGGCGGCGAAAGCGGGGGGGTAGATGCTGAATACTGCGGCGGCAATCAGGCTTCGGGTGAAAGTTTTATTCATGGTTTTTTAAAATCCGGAAATGAGGCCGTCTGAAAAAGCGTTAAAGGCAGACGGCTTTAGTCTGATTGTGTTTTTTCTTTTCTAACGGGAAAAGTCTAACGGGAAAAGGGCTGTTAATGATATGGGTTTTTGTTTGTGTTGGCAAATGTAGGACGGAACGGTTTGGGTAAGTTCTTCAATTTTCGAAAAGTTTGTTTTTTGGATAGGGCGTTGTAAATAAAGTGATTATTTTGGTGGTTTGAGGTTTTGTCCGTCTGAAAATTGGGTTTTTAAAACGTAGTACAGGTTTTCAGACGGCCTCGGCCGTTTTCCCGCCCAAAACATTCCTGCTGAATGAATCGGATTCATACAATTCCGAAAATTTCGCATTTGATTGCATGGGCGGATGTCTTTATAGTGCAGGCCGTCTGAATACTTTTAAGCGCGTGTCGGTCGTTTTCAGACGGCCAGATGCGTCGGAACGCGATAATCAAGAAGGAAAAACATGGATTTTCGCCAGAAAATTGCAATTTCGCCGATGAGCGGCTATCAGTGGATGGTGGTCGGTTTGGCGGTGGTTTTGAATATGTTGGACGGCTTCGACGTGCTGGCGGTGGCGTTTACCGCCAAAAGCATACAGGCCGAACTGGGGCTGACGGGCAAGCATATCGGCTCGCTGATGAGCGCGGGTTTGCTCGGCATGACCGCGGGCTCGATGCTGCTGGCGCCGCTGGCGGACAAATTCGGCCGCCGTCCGCTGCTGATTGCTTCGACGCTGCTCTCGGCGCTCGGAATGCTGATGACTTATTTTGCGCACTCGCTGGAAAGCATCGCGCTTTGGCGCGTGGTCACGGGCTTGGGTGTGGGCGGGATTCTGCCGTGTACCAACGTGATTGTGAGCGAGTATGCCAACAAAAAATGGCGCGGGCTGGCGATTGCGGTTTACGCCTCGGGCTTCGGCATCGGCGCGATGCTGGGCGGGATGTCGGCGGTGGTTTTGCAGGGCGGTTACGGTTGGCGCTCGGTTTTTCTGGTCGGCGCGGGTTTGACACTGGCAGCAGTGGTTGCGCTGGTGGCGCTGTTGCCCGAATCGGTGGATTTTCTGTTGAACAAACGCCCCGCCGGTGCCAAAGCGCGGCTCGACCGCATCGTGGCGAAAATGGGTTTGGACGGCGCGTGGTCGTTTCCCGAACAGGCGGCAAAGGCCAAAGTTTCCGTGTTGCGCCTGTTTGAACCCGAATATCTGAAAACCACGCTGCTGATTTGGGTGGCGTTTATCGCGGTGATGTCGGCTTATTATTTCGTCAGTTCGTGGACGCCCGCACTCTTAGAGCAGGCGGGCATGGCGAAGGCGCAAAGCCAGACGGTCGGCATGGCGGTTTCCATCGGCGGCGCGGTCGGCTCGCTGGTGTTCGGCTTCCTCGTCAGCCGCTGGACGCCGCGCACGGTATTGATTGCGTTTGCCGGTCTCTCGGCGGCAGCGGTGTTTGCTTTCCTTTCCGCCAATACATTGGCTTTGTCGCTGGTGTTCGCCGTATTGCTCGGCGCGCTGATGAACGGCTGTATCGCAGGTCTGTACACGATTAATCCGACGCTCTACGCCGCCGATTTCCGCAGCACGGGCGTGGGCGTGACCATCGGCGTCGGCCGCGTCGGCTCGATTGTGTCGCCGCTGGCCGCAGGTGCGCTGCTGGACGCGGGTTGGGCGAAAAACGATTTGTATGCCGGCGCGGCGGCGGTGATTCTGCTGGCGGCGGTGGCGGTGTTTTTCCTGAAGGCGAAAGAGGATTAATTGGGAACGTGCTGATTGATGAACAGGCCGTCTGAAATTTGATTGCGGGTGCAGTCGGATTTCAGACGGCCTTTCTGATTTTTAAAAAGTTGTAGGGGTGCTTGCACCCATGCGTTCCAAGACTTTTAGGCCAAACAAAATTGATGAAAATCTAAAACCGCATGGGTGCAAGCACCCACCTTACCCAATATCAACCGCCTTACATGCCGCACTATTTTTCAGACGGCCTCGGCCCGCAATATGTACTTTTCTTTCAAAAAAAACCAAAAAACCAAACAGGCCGTCTGAAAGAAAATATGCGCCTGCGCAGGCGGAACAGGCGATTCCTTGCGGTGTATCAAGTTTCCCCGCAAACGCCCGCCGCGCAGCTTGTCAGTCAGGTAGTTTTAAAACATAATGCCCTTAGCCTGTTTTTTTGCATAAGATTACAAGGCGCGGACAGAATAATAAGATTGCGAATGCGCGGCGGTAGCTGCGTCCGCACAAAACTACGGAAAACGGAAGTTTCTGCTGTAAGGCCTTCTGAAAAGGCTTTTCAGCCGTTTTTGCAGTAAATCCGACTAACCCGTGATTGAGTGAGGACGTTTTTATGAACCAATCCAAATTGCTTTATTGGTCCATTACCGTGGCGCTGGCAGGTTTTCTGTTCGGCTTCGATACGGTGGTGATTTCAGGTGCCGACCAGGCTTTGCAGGAATTGTGGCAGAGTACGCCGAAATTCCACGGCATGGTGGTGATGGCTTCTGCCTTGTGGGGTACGGTTATCGGTGCGATCTTCGGCAGTGTGCCGACCGACAAATTCGGCCGTAAGAAAACGCTGATTGCCATCGGTGTTTTGTATGTGGTCGGCGCGCTCGGTTCGGCGCTGGTCAATGATCCGTGGACATTCGCCTTCTTCCGCTTTATCGGCGGCTTGGGTGTGGGCGCGTCAACCATCGCGGCGCCGGCTTATGTTTCGGAAATCGCGCCGGCTGAAAAACGCGGCCGTTTGGTGGCGATGTACCAGTTCAACATCGTATTCGGCATTTTGATTGCCTATCTGTCGAACTTCGTATTCTCCAGTTTGGATTTGGGTGCGAATACTTGGCGTTGGATGCTGGGTATTCAGGTTGTGCCCGCTGCAATTTACACGCTGATGGTTTTGGCGATTCCGATGTCGCCGCGCTGGCTGGCGATGAAAGGCCGTTATGCCGAGGCGCGTGATATTCTGTTGCAGATCGATCCGAATGCGGATGTGGCCGAGTTGGAAAAATCCGCCAAGGAGGAAAACGGTAAAACCGAAAGTCTGTGGCAGCGCAAATACCGCCTGCCGATTCTGTTGGCTTTTCTGATCGCGTTTTTCAACCAGTTTTCAGGCATTAATGCGTTTCTTTATTACGCCCCGCGTATTTTTGAAATCGCCGGTTTGGAAAAAAGCGCTGCGTTGCTGAGCAGCGTGGGTATCGGTATCGTCAACCTGATTTTCACCTTTGTCGGCCTTTCTCTGATCGACAAACTCGGCCGCCGCCAGCTGATGTATATCGGCTCGTTCGGTTACATTATTTCGCTGGGTTTGGTTTCGCTGGCGTTTTTCCAGCAATGGCAGGGTATGGCGGTTCCGCTGTTCTTCTTCCTGTTTATCGCGGCGCACGCTATCGGCCAGGGTACGGTCATTTGGGTATTTATCTCTGAGATTTTCCCCAGCCATCTGCGCGCACAAGGCCAGTCGCTCGGCAGTTCGACCCACTGGGTATTGGCAGCGGCCATTCCTGCGGCGATTCCGTTCTTGTTTGACAGCATCGGCGCAAGTTGGGTGTTTGTCTGCTTTACCGCGATGATGGTGTTGCAGCTTCTGTTTGTGATGACCATGATGCCCGAAACCAAAGGGGTGTCTTTGGAAGATTTGTCTAAATCTTTGATTAAGGAAGATTAAAATGAAAGTAACCAGTTTCGGCGAAGTGCTGTGGGACGATTTCCCGAGCGGCAAAGTATTGGGCGGTGCGCCGTTAAACGTCGTCGTGCGCCTGAAATCATTGGGCGTGGACGGCAGCGTCATCAGCCGTTACGGCAACGATGAAGACGGCAAAGAGCTGTTGCGCCAGATTGAAAGCAAAAACGTCAATACGGATTTGCTCCAAGTCTGCGACGAATGCCCGACCAGCCTTGTCAAAGTCACTTTGGACAAAAGCGGCAGCGCTTCATACGAAATTGTTTACCCCTGCGCGTGGGACAGAATCCGGGTGGAGGAAAAAACATTGGCGCGCGTTGCCGAGTCGGATGCCTTTATCTTCGGCAGCCTCGCCACCCGCGACGAAGTCTCCCGCGCGACTTTAGACAAACTGATTGACGCGGCGAAATTCAAGATTTTCGACGTCAACCTGCGCAAACCGCACTATGACACCGACCGCCTGCTGGCGACCATGAAAAAATCCGACATCGTGAAGCTTAACGACGACGAGCTTTATGAGTTGGCCGAAATTTACGGTTCGCCCTACCATTCCGTCGAACAGAATGTCGCCTATCTGGCCGAACTCACCGGCGTGAAAACCATCTGCGTGACGCTGGGCAGCCACGGCGCGGTTTTATATACGGACGACCGGTTTTACCGCCACAGCGGTTTCCGCGTCAAAGTGGCCGACACCGTCGGCTCGGGCGACAGCTTTTTGGGCGGCCTGACCTACAAACTGCTCAACCACGCCGACCCGCAGGAAGCGGTAACATTCGCTTGCGCACTCGGCGCGCTGGTCGCCTCCCGCCACGGCGCAACGCCCGAAATTTCATTGCAGGAAATCGAAACCTTTATGAATCCGGCTTAAGCGGGGTTCGGCAGGTTCAACCCAGAGGCCGTCTGAACAATTCAGACGGCCTTTTTCGGTTTTGGCCGTTTTCAAACAAGTAAAAAAACGGCGATACCTTTCGGTATCGCCTAAGCTGCTTTGGTGATGTAGAAAATGTTTGTCGGCGTTGAGGCCGTCTGAAATGTTTAATCCGAGGCTTTTCAAAAATCAAAAGGGCCGTCTGACTTCGGCTACACTCAGTGCAAGTGTTTCGGCTATGCTCAGCAACCGAATTTTCGCGGGCGTTATTCCTGCTCAGGAGGAAATGAAGCCGTTAGGATTAACCGTTTTCAAACGGCCTTTTGCGTTCGGCTGTTTGAGGCCGTCTGAAAACAAACTTATTTAACCGGCGCGGCGCAGCGAAAGCCTAAGTTATCCATCACATATTTGGATTGCAGGCTGGTACGGATGCCGTAGCGCAGGAAGGCGGCGTAGTTGCTCGGGTCGCTGGACCCGACGGCGGCGCCGCTGCAAAACATTTGGTTGGCGGACGATGAGGCGGCGGTAAGCTGGCTGCTGTTGAAGTCTTCCGTCCATTCCCAAATCAGACCGTGCATATCGTAGATGCCCCAATAGTTTGGCTGGCTTCGGCCGACGTTTTGCAGGCCTTTTTGGCGGCCGTAGGCGTACCAATCGAGGATGGTGCGGTTGTAGCCGGGTTCGAGTGCGCCGTTTTTCTGGGTGGCGGAGGCTTGGCCGGCAAATTCCCATTCGTCTATGGTGGGCAGGCGTTTGCCTTGTGCGGTGCAGTAGGCGTTGGCGGCAAACCAAGAGACGTTGGTTACGGGGTGTTTGAGGTCGGTGGCTTTGGGGGCGTAGCTGTCGCCGCCGTTTTTAATCCAATGCTTGAGGTAGGCGGCTTCGGCCTGTTTGCTGCTGATTTTGCCTTTTTTCCATTGCGGGTGTTTGTTGAGGAAGGCGGCAAATTCGGCGTTGGTTACGGGGTATTTGTCGATTTTGTAGGCGCCGACGGTAATCATCGGGGTGTCTTTTTTGAGGTAAAGCGGGCGGTAGGTGCCGCCGTCGATTTTAACCATGTCGGACGCTGCTGCGCCGCCACAGGCGAGCAGAGTGCTGAGAAACAGGATACGGATGGTGTTCATGGCGTTGCTCTTTATTGAAATGGTTGCGGATGTGTGCGGCCGTCTGAAAATATCCATACCGGTTTTCAGACGGCATCTGTTTTATTGTTTCGCGCGTTCGGCGGCAACGTCTGCGGCGCTGATTTGCCCGCCTGCGTTGCCGAAGCTGTTGAGGATGTAGGTGGCGGCGTTGGCGGTGTCTTCGTCGTTGAGGGCGATGGAGAACATGGTGCCGTTGTAGGTTTTGCCGTTGACGGTAATTTGGCCGTTCACGCCGTTGATCACGGCTTGGACGATTTTTTTCGGGTCTTTGGCGAAGTAGTCGGCTTTGGCAAGCGGCGGGAACATGCCTTCTCTGCCCAAGCCTTCTGCGCCATGGCAGGCGATGCAGTTTTTTTCATACACGGCTTTGCCGAGTTTGATTTGTTTGCTGAGGCCGTCTGAAACATTAGCGGCGGCGGAACTTGCGGTTGCAGGCGTTTGCACAGCGGAGGCGGACGGCGGGGCGGCGGGCGCGGAGGCGGCTTTTTCAGACGGCCTGTCACCGCAGGCTGTCAGGGTGAGGGCTGAAACGACCCATGCGGTGCAGTATCGGTGTTTCATATGTGTTCCTTAATTAATATAGTGAAATAAAATAAAAAACCTACTTCGTTGGCTGCGGCCGGGCTCAAAGAGGACGATTCACTAAGGCGCTGAAGCGCCAAGTTCATCTGTGCCGTACTACCCGTACTGTCTGTGCTTTGCCGCCTTGTATCTTTCTTATTTTATTTCACTATACATTGTAATTATTATGGATACCGACTCAAAAAAACAAACCGGCCGAATTTGCGCTGCGCTGTTTTGCTTTTTTGAATGGATATTTGCGGGAAAAGCCACTGTTATCTTTGAATCAGCCAAAGACGACAGTGGCTTTTTACAGCTTTACACTGTTACAGCTTATTTCGCTGCCGATGCGCCTGAAGCCGGAGCGGCAGGGGCTACTGATGCGGCCGCACCTGAAGCTGCTGCGGACGCTGCGCCGGAAGCGGCGGCAGGAGCAGGCTGGTAAGCGGTGTCGCTCAGTTTTTTGGTCATGATTTCAGGGTTTTCTTCGCCCTCTACTTTCAGTTGACCCAATGCGCCTTTGTTGAACGCGCGGAAGATGGAGTGGTCAACCAAGGTGTAGCTGCCCGGAATATCGACTTTGAATTCGATGATGGCGGCGCCGCCGGCAGGAATCACGGTACTTTGAACGTTTTCGTTAATCAGTTTACCGCCTTCGACATAAACTTTGTCGAAGATTTCGCCGATGACGTGGAACGACGATACCAAGTTCGGGCCGCCGTTACCAACGTACATACGGACGGTTTCGCCTGCTTTGGCTTTCAGTGCGTTGTCGCCGGCGATTGAGCCTACGTGGCCGTTGAATACGACGTATTCAGGCGCTTCGGCAACGGCTTTGTCCATATCGAAGGCTTGCAGGCCTTGTGCGCCGTATTTGCCTTTGGTGTAGAAGTCGCCTTGTACGATGTAGAACTCTTTATCCACTTTCGGCAGACCTTCTTTAGGCTCGACCAAAATCAGACCGTACATACCGTTGGCGATGTGCATGCCTACGGGCGCAACGGCACAGTGGTAGATGTAGAGGCCGGATTGCAGCGCTTTGAAGCTGAAAGTAGAAGTGCGGCCCGGTGCGGTAAACGAGGCTTCGGCACCGCCGCCTTGGCCGGTCGCGGCGTGGAAGTCCACGTTGTGCGGTACGGTTGAAGACGGATTGTTAGAGAATTCGACCTCAACGGTATCGCCTTCGCGTACACGGATCATCTGGCCCGGAACGTCGCCGTTGAATGTCCAGTAGTGGTAGTCAACGCCGTCGGCCATTTTCATAGTTTTTTCGACGGTTTCCATTTTCACGCGGACTTTAGCCGGAGTGGTGCGGTCTGTCGGCGGAGGAACTTCCGGCGCGTGGGTGGTTACTGCGTCGATAACGGGCAGCTCGGAGGAGGGTACGTCAGAAGCAGCCTGTTCGCCTGATGCAGCAGAAGCGGGGGCTTCCGAGGCGGCGGGCGTCGAAGCGTCAGCCGGTTTTTCCGCAGCTTGTTGTCCGCAAGCAGCTAAAGCAAATACGGAGGCAATGATTGCAGCTAAAGTTTGGCGTTTCATTTGATGTTCCTTTAGTTGAATGGAAAGGGGGTTGAGTTTGGAGGCATTATGTAGTCGGACGTTTTTACTTATCTTGACTTAAGTCAATTAATTCATCAAATGTGAACATTTGTCTTTAGAAATACTACTTAATGGTTAGTTTCTGATAGGTCGAACCGGTTAAATTTTAAAATTTAGACGTCAAGAATCCGGTATCTGGTCGGAATGTTTCAGAGAATTACGAATAAATTTGACTAATAACAAGGAATTAACTTAAAGCATACGGGAGCAAGCATTCTTTTACGGTATAATTCATGCTACAATCTTTAACATTCATATTTTATGAATTAAATTAAAAGACCACTTTTACCAAAAAAGAAGGAGTTCTGAAAATGGGACAGTACAAAAAGCTCTGGTATCTGCTTTTTGCAGTGCTTGCAGTTTGTTTTACCATTCTCGGCTATATGGGCAGCGAGGTGTATAAAAAAGCACCGCCTTATCCCGAGAAAGTCGTAACGGCTTCAGGCAAAGTTTTGATGACCAAAGACGACATTCTGGCGGGGCAGTCTGCATGGCAGACGACCGGCGGTATGGAAGTCGGCTCGGTATTGGGCCACGGCGCCTACCAAGCCCCCGACTGGACGGCCGACTGGCTGCACCGCGAATTGGTGGCATGGTTGGACATCACTTCCCAAGAAGTTTACGGCAAAAAATTTGCTGAAATTTCCAAAGAAGAGCAGGCCGTTTTGAAAACCCGTCTGGCCGACGAATACCGCGAACAGAGCCGTATTAAAGAAGACGGCAGCGTCGTCATCAGCGACACCCGCGCCAAAGCCATCGAAGCCATCACGCCTTACTACACCGGCGTTTACGGCGACGATCCGGCGTATCTGCAAACCCGCGTTCATTTTGCAATGAAAAACAACACATTGCCGAGCGCAGAGGCGCGTCAGAAACTCTTCAACTTCTTCTTTTGGACTTCATGGTCGGCTTCCGCCAACCGTCCGGGCGAGACTTTCACTTACACCAACAACTGGCCGCACGAGCCTTTGATCAACAATGTGCCGACGACCGAAAACTATATGTGGTCGTTTACCAGCGTTGTGTTGCTTTTGATGGGCATCGGTTTGCTGATGTGGGGTTATTCGTTCCTGACCAAACACGAAGAAATCGAAACGCCGTCTGAAGATCCGCTGTCTAAAGTCCAGCTTACCCCGTCGCAAAAAGCGCTGGGCAAATACGTCTTCCTGACCGTTGCCCTGTTTGTCGTACAGGTATTGTTGGGCGGCCTGACCGCGCACTACACCGTCGAAGGCCAGGGTTTCTACGGCATCGACAAAGCGCTGGGCTTTGAAATGGCCGACTGGTTCCCCTATGCGCTGACCCGTACTTGGCACATCCAATCTGCGATTTTCTGGATCGCCACAGGCTTCCTGACCGCAGGTCTGTTCCTTGCACCAATCGTAAACGGCGGCAAGGATCCGAAATTCCAACGCGCAGGCGTGAATTTCCTCTACATCGCGCTGTTTATCGTGGTGGGCGGTTCATACGCCGGCAACTTCTTCGCGCTGACCCACGTCATTCCGCCCGAATTCAACTTCTGGTTCGGCCATCAGGGTTACGAATACCTCGATTTGGGCCGCTTCTGGCAGCTTCTG
The DNA here is from genome assembly GCF_002216145.1 of Neisseria chenwenguii. NCBI lineage: Bacteria > Pseudomonadati > Pseudomonadota > Betaproteobacteria > Neisseriales > Neisseriaceae > Neisseria > Neisseria chenwenguii. Next base: position 1,914,511 of record NZ_CP022278.1, read on the forward strand.
CTGATGGTCGGCCTCCTGCTGTGGCTGTTCCTGATGTTGCGCTGTACCGTTTCCGCCTTTAAAGAAAAAGGCACCGACAAAAACCTGCTGGCGATTTTCGTAGCCTCCATGGTCGGTGTGGGTGCGTTCTACGCACCGGGCTTGTTCTACGGCGAAAAATCCCCGATTGCCGTCATGGAATACTGGCGCTGGTGGGTGGTTCACCTGTGGGTAGAAGGCTTCTTCGAAGTATTCGCCACCGCCGCATTTGCCTTTATTTTCTACAACATGGGCTTTGTACGCCGCAGCACCGCAACCGCTTCTACGCTGGCTGCCGCCGCCATCTTCATGCTCGGCGGCATCCCGGGTACGCTGCACCACCTCTACTTCTCCGGTTCGACCTCAGCCTCTATGGCTATCGGCGCCTGCTTCTCCGCGCTGGAAGTTGTACCGCTGGTACTGCTCGGCCGCGAAGCCTATGAACACTGGTCTTACCAGCACCTTGCCCCGTGGGCGAAACGCCTGCGCTGGCCGCTGATGTGCTTCGTTGCCGTGGCGTTCTGGAACATGATCGGTGCCGGCGTATTCGGCTTCCTGATCAACCCGCCGGTTTCCCTGTTCTACATCCAAGGTCTGAACACCACCGCAGTACACGCCCACGCAGCGCTGTTCGGTGTGTACGGTTTCTTGGCACTGGGCTTCGTTTTGCTGGTTGCCCGCTACCTGAAACCCGACGTCGAATTTGACGACAAACTGATGACCTGGGGCTTCTGGCTGCTCAACGGCGGCTTGGCCGGCATGATCGCCATCAGCCTGCTGCCTGTCGGCGCCATCCAAGCCTACGCCAGCATCACCGAAGGTTTGTGGTACGCCCGCAGCGAAGAATTCCTGCAAATGGAAATCCTCGATACCCTGCGCTGGGTACGCACCGCAGCCGACTTGATCTTCATCGGCGGTGCCGTCTGCGTCGCATGGCAGGCAACCAAAATCGTCTTCAGCCGCAGCAAATAAGCTGAAAGCTGATTAAACGGAACAAAGGCCGTCTGAATTGTCAGACGGCCTTTTTATTATTGTCGGAACAGGTTTGCTTTTTCAGACGGCTGATTGGCTTTACACTGAGTGTTTGAATGGATTTCATTTGTCAGGCCGTCTGAAAAGCGGTAGGTCGGATACTTGTATCCGGTATCCGACATGATGAAATTGCTTTGATATGTCGGATTCAAGAGTCCAGGCCGTCTGAAACGGTTAATCCTTCAAGCGACGTCATTCCCGCGCAGGCGGGAATCCACGGTTAAAAACAGGCAATATCTTGTTTTAACACAGTTTCAGAAAATCAAGCGTGGATTCCCGCCTGCGCGGGAATGACGTTTGTGAAAGTTTCAGACGGCCTTTTTGAATTTTGCAAAGGTATCGGCCTGTATTCCATTTCTCTCGAAAACTACAAAAACTGCGCCGCGCCGCGATTGGACAATTCATCCGCTTTTTCGTTTTCAGGATGCCCCGCATGGCCTTTGACCCACGCCCAGCGCACGTCGTGCTGCTGCACCAGTTCGTCCAGCGCCTTCCACAAATCGTCGTTTTTCACCGGCTGTTTCGACGCCGTTTTCCAGCCGTTTTTCTTCCAGTCGTGAATCCAGCTTTCCATGCCGTTTTTCACATATTGCGAGTCGGTGCAGATTTCCACCGTGCAGCGTCGTTTGAGTGATTTCAGCCCCTCGATGACCGCCGTCAGTTCCATACGGTTGTTGGTGGTTTGCGCTTCGCCGCCGAACAGCGTTTTTTCATGGCTGCCGTAGCGCATCAAAACGCCCCAGCCGCCCGCGCCGGGATTGCCTTTGCAGGCGCCGTCGGTATAGAGATAAACGGTTTTTTCCATAGCTGTTTCCGAAATTGAGGGTGGGGAGAATCATAACACAGGCCGTCTGAAAGATTTTTCAGACGGCCTGGTTTTATTTGCGGATACACAGTCGTTGTTAAAACCGCATACTTCATAATAACAAGGATTTAGAGTGAGTTTAATCACCGTTATTTCTTTTCTTCGTTAACAAGTTTGTTTCTGTGAAAATATGTCATCTGTGCGAGATGTCCCCCTAATGCAAATAGGGCAAATGTGCAAATTGCCGCTATACTTCGAAGCTGGCAACATCCTGATTTGAACCACCCCATTTCTGCTAAGGCGGCAATTGCTGCCATTGCATTGAAGTATTTTATTACTGCCATGAAATAGTATGCTGTTTTTAGTTACTGCTTTGTCATGAGATAGTTTCAGTTGAATTTTTACTAATGATAATTATTGTTTTTATATTGGTAAAAGTTTGTTTCGAACGAAATCAGTAGGAGGCTACCTGAAATTTTCGGATAAAGGCATTGGGTAAGGTCGCGTTCCAAGCATTGAAAAAACAGGCGTTTTTTTATACAATCATCTGCTTAAAATTCATCGGAGGCCGTCTGAACCATCTCGGTTACTGAGCGTAGTCGAAGTATTTCAGACGGCCTTGTCTGTTTCCCCCAAGCCTACTATTGTTTTAAAACAAAGACCGAACCATGTCCGAAATCCTCGACCAAGTGCGCCGCCGACGCACCTTCGCCATCATTTCCCACCCCGACGCGGGTAAAACCACGCTCACCGAAAAGCTGCTGCTGTTTTCGGGCGCGATTCAGAGTGCGGGCACGGTCAAGGGTAAGAAAACGGGCAAATTCGCCACTTCCGACTGGATGGAAATCGAGAAGCAGCGCGGCATTTCCGTGGCGTCATCCGTGATGCAGTTCGACTACAAAGACCACACCGTCAACCTGCTCGACACGCCCGGCCACCAAGACTTTTCGGAAGACACCTACCGCGTACTTACCGCCGTGGACAGCGCGCTGATGGTCATCGACGCGGCCAAAGGCGTGGAGGCGCAGACCATCAAGCTGTTGAACGTCTGCCGCCTGCGCAACACGCCCATCGTAACCTTCATGAACAAATACGACCGTGAGGTGCGCGATTCGCTGGAATTGCTCGACGAAGTGGAAAGCATCCTGAAAATCCGTTGCGCGCCCGTGACTTGGCCGATCGGCATGGGCAAAAACTTCAAGGGCGTGTACCACATTCTGAACGACGAAGTGTATTTATTCGACGCGGGCGGCGAGAAGCTGCCGCATGAATTCGAGATTGTCCAAGGCATAGACAATCCGCGTTTGGACGAACTGTTTCCGCTGGAAATGGAAAACCTGCGCGCCGAAATCGAATTGGTGCAGGCTGCGTCGAACGAGTTTGATTTGGAAGAGTTTTTGGCGGGCGAACTCACGCCCGTGTTCTTCGGTTCGGCGATTAACAATTTCGGCATTCAGGAAATTTTAAACTCGCTCATCGATTGGGCACCCGCACCGAAAGGCCGCGACGCGACCGTGCGCGAAGTGATGCCGTCTGAAGAAAAATTTTCCGGTTTCGTGTTCAAAATCCAGGCCAATATGGATCCGAAACACCGCGACCGCATCGCTTTTCTGCGCGTGTGTTCCGGCAAATTCGAGCGCGGCATGAAGATGAAACACCTGCGCATCAACCGCGACATCGCCGCCAGCAGCGTGGTCACGTTTATGTCGCACGACCGCGAGCTGGTGGAAGAAGCCTACGCGGGCGACATCATCGGCATCCCGAACCACGGCAACATCCAAATCGGCGACAGTTTTTCCGAAGGCGAACAGCTGGCGTTTACTGGCATTCCGTTTTTTGCACCCGAACTGTTCCGCAGCGTGCGCATCAAAAACCCGCTGAAAATCAAGCAGCTGCAAAAAGGCTTGCAGCAGCTCGGCGAGGAAGGCGCGGTGCAGGTGTTCAAACCGCATTCGGGCGCGGATTTGATTTTGGGCGCGGTGGGCGTGTTGCAGTTTGAAGTCGTAACCTCGCGGCTGGCCGCCGAATACGGTGTGGAAGCGGTTTTCGACACCGTGTCCATCTGGTCGGCGCGCTGGGTGTCGTGCGACGACAAGAAAAAGCTGGCCGAGTTTGAAAAAGCCAACGCCGCCAACCTTTCCATCGACGCAGGCGGCAACCTCGCCTACCTCGCGCCCAACCGCGTGAACCTGAATTTAACGCAGGAACGCTGGCTGGACATCGTGTTCCACGAAACGCGCGAACATGCTGTGAATCTGAACGCGTAAATCAAGTTAGGCCGTCTGAAAAATTTTACGGCTTTCGTATTTTCAGACGGCCTGCTTTAACTTTTACCAACCATTTTTTCAACACAATCAAACCACTATGGAAAAACACACTTCATCAAACGCTGAAATGGCCGTCCGCCAAAACATTTTCAGCCGGCTGATTTTTGCCAGCCGCTGGCTGCAACTGCCGATTTACCTCGGCCTGATTGCCGTGCAGGCGATTTATTCGTATAAGTTTTTGAAATCACTTTGGAATCTTATCGTCAATCTCGGTGCGATGGACGAAAATGCCATCATGCTCGCCGTCCTCAGCCTGATTGACGTCGTGATGATTGCCAACCTTTTGGTCATGGTGTTGATTGGCGGTTATGAAACTTTCGTTTCCAAACTGCGCGTTGACGACCACCCCGACCAGCCCGAATGGCTGAGCCACGTCAACGCTTCGGTGTTGAAAGTGAAACTTTCGATGGCGATTATCAGCATTTCATCCATCCACCTGCTGCAAACCTTTATCAACGCCGATCAAGTCGCCGAACATACTATTTTTTGGCAGCTCATGCTGCATTTGGGCTTCCTCGTTTCCGCGCTGGCAATGGCTTGGACGGACAAAATCGTGTACAGCACCTCGCACAAGGTGCATTGAGGCCGTCTGAAAGTCCGGATTGGTTTTTGAATAAGGCCGTCTGAATTTTGATTACTGAGTAACCAAAATTCAGACGGCCTGTTTGCTGCATAGTACCTGTTTATTTTTCAGACGGCATGATTGCGTTCAAATGCCTTGATGTCTTCCACTTTCGGCGCATAAGCACTTGACCGGTCATGACGCAAATCCAGCCAAATATCCACTAATGCCCACGCCGCCGGCCGGCGCGGCGATCACGTTTTTCCCCATACACAGAATTTGTGCATCGTAATTTTCCACCGAACCTTTGACCGACAGCAAATCATGCGCCGTCGCGGCGCGCGCACCGCTGACTTTGTTAGCGGCAATCGCCGTTCCTACGCCGGTGCCGCAAATCAAAATGGCGCGGTCTGCTTCTCCTTCGGCAACTGCCTGTGCGGCGGCAAAGGAGAGCTGCGGATAGCCGGCGTTGTTGTCGGATAAATCGGTCAGGCTTTCGACACGGGAATCTTGTTCCAAACGGATTTTGAGCGCATCTTTCAGAATTTCGCCGTTAGACGGCGCGGCAATAATCAAACGCATAACCTTACTTTGCTGAATTTTTAGGTTTTTTTCACTTTACGCCTTTGACTTTTGATTTTCAAGCCGTTTTTTCAGACGGCATATGCTTTGATTTTGGCATGGTTTTCCTTAAAATACGCTTTCCCGCTCATTGTGCGTGGGTATTTTTTATTTTTTAAGGAAATCATATGATTAACCAAGTAAATGCAGTCCGCCATTGGGCGGATGCCAACCAAAACACTGCGTTTTGGCTGAAAACCGTGCTGGGCGCGAATCTGATTGCGGTGTTGGCGCAGTTTGCCGTGCCGCTGCCGTTTGTTTCGATTACCTTGCAGTCTATGGGCGTGCTGCTGATCGGTTTTGCGTTGGGGCGCAAAGCGGGCGTGGCAGCGGTGTTGCTGTATCTGCTTGAAGGTGCGATGGGGTTGCCGGTGTTTGCGGGCGGCAAAGCGGGTTTTGCCGTGTTGACGGGATCGTCTGGCGGCTATCTGTTCGGCTATGCTGCGATGGCGTTTGTGTTGGGTTGGGCGAGCGACAAAGGCGCGCTGAAATCGGTTTGGAAAACCGTGGCAGCGGGCTTGGTCGGTACGGCGGCGATGTACGCGCTGGGCTTGGCGCAGCTTTCGCTGTTTGTGCCCGAGGGTAAGGTTTTAGCATACGGCCTGTATCCGTTTGTGGCCGGCGATATTCTGAAAGCCGTTGCCGCCGCGTTTCTGCTGGCGCCGACTTACCGCTTCTTTAAGAAGTTTTGATTGAAACAGGCCGTCTGAATCGGTTGCTGAGCGCAGTCGAAGTGCAGACGGTCTTTAATGTAATGAATATGTTGGAAAAAATCTTCGAGCGTTTGGCTTCGGTGCAAACGCTGGCCTTTGCCTCGCAAAGCCTTTCCGGTTCGAAAATGGATTGGAACTGCACGGGTGAGGGCGAAACCGAAGTCGTGCGCGCGGGTAATCTGCTGACGTTCCGCGACCGCTTCCGCCTCGATACAGGGCGCGTGTGCCGCGATGAAAAACAATGGCGGCTGTTTTCAGACGGCCTTGAGTTTTTCCACTACCGCAATCAGGTGTTTGAACGGATTTTCACTTTCCGCGAATGCGGCGGGGGCATCGAGGCCGAACAGCCGTATGCCTGCATGCCCGACGATTACTTCGGCGAATTGTTTTCAGACGGCACGTCGGTGACGCTGACCATCAAAATCGTCGGAACGCGCAAGAATGAAGTGATACGGTATGTTTACCGTTGAGAAAAAAACGTGTCGGATTCGGCACGTTTTTTTGGTTTACAGGGTGAGGGCGAACCCACCATTATGATGCCGTCTGAAACTGAAAACGGTCGTCTGAAAATTTTGAATCATGGTGGGTTTACCCACCCTGCGAGGTTTCGGCATTTCAGACGGCATGGACGACTTTCAGCCGAGAGGCGGATTTTGCCGTAGGGTGGGTGTGAATCCACCATTATGATGCCGTCTGAAGCTGAAAACGGTGACCTGAAAATTTTGAATGGAGGGTTTACACCCACTCTGCAGGTTTTTGTCTGTCTGAAAATTCTGAATGAGCGACGAGTTTACACCCACCCCGCAAGTTCCTGAAACTTTTCAGACGACCAAATCCCGGGCGAATTTTCCGATAAACAGGCAGAGCAAGACCATGAATCCGTAGCGTAGAAATTTTGTGCCGCCGCGGATAGCGAGGCGTGCGCCGATGATGCCGCCGCAGAGGTTGGCCGCAGCCAGCGGCAGCGCCCATGTCCAGACGACGTGGCCGTTGGGAATGAAAAAGGTAAGGGCGGCGAGGTTGGTGGTGGTGTTGATGACTTTGGCCGAGGCGCTGGCGGCGAGGAAGTCGTAGCCGTAAAAGCGCACGAATACAAAAGCCAGCAGGCTGCCTGTTCCCGGCCCGAAAATGCCGTCGTAAAAGCCGATGAGTGCGCCGAAAAACAAGCCCCAAAACAGCTCGCGGCGGGTCAGCGCGGCGGTACGCGCGGTCTGCCCCAAATCTTTTTTGAAAAAAGTGTAGAGAAACATCGCCACCATCACGGCGAGCATGGCAGGTTTCATGTATTGCACGGGAAAATACGCCGCGGATTTTGCACCCAGATAAGACATGGCAAACGCCAAAATCGCGGCGGGCAACAGCATTTTCCACGGCACGGCGATTTTGCGCACATATTGCCACGTTGCGGTAAATGTGCCCGAAAACGAGGCGACTTTGCCCACACCCAACACGGTCGGCACAGGCGTGTTGGGCGGTAATACGTTGAACATTCCGGGAATCTGCAACAGCCCGCCGCCGCCGACCGCCGCGTCCATCAGGCCGGCGAGAAAGCAGATGACGATAAGAAAATAGAGTGTGGTTTCCATGAGTTTTTTGGCAAACAGGCCGTCTGTACTTCGACTGCGCTCAGCAACCGATTCAGACGGCCTGTAAAGATTAAACGGCCAGCGGTGCGCCATGTTGTATAGTTGATTAAAATTGCAATGATACGGCGTTGCCAACGCCCTTATGTACTATTCGTGCAGTGCGGGCGTTGCCGCCTTGCCTCATTTTTATTTTAATCAACTATAGCGTTTTTCCAAACGCAGGAACATCCAGCCGAGCAGGGTGGTCGTCGCCAGATAAATCAGCGCAACGGCGTAGAGCGGTTCTTCGTAGATGGAATAGCGGCCGGAAATGGTGTTCTGCACGTAAGCCAGCTCGGCTACAGCAATGGCGGACAGCAGCGAGCTGTCTTTCAAAAGCGTGATAAATTCGTTGGCCAGCGGCGGCAGCATACGGCGCAGCGCCTGCGGCAGAATCACATAACGCATCGCCTGCGGATAAGTCAGGCCGAGCGAGCGGGCGGCTTCGATTTGGCCTTTGTCGATGGATTGGATGCCGGCGCGGAAGATTTCGGTGATGTAGGCGCCCGCGTTCACCATCAAGGCCAGGGTACCCGCGATCAGTGCGCCGTAGCCGCGGCGCAGCTCAACCGCCAAATCGCCGCTGACAATCAAGCCGTCAACGGGGTGGATCAGCGCGACCACCCAAACGTAATACCAAATGAAAATTTGTACAAACAAAGGCGTACCGCGGAACAGCGTGACATACAGCAATGAAAGGTGGCGGAACACCCAAGCCAGCGCGCGCATGGCGGCGCCGCCTTTTTCAAAGCGCATCAGCCGCGCCAGTGCGCCGAAGAGCCCCAATACCGTGCCGCCCAGCGTGGCGACGAAGGTCAGCCCCAGCGTCGTCAGCGCGCCGTAGAAAAACATCCAACGGTATTCATAAAGAACGTCAAAACGAAAATCCATATCCGCTTACCTTGTGGCGGAGCGCGCGGCTCCGATAAATCCGGTCAAAGAAAGGGGGCATTTTACAAGAAAATACACAGGCTGAATGCTTTTTTAGGCGGAACGCGCCGCAGGTATTTTCAAAGGCCGTCTGGAAAGTAGTTAGGCTTGGCAGTTTTTCCAATAAAAACAAGATGAAACAAATGAAAATCCGGCGGCTGAAATTGACCGTCTGCCTGAAAAAGCGGATAATTCCGCCCCGATTCCGAATATTCTTTCAGACGGCCTCATCTCTGATGTTCAGGCCGTCTGAAAACTTTTTTGACAAAGCAAAACCATGAAAGCACCCGAACTCCTCCTCCCCGCCGGCGGTCTCGAGCGCATGCGCGCCGCCTACGATTACGGCGCCGATGCAGTGTATGCCGGCAGCCCGCGCTATTCGCTGCGCGCGCGCAACAACGAATTTGCCAAGCTCGACGTGTTGGCGCAAGGCATTAAAGAAGCGCACGAGCGCAATAAAAAATTCTTTTTAACCGTCAATACCCTGCCGCACAATTCCAAGTTGAAAACCTTTGTTTCCGATATGGAACCGCTGATTGCGATGAAGCCCGACGCGCTGATTATGGCCGATCCCGGGCTGATTATGACTGTGCGCGAAAAATGGCCGGAAATGCCGGTTCACCTTTCCGTTCAAGCCAATACCACCAATTATTGGGGCGTGAAATTCTGGCAGAACGTCGGCGTCGAGCGCATCATTCTGTCGCGCGAACTTTCCATGGAAGAAATCGCCGAAATCCGTCAAGAATGCCCCGACATCGAACTCGAAGTCTTCATCCACGGCGCATTGTGCATCGCCTATTCCGGCCGCTGCCTGCTTTCGGGCTATTTCAACCACCGCGACCCCAATCAGGGCACCTGCACCAACTCTTGCCGCTGGGATTACAAAGTTCATGATGCCGTTGAAGACGACATGGGCGATGCCAGATTATTGCAGGGTTTCAACTTTGAAAAAGCGCAGGAAGAAGCCAACCAAAACTTCGAAGGCATCAACGGACAGCAGCGCCATCCCGCCGCCAACAAAGTGTTTTTGATCGAAGAGAGCAACCGTCCGGGTGAAATGATGCCGATTATGGAAGACGAGCACGGCACCTACATCATGAATTCCAAAGACCTGCGCGGCATCGAAGTGGTCTCAAAACTCGCCGAAATCGGCGTGGACAGCCTGAAAGTGGAAGGCCGCACCAAATCGCTGTATTACGTCGCCCGCGTCGCCCAGTCTTACCGTAAAGCGATTGACGACGCCGTCGCAGGCCGCCCGTTTGATTACAGCCTGCTTTCCGAGCTCGAAGGCTTGGCCAACCGCGGCTACACTTCTGGCTTCTTGGAACGCCACCAAACCCAAGACTACCAAAACTACCTCAGCGGCCACTCGCTCGCCAAACAAAGCCAATACGTCGGCCACGTTACCGAAATCGACGCCGAAGGCTGGGCGACCGTAGAAGTGAAAAACCGTTTTGCCGTCGGCGATACGCTGGAAATTATCCATCCCAGCGGCAACGAAACCGTCAAACTCTCCGAAATGACGCGCAAAGGCGCCGCGGTAGATGTCGCGCCCGGCAACGGCATTCAGGTGAAAATCCCGAATATGGCGGGCAAGGATAAGGCGCTGATTGCACGGGTGATGAATCCTTGATTTTGCCGTTTTCAGACGGCCTGACCCATGCTAACCCGACAAAAATAAACAAATTCCGTTTTGTCAGGAAGCCCTAGCGGCCAAATAATTCCGAAACCATTTTAATCTGTTCTTCGGTAACGGCTTGTTCGCCAATTTGGGAAGCAATCGCAAATTCGCCGCTTAAGCCTTTTGCCAGACATGTCTCCTGCCAGCCTTGCAGGCGTTCTTCGTCTGTGCGTTCGTTTTTAACCGTGCGGATGATTTGGGTGGTTTGTTTGAGCGTGTCGGTCATGATGTGTTACCTATGTAATGCCACCGAGCAATAATTTTCAGGCGGCATTTTGAATTTTTCAAAATAGTTTAATCATTTTAATCAGTTGGGCCATTCGTAGGCAATTCTTCAACATTGATAATGCCGTCTGAAATTTGTCAGTTTTGCAGCGTTTCCCCTGAATTGCGCTGCCCGCCCGGATTTCATCAGGGCGCTTGATTATTTAAATGTCAAGAGTAGCGGTGTGGCGCGTTTGTAGGCTTGAGACCGTCTGAAAAAATACTGATTTTCAGACGGTCTGTTTGGGAAAGTTATTCGTTTGAAATATAAAGGAAAGCAGTCGGGTAAAAACTGTAAATTCGGTTTGTTGCTTAAGAAACAGCAAAAAAATGTCAAAATTTAAAAATAATTTTGACAAATATTTACCTGTAAATTAATAATAGTGCCAATGCCGATTTGACACAGCTTGCGGGCACAACAGCTAAAGCGTTTTTACTCATCTGCTGTTTTTATTCCTTTCTTTCTTTGGCCCGTTGTGTTACACACTTCGGGTCTTTTTGTATGTGGAAAAAACATGATTACTTTGGATAATGTTTCCAAACGCTATCAAACCCGTGAAAAATCGTGGTTTACCGCCGTCGAGCCTTTGAGCCTCGAGATTAAGGCGGGCGAAATTTTCGGGCTGATGGGTTATTCCGGCGCGGGAAAATCCACGCTGCTGCGCCTGATCAACCTGCTCGAAGAGCCGGATACCGGTAAGGTAACGGTGGACGGCGAAGAGCTGACGGCGCTTTCGGCTTCCGCGCTGCGCAAGGCGCGGCAGAATATCGGGATGGTGTTCCAGCAGTTTAATCTGTTGAGTAACCGCACCGTGGCCGACAATGTGGCGTTTCCGCTGGAAATTGCGGGTTGGCCGTCTGAAAAAATCCGTGCGCGCGTGGTTGAATGTTTGGAAATCGTCGGTTTGCAGGAGCGTGCTCAGCATTATCCGTCGCAGCTTTCGGGCGGGCAGAAACAGCGCGTCGGTATCGCCCGTGCGTTGGCGTCGAATCCTAAAGTGATTCTGGCCGACGAGCCGACGTCTGCACTCGACCCGGCGACAACGCGCAGCGTGTTGGAATGTTTGGAAGATATTAACAAACGCTTTAATGTCACTATCGTCATCGTTACCCACGAGATGAGCGTGTTGCGCCGCCTGTGCGACCGCGCTGCGCTGCTGCACCACGGCAAGCTGGTGGAAGTGGTGGATGTTTGCGGCAACCAAATCCGCGCGCAATCCGAAATCGGGCGCGAACTGACTCGGGAGGACTGAAATGGCTGATTTGACTTTCGCCCAAGCCGCCACTACCATCAGTGCCATGAAAGGCGAGATTGTTCAGGCGCTTTGGGAAACTTTTGTGATGGTCGGCCTTTCCACGGCGTTTGCGGTAGTGTTCGGCACGCTTTTAGGCATCGGTCTGTTTGTGACCGCCAGCCGTCAACTTCATTACAACAAACCGCTGAACCTGCTGCTTGACAATCTGGTCAACCTGATGCGGGCGTTTCCGTTTGTGATTTTGATGATTGCCATGATTCCGGTCACGCGCGCACTGATCGGCAGCACCATCGGCCCGATTGCCGCCTCGCTGGTGCTGAGCGTTTCCGGTCTGTTTTATTTCGCCCGTCTGGTCGAACAGAATCTGCGCGAAGTGCCGCGCGGCATTATCGAAGCCGCTATCAGCATGGGCGCGACGCCGGCTACCGTGATTTTCAAAGTATTGCTCAACGAAGCGCGCGCCGGCATGGTTTCCAGCATGACCGTTTTGGCAATCGGCCTGCTTTCATACAGCGCTGCGGCGGGTATGATTGGCGGCGGCGGTTTGGGCGATTTGGCCATCCGCTACGGCTATTACCGCTATCAGACCGAAGTCATCATTTTCATCATTGCCGTTTTGGTTTTGCTGGTTATCATTATGCAGACCACCGGCAACCTGATTGCGCGCCGTCTCGATAAGCGTTAAATTTCACACTTTTCAGACGGCCTGCATCCCTGCATCAAAGGCCGTCTGAAAATATTTTTTACCACACAGCAAATACAGGGAGTATTTCATGCAGACTTTATTGAAAACCTTCTCAGCTGCCGCGCTGGCCTTAGCGCTGGCTGCCTGCGGCCAGCAAGAAAACGCTGCACCGGCCGCTTCGGGCGCGGATAAAGCCGCCGCCGATAAAAAAGAAATCGTCTTCGGCACCACCGTCGGCGATTTCGGCGACATGGTCAAAGAACAGATCCAGCCCGCTTTGGAGAAAAAAGGCTACAAAGTGAAACTGGTTGAGTTTACCGATTACGTCCGCCCCAATCTGGCACTGGCCGAGGGTGAGTTGGACATCAATATCTTCCAACACAAACCGTATCTCGATGATTTCAAAAAAGAACACAAATTAGACATTACCGAAGCCTTCCAAGTGCCGACCGCTCCGCTGGGTCTGTATCCGGGCAAACAGAAAGCGTTGGCCGACGTTAAAGACGGCGCCAGCGTTTCCGCGCCCAACGACCCGTCAAATTTCGCCCGCGCCTTGGTGATGCTCAACGAATTGGGCTGGGTTAAACTGAAAGACGGCATCAACCCGCTGACCGCGTCTAAAAACGACATCGCCGAAAACGTGAAGAAAATCAACATCGTCGAACTCGAAGCAGCCCAACTGCCACGCAGCCGCGCCGACGTTGACTTCGCCGTCGTCAACGGCAACTACGCCATGAGCAGCGGCATGAAACTGACCGAAACCCTGTTCCAAGAGCCGAGCTTCGCCTACGTCAACTGGGCGGCTGTCAAAACAGCCGATAAAGACAGCAAATGGCTGAAAGACGTGGAAGAAGCCTACAATTCGGAAGAATTCAAAGCCTACGCCAAAAAACGCTTCGCCGGTTACAAATACCCGGCCGCATGGGGTGAAAGCGCCGCCGCAGGCGCAAAAGCCGGAGCCGCTTCAAGCGCAGCGGCATCCGCAGCTTCCGCTGCGAAGTAATCGGCTTGGAAAGCTGTTTGCAATATATCAATATATAAAGACCGGTCGGAAGGCCGGTCTTTTTGTTTGGTGCGGTAAATTGGGTTTCAGACGGCCTTCAAATGCTCTTTTGGGATTTCTGTAAAAGTTCCAAAAATAAGAAACGCCTGCCTGAATGCCGTTTGAAACGACTCATCACTCAACCGGCGTCATTCCCGCGTAGGCGGGAATCCACGTTTGATTTTCTGAAATTGTGTTAAAACAAAACATTGCCTGTTTTTAACCGTGGATTCCCGCCAGCACGGGAGTGACGTCCGTGAAATTTTGATTGTTGCAACAATCTCGGTTTGAGACTTTTGCAATCATCGAACAATGCTTGCTTAAAGGCCGTCTGAAAACCCGTTGCAAAAGTCACGGAAGTTTTTCAGACGGCCTTATATTCTGCTATTCTGCGGCGGCGGTTTTATAGTGAATTAAAATAAGAAAGATACAAGGCGCAGACAGTACGGGGAGTACGGGACAGATAAACTTGGCGCTTCAGCACCTTAGTGAATCGTCCTCTTTGAGCCCGGCCGCAGCCAACGAAGTAGATTTCTTAATTTTAATTCACTATATCAGCCCATCAGGTTTTTAAACCACAGCACAATGCTGTCTAAAGTACGCTTGAACCAGTTGGCTTCGCCGACGGTGTCGAGGGCGACGACGTCTTTTTCGGCAATCATTTCATTGCCTTTCATGATTTTGAGTTTGCCCAAAACCTGACCTTTTTCGATCGGCGCGAGCACGGGCTGCATGGTTTCCAATACAGGTTTGATGCTGCTGCCGGTGTCGTGCGGGATGGTGATGTAGGTGTTGTCGAGGAAACCGACGTTTACAGCGTCTGCGCTGCCTTTATAAACTTTGACGCGCGAGATGGCTTCGTCGGCGCTGTATAGCTTGGGGGTGTCGAAGGCTTGCAGCGCCCAGTTGAGCAGTTTGCTGCTTTCGGTGGCGCGCGCTTCTGTGGATTCGGTGCCGACGATGACGGTGACGATGCGGCGGCCGTTGCGTTTGCTGGAGGCGGCGAGGTTGTAGCCGGCGCTTTCGGTGTGGCCGGTTTTGAGGCCGTCGACGCTGGAGTCGCGGTAGAGCAGGAGGTTGCGGTTGGGTTGTTCGATGTTGTTGTATTTAAACGATTTAATCGAGAATACGGGGTAGTATTTCGAGTAGTCGTTGATCAGCGCGGCGGCCAGGATGGCGAGGTCGTTGACGGTGGAGAGGTGCCCTTCGGCGGTGAGGCCGGTGGGGTTTTTAAACCGGGTTTTTTCCATGCCGAGGCGGCGGGCTTCTTCGTTCATTTTTTTGACGAAGTTGTCGACGGAGCCGTCGCCCATGGCTTCGGCGAGGGTGATGGCGGCGTCGTTGCCGGATTGGACGACCATGCCTTTAATCAGGTCGCTGACGCTGGCGGGAACTTTGGGGTTGAGGAACATCCGCGAGCCTTCGACGGTGCGGCCGGCTTCGGAGACGGTCAGCATTTGGTCGGGTTTGAGGGTGCCGGCTTCCAGCGCTTTGAAGGCGAGGTAGGCGGTCATCATTTTGGTAAGCGAGGCGGGTTCGATTTGGGTGTCGGCATTGTGGGCGGCCAGCGTTTGGTTGCTGTAAACGTCTTTGGCGATGTAGGCGGCGGCGGTGATTTCCGGCGGGGTGATGCTGCTGTTGATGGTGTTGCCGGCGACGGAGGCGGCTTGCGGTGCGGGCGCGGAGGCTTCTGCGGCTTTGGGCGCGGAAGCGGGCTTGGCTGCGGGTTGGGGCGAGGCAGCGGCTTGGGTGGCGAGGAGGGCGGTCAGGCTGAGGCTGATTAGGGGTTTTTTCATCATTTCGGCGTGTGTTTTCTTGATGGGAGGCTGAAACGGAAATCCGTCGGAGATGTGTGCCGCCGCGCGGGCGGCGTCTAGAAAATCGTGCATTATACCGACCCGCGCTTGATTTGCTAAGATTTTTCTTGCTTTCAGACGGCCTCGGGGGTATGGTTTTACCTTTTCGCGACAGGGGTTGACGAGACCTGTGTTGTTGTAGCTTTATTGTTGATTATTCTAAATATTTTTTCTTAACCGATCATGAACTTCCGCCCCTCTTATTCTGATTACCTTATCCGCATTCTGACCGCTTCTGTTTACGATGTTGCCGTGGAAACGCCGTTGGAAAGCGCGCGCGGGCTGTCAGGCCGTCTGAAAAACAACATCCTGCTCAAACGCGAGGATTTGCAGCCGGTATTTTCCTTCAAAATCCGCGGTGCGTACAACAAAATGGCGAAACTGCCGAAAGAGGCGCTGGCCTGCGGTGTGATTGCCGCCAGCGCAGGCAACCATGCACAGGGCGTGGCTTTGTCGGCGCAGCGTTTGGGCTGCCGCGCGGTGATTGTGATGCCGAAAACCACGCCGCAAATCAAAATCGACGCGGTGAAAAACCGCGGTGCGGAGGTGGTGTTGGAAGGAATGTCGTACAACGATGCTTATGATCACGCGGTCGGACTGGTCAAGCGCGACGGCCTGACCTACATCGCGCCGTTTGACGACCCCGACGTAATCGCAGGGCAGGGCACGGTCGGCATGGAAATTGTGCGCCAGCATCCGGATAAAATAGATGCCGTGTTCGTCCAAATCGGTGGTGGCGGCCTGGCGGCGGGCGTGGCGGCGTTTATCAAACAGGTTCGCCCCGACATCAAAATCATCGGCGTGCAAACCCACGATTCCTGCTGCATGAAACAGTCGGTCGAGCAGGGCAGCATCGTGCATCTGAAAGACGTCGGCCTGTTTTCAGACGGCACGGCGGTGAAAGTTGTCGGCGAAGAGACGTTCCGCCTGTGTAAAGACCTGCTCGACGACATCATTACCGTCGATACCGATGCCGTCTGCAGCGCAATCAAAGACATTTTCGACGACACCCGCAGCATCATGGAGCCCGCAGGCGCGCTCGCACTGGCCGGCCTGAAAACCTATATCGCCCGCACCGGCGCGGAAAACAAAACCTTCGTCGCCGTCACCAGCGGCGCCAACATGAATTTCCACCGCCTGCGCCACGTTTCCGAGCGCAGCGAATTGGGCGAGGGTAACGAGGGCATTTTCGCCGTAACCATTCCCGAGCAGCCCGGCAGTTTCCGCAAATTCATCAACCTCATCGGCAACCGCAGCATTACCGAGTTCAACTACCGCTACGGCGACGATAAAAACGCGCACATTTTCGTCGGCATGCAGACCGCCGGCTCGCGCGACCGCGCCGTCATCGTCGAACAGCTCAACAACGCCGGCCTGCCCAACCAAGATCTGACCGACGACGAAATTTCCAAAATCCACATCCGCTACATGGTCGGCGGGCGTACCGAAAAAGTCGTCCACGAGCGCCTCGTCAGCTTTGAATTTCCCGAACGCCCGGGCGCGCTGGCGCTGTTTCTCAACCAAATGCAGGGCGACTGGAACATCACGCTGTTCCACTACCGCAACCACGGCGCCGACTACGGTCGGGTTCTGGTCGGCATCGATGTCCCCCCGCATGACGAAGCCGCATTTGCCGCGTTTTTGGAAAATCTCGGCTATCTTTATCAGGATGAAACGCACAACGAAGCGTATCAGTTGTTTTTGGCGTAAAGATTGGAAAGAGACAGGCCGTCTGAAAGTTCAGACGGCCTTTTTGTTCAATACCCCTGCGGAATATGCTTGAAATACAGCATCACGCCGTACCAGACCAGCGTTGCCGCCGCCGCGCCGAGCAGTACCCACGCGCTGATTCGCACGATTTCGCGCAGGGCGCGTTTCTGCTTGCGGCTGAACAGGCGGCGGACAATCAGCGCAATCAGGGCGAAGAGAAAGAAGATGCGGAGGATGCGGCCTATCATGGGGTCTGAATGAATGGTTGCTGTCGGAAAGGGAAACGGGATACCGTCTGAAAAAATCATGTCGGCAGAAGTTTTCAGACGGCCTCAAGCCGCGCAGCCGTCTTTGAGGCCGTCTGAAAAACAGCCCGCCTGAGTGCAAGCGTATGCTCGTGCACAAAGCGGATTCGAGCCGTTATAATACCCTCTTTGCCGCGCCATTTGGAAACT
The DNA here is from genome assembly GCF_002216145.1 of Neisseria chenwenguii. Taxonomy (NCBI): domain Bacteria; kingdom Pseudomonadati; phylum Pseudomonadota; class Betaproteobacteria; order Neisseriales; family Neisseriaceae; genus Neisseria; species Neisseria chenwenguii. The sequence continues at coordinate 1,932,093 of NZ_CP022278.1, forward strand.
GAATATCATGACTGCAAACGCTGCATCAGGCTTGGTTACGCCTCAGAAAATCCCGTTTGAAACCCCGCTGGTTTTGGAAAACGGCCAGACGCTGCCGCGTTTTGATTTGATGGTGGAAACCTACGGCACGCTCAATGCCGACAAAAGCAATGGCGTCTTAATCTGCCACGCGCTCTCGGGCAATCATCATGTGGCCGGACGGTATTCGGCAGACGACAAATATCCCGGCTGGTGGGACAGCATGGTCGGCGAAGGCAAACCGATTGATACCGAACGCTTTTTTGTCGTCGGGCTGAACAATCTCGGAGGCTGCCACGGCAGTACCGGCCCTTTGTCGGAAAACCCCGCCAACGGCCGCGATTACGGCGCCGATTTTCCGATGGTGACGGTTAAAGACTGGGTAAAATCGCAGGCGCTGTTGGCCGATTATTTCGGCATCTCGCAATGGGCGGCGGTGGTCGGCGGCAGCTTGGGCGGCATGCAGGCGCTGCAATGGACGATAGACTTCCCCGCACGCGTGCGCCACGCCTTGGTCATCGCTTCCGCGCCGAAGCTGTCCACCCAAAACATCGCGTTCAACGACGTTGCGCGGCAGGCCATTCTGACCGACCCCGATTTCTGCGGCGGCCATTACGCCCGCGAAGGCAAAATCCCCAAACGCGGCCTGCGCATCGCCCGCATGATGGGGCACATCACCTATCTCGCCGAAGACGGCTTGGGCAAAAAATTCGGCCGCGACCTGCATCCGGACGGCCTTCAATACGGCTACGGCGTCGAGTTTCAAGTCGAATCCTATCTGCGCTATCAGGGCGACAAATTTTCCGAACGCTTCGATGCCAACACCTACCTTCTCATGACCAAAGCGCTGGACTATTTCGACCCCGCCGCCGCATTCGGCGGCAACCTTACCCGTGCCCTGCAACACGTCGAGGCCGGATTCTTCGTCGCCAGCTTCAGCACCGACTGGCGCTTCGCTCCCGATCGTTCGCACGAATTGGTCAAAGCGCTCGTTGCCGCGCAAAAATCCGTTCAATACATCGAAGTCAAATCGCTGCACGGCCACGACGCATTTTTAATGGAAGACGAAGCCTATATGCGCGCCGTCGCAGCCTATATGGACAACATAGCGAAGGAGGACGAAGCATGAACCTGCGCGACGATTTGCAGTTGATTTACGACTGGATACCCGAAGGCAGCCGCGTTTTAGACTTGGGCTGCGGCGACGGCGAACTGCTCGCCGCCTTAGTGGCGCACAAAAAATGCAGCGGTTACGGCATCGAAATCGACACCGACAGCGTCATCGCCGCCATGAGCCGCGGCGTCAACGTCATCCAAGCCGATTTGGAACGCGGTCTCGAAGCCTTCGGCGATCACAGCTTCGACGTCATCGTCTTAAGCCAAACCATCCAAGCCATGCAGAATACCGAGCTGATTTTAAAAGGACTGATGCGCGTCGCCACCCAGGCCATCGTCAGCTTCCCCAACTTCGGCTACTGGCGAAACCGTCTGCAAATCGGTTTCGGCGGCCACATGCCCGTTTCCGAGCGCATGCCCTACCATTGGTACAACACCCCCAACATCCATTGGTGTACCCTGAAAGATTTCGATCTGCTCTGCGCCAAAAACAAAATCCGCATCCACGAACGTGCCGTCATGGCCGGCAGCAAACAGGTGAAATACCTGCCCAACCTGCTCGGAAGTCTGGCGTTTTACCGTGTGGGGTAGGGTGGTTTTCTTATCAATTAAAGTGGACAAAGGCCGTCTGAAAAAAGTTGTCTGCTTGAATATTGGAAAAAATGTTAGAAAATTTTCGTATTCGTTGTTTATGGGTTGGGAAAATAGGTTTTCAATTTTGACACAGAGCCCACCCGCGAGGGTGGCTGACTCACCACGATAGTGACCACCAGCAATTGCAATGGTTTCAATACACAGCCACCCGCGAGGGTGGCTGAGCGCGTTGCCGAGAAAAGTAGAGGCGGTCGGCGGTTTCAATACACAGCCACCCGCGAGGGTGGCTGAAAGAGAAGTGGGCTAAACAGATTATCTTCAGCGTTTCAATACACAGCCACCCGCGAGGGTGGCTGCAAGCGCATTGAAGAAGACCCGCTTCGATACTTAGTTTCAATACACAGCCACCCGCGAGGGTGGCTGAATATTCTCAAGCGGGGGGAAATTGACAATCAGGGTTTCAATACACAGCCACCCGCGAGGGTGGCTGTGTGACGTTCTTTGATTTGCTTAAAGCTCGATATGTTTCAATACACAGCCACCCGCGAGGGTGGCTGGAGCAAAACGTGCCGTGCAAATGTTTGCTTATCCTGTTTCAATACACAGCCACCCGCGAGGGTGGCTGAAAGGTGCTGAATGATGTCTATTGTACGAGCAAGTTTCAATACACAGCCACCCGCGAGGGTGGCTGGTGTAATCGCGCACTTCAACATATGCTTTAGAGTGTTTCAATACACAGCCACCCGCGAGGGTGGCTGCAAGTGTCCAGCCACGATAAGCTGCGATGTATTGTTTCAATACACAGCCACCCGCGAGGGTGGCTGAAAGGTGCTGAATGATGTCTATTGTACGAGCAAGTTTCAATACACAGCCACCCGCGAGGGTGGCTGGTGTAATCGCGCACTTCAACATATGCTTTAGAGTGTTTCAATACACAGCCACCCGCGAGGGTGGCTGCAAGTGTCCAGCCACGATAAGCTGCGATGTATTGTTTCAATACACAGCCACCCGCGAGGGTGGCTGTTAATCCCAATGCAATATCATGGTGAGCAGAAGTTTCAATACACAGCCACCCGCGAGGGTGGCTGTTTTGGACATACCAACCCTTGTTGTGCCAAACGTAGTTTCAATACACAGCCACCCGCGAGGGTGGCTGGGTTTCTGACAGGCTATGATGTTGCCGTAAGAATGTTTCAATACACAGCCACCCGCGAGGGTGGCTGCCAAGCAGGCGGCAAAGGCGGAGGCGGAGGCACGGTTTCAATACACAGCCACCCGCGAGGGTGGCTGGGCTGGCTCAGTTCGCTACTTTCCTCAATATCGGTTTCAATACACAGCCACCCGCGAGGGTGGCTGAGAGCTGCTGCCTCAAATCCAAACGGCGACCATCGTTTCAATACACAGCCACCCGCGAGGGTGGCTGTTAAGCCCTTTTCAAACAGGGTTTAAAAATGGAAGTTTCAATACACAGCCACCCGCGAGGGTGGCTGGTCGTCAACTTCTAAACGGAACGTAAGGTCTTGGTGTTTCAATACACAGCCACCCGCGAGGGTGGCTGCATAACGGAACGGATAACGCTTTATCCTGCCATGTTTCAATACACAGCCACCCGCGAGGGTGGCTGTGCGATACCAGCTAAGGCTTGTGCCACCGCGTCGTTTCAATACACAGCCACCCGCGAGGGTGGCTGACAAAACTGGGAGAAACAACGCCTTGAGCTTGGTTTCAATACACAGCCACCCGCGAGGGTGGCTGTTTCATCTGATTACGCGTGGCGACACCAGTACGTGTTTCAATACACAGCCACCCGCGAGGGTGGCTGAATAGTCGCGCTTTTAAACAAAGTGGTATTGGCGTTTCAATACACAGCCACCCGCGAGGGTGGCTGGGCTTCTGTTTTTAATACAATTAATGTTTTTGCTGTTTCAATACACAGCCACCCGCGAGGGTGGCTGGCCGCCTCAATCAACAATTTCTGACCTTCTTTAGTTTCAATACACAGCCACCCGCGAGGGTGGCTGTCGGGACGTAGTTCTTGTCATACTCTACTTGCTGGTTTCAATACACAGCCACCCGCGAGGGTGGCTGTCGTGGGTGGCGGTAAAAATTACACCCGAAAAGTGTTTCAATACACAGCCACCCGCGAGGGTGGCTGCTTTGGTCTTGTCCTCAACACCGTTCTCAATAGGGTTTCAATACACAGCCACCCGCGAGGGTGGCTGGTTGTTTTCTTCAATTTCTGCAACAGTTGGTGTGTTTCAATACACAGCCACCCGCGAGGGTGGCTGGTCTTTACTGTAATCGGAAACACCACACCAAGCGTTTCAATACACAGCCACCCGCGAGGGTGGCTGTTGTTAGCTTGTAAACATGGTGATTATCATGCCTGTTTCAATACACAGCCACCCGCGAGGGTGGCTGTAAAAAAATGGAAAACTACATTAATAAATTGAAAGTTTCAATACACAGCCACCCGCGAGGGTGGCTGGTTTGGTGCGCAGGATTTGGTCGAACTTGAAGACGTTTCAATACACAGCCACCCGCGAGGGTGGCTGCTGTCCAGTAAAAAACTGACGATGCGGGTGGTGGGTTTCAATACACAGCCACCCGCGAGGGTGGCTGGGCATCTTCCGAAAGCACAGCCAATCAAGACTTACAAAGCCCCGATTCGCCAAGCTTCCGAAAAAAGCCGTGCGGCAAGTATAACACAGCCCCCGTTCGTGCACACCCGCCGTCTAATATCCTGATTGTTAAAGAACAATCCGCCCGCGCCAACCTCCCCGCATTTTCATGCGCACCACAGGTTGGCGCTAGACAATCAGCGTATCGCCGAAAATATCCACCGCCGGTTTTGCGCCGTGGTGTTCCACCTTGCGCCGCCATTTGCTGCCCAAGTGATAAAAGCGCAGGCTGTCGGTTTTTGGCTCGTAAGCATCGAGTAATTTCCTTTTCAAAACAACCCATTGGTCGGGCGCGATGTCGCATTCAAACACCGAATACTGCACGCGCACGCCATAATCTTGGCAGATTTTCGCCACACGGCGCAGGCGGGTGGCGCCCTCGCGGTCGTCCAGCGAAATATCGTAAGTAATCAACATCAGCACAATGTTTCCCCCTGTTTTTCAGACAGGCATTGCAGGCCGTCTGAAACGCTTATAACCAGTTTTCAGACGGCCTCAAAGGCTGCCTGAAAGGCCGTCTGAAAAAATCAACGCATCAAAAACGGCGGATATTCCGCCAAATCCCCGCGCAGATGCCGCGCCAGCAGCATCGCCTGCACATGCGGCAGCAGCCCCACCTGCACCTCCTCCTGCAAAAACGGATGCACGATTTTCTCCTGCTTTCTCGCCTGCAACGCCTGAAACAGCAGCTTGCGCGTCTCCGGCTTCATATTCACCGCGCCGCCCGCCTCCGCCACAAAATCCTGCGGCTTCACCTGCCCGCGGTTAATCAGCGAAAGCACCAGCCTGTCCACCCACCATGCGCGGAATTCCTCCAACATATCCTGCGCCAAACTGTCGCGCCCCGGCCTGTCTGCGTGCAGAAAACCCACCTGCGGATCCAGCCCCACCCCCTGCAGCGCACCGCCGATTTCCTTACCCACAATACTGTAAAGAAACGACAGCAGCGTATTCACCCCGTCGCGCGGCGGACGGCGGTTGCGCCCGTCAAACACAAAACCGCTCCGCTCCGCAATCAAATGCCCGAACACCCCGAAATAACGCGCCGCCGCATCCCCCTCAATCCCGCGGATCACATCCAGCCCCTCCGCCCGCTTCAACTGCTGCAAACCGAAATTCAGCGCAACCGCCGCCGCCTGAACCTCCGCATTCTCCCCGTGATTGCGGATATGCCGCTGCAACACCCGCTTGCTCGCCTGAATCTTCGCCGCAATCATATTGCGCGCCACCGGCACAGGATTGCCCTCCGACACACGGTACTGCGCCCGCCGCAGCAACACATTCCCGCCCTGCCGCCCTTGCAAACGCCCCAAAAACCGACCGTTTTCCGTAAAAAACGCCAGATTCACCCCGTTTTCCCCGCAAAACCCCATCAAAAACGGCGACACCAACACATTGCCGAAACAGAAAATATGCCCGATGGAATGCACCGGCAACTGCGCCACTTTCCTGCGCTCCTGCTCCACCACCAGCGTCTCCCGCTCCTTATGCAGATAACTGCCTTGGGTGGTGATGTAGAGGGTGTTTTGAAGTTTGCGCATTTGGAAAATCCCCTTGGTTTTGACCGCACTTTAAAGGCCGTCTGAAAAATATGTTAGATGTAGGGTGGGTGTAAACCCACCGATTAGCCAGTAGGTCGGGCATTTATGCCCGACCTACGTACTACTTATAGATTGCTCTAATCTTGTTAGCAAAACTATCTGATAATTGGAAATCATCAGATTTAATATGTTGTAATGCTTGAAATGGCTTTCCTGATTTGCCGCTTTCATAACCAAGTTCTTCTTCTATGTCATTGACTAATTCAACTGCCACACCTAATTCTTCAATAACTTCATCCAGAATTGCCTTTGTGGCAGAATTGGCAGCTTCTATTGCCTGTGGTTTCAATGTTTTATTTTCCTGATGATCTTTATATCATATACAGCAACGTATGGAATACTAAATTTATTTAATAATCTGATATACAGAGGAATATTCTGCTTTGAACCACAGTCAATAATAGTATAGCTATATTTAAAAATGCTTAATTTATCTGCCAAAGCAGGAATAATAACCTTATCAGTCTGTCCTTCTACTAAAATTACTTTTTCAGCAAAAAATAATTCTCCCCTATCAGGATTAATCCAGTAAGATAAATTCCATTCATTTTTTTGGCTTCCGTCAAATAAATCTTCTTCGCATTGAGTTATCTTACTACCAGTTTGTTCATTTTCTTTTTTGACGATATAAATAGATTTATATTTATCGATATTAATAAGATTGCTTGAATGCGTACACAACATAACCTGATTACCAGTTTCAGATAAATTTACAAAACTATCAAATAAAGCCCTTTGAGCTTGTGGATGTAAATACAATTCAGGTTCTTCAAAAATAAAATAGCGTGATTTAGATGCTGCCCTGTTAGTAGTTTCAGTATTACTTAACGCCTGTAATTGGCGTTTTGCAATTAACTGAATAAGCGCAATAGTTACAGCTCGTTGTAAACCATGCCCTTTACGCGCAATATCAGTTCGTGTTCCGTCGTTAATCCATACAGAAGCACTTGATTTTAAAATTGCATCAATATCAGGAGCATTCAATTCAATATCAAAATATGCATTCCAAGATGACAGTTCTTGTGAAAGTTCCTTTTCCAAGTCAGCTAATTGCTCGGGTCGGGCTGTATTTTCTATACCATTAATATATTTACTGAATTTAGAAAATAAATTTGTTAATTGCTGCTTTGTTCCCTGCCAATCTGAATTGTGTAGCGACATCGCTTCTACAACTTCACTAAGTAACTTTCCAAAAATACTAGTATCTTTTGAAGTGAAATCATCAGCAGCATTCTTAATCGCCGGTAAGAAGTAAACATCCCCAAAAATTCCTTTAGCAACAGATTTAAGTCCCATAAAATTAGTTGTTTCCAACTCATAACTAAATGAGAGATTAGAAAAATTTTCTTTAATATATTTCTGTTGGGCATCAATAATATGCTGTTTTGTTAATCTAACCTCTGGTAGATACGGATGGAAAGGTAAACTGTTTGCTGTTTCTCGTCTCGTATAGCTTCCTGCATTTTCTTCTTTTAAATAGTCTTCCGAGCAAATCTGTATCCAGCCCTTATATTCAAAACTACCACTGATATAAGCGGTTTTTCTAACTCTAACTGTTTCTTGCTGAGTTAAATATTTCTCAAATGTTTTTTTATCTTGTTCATCAAGTTCAGTAAATTCTATTTCTACAAAAAGTTCTTGTGCACCTTGTGAAAAATCTAATTCTTGGTGCTTAATTTCCCCAAAAAAGAATAGAATAGCCGAACAATCCCGCCACATACCCTTTCGACCTATCCCTTTCCAGCAACTGCGGCTGACAAATCTCCACCAGCGAACAGGCTTTGCAGCGTTTGCCGTATTCGGGCGGCGGTGTGATACCGCTGTCCAGCAGTTCGCGTACCTTGCGGATAACGTCCAGCGTCTGCACCCTGAGGCCGTCTGAAAACGCAACAGGCACGCGGTGGCGGGTCTGCATATACCACAGCGCGCCTTCGCTGACGCTCTGCCCCGTCATCTCCTCCAAACACATCGCCTGCGCGCACAGCTGGATTTCGTCGAACGGCTCGGGCTTGGGCTTGCCGCGTTTGTATTCCACGGGTTTCAGACGGCCGGTCTGAATATCGTGTTCGACCATATCGAGTATGCCGCTCAGCCCCAGCTTTTCCGCCGCAACATGCACGCTGCGTTCAAAGCGCACGCCCTTGCGCGTTTCCGGCTCGCCCGAATCCACCCGCTCATGCAACGCCCTGCCCTGTGCGGTGAGAAAATTCTCCGCCCACGCCTGTTCGTTGTGGATCAGCGCGCATTGGCGCGGGCAGAAGGCGTAGTGTTGCAGGGCGGAAAGGGAAATGTTTTCCATCGGTTATTTTTCTTTGTTTGGCGGTTATGAAAAAATCCATACAGGCCGAAACCCTTAAAAAAGGGAAGAGGCCGTCTGAAATTTTTACCGTTGCGCAGGCCGGGCCAAACCCAGCCTATATGACTGTTTCCAATGTTTTTTCAGACGGCCTGAAAAATTTCAGCAGGCCGGAAAGCTCGTCTCCCAGTTTGCTCCATAAGAGAGAAAGGTTTGCGTATGCAGCCATACCCAAACATTGGGAGCGGCAGGCATCTGCTTTTCCGGCAGAACGCAATTTCAGACAGGCATTGCACTATGCCTGTCTGAAAATTAAGTTTCTGAATTTTTAAAGTTTTTCAATTACTTCCACACCATCCAGGCCGTCTGAATCGACGCTGATTCGGTAGTCGGCGAAAGACTGGGCTGGGGTGCCGCTTTCGCTGCTGATGCGTTCGACTTTGACGCGCTCGAACAGTTTATGCGCGGGCTGGCTGCCCAGGACGCTGTCGTGCTTGAAGACGATGAGTTTGCGGGCGGCCATTTCACCGCGTGCGGCAGAGCGGTCGTGCTCGAACATCAGTTGCAGGGATTGCCAGAGTTTTTCCAAGTCGTTGTCGGAAAAGCCGGTTTTGGCGGCAAGGTTTGCGGAGATAAAGCCGTGTACGCGGTAAAGGCCGTAGGGAACGATGTGTTTGCGCCCCATCGTGCGCTCTTTTTCCAGGTCTTTTTCGTTGGTTACGGCCATGCGGGTAATGGAAATTTCCAGCGGCACAATCGGATCGATGGATTGGGCAAAGGCGAGTTGCACGGGGCCGCGCACCTGGCCGCTGTTGACTTCGGTGGTCATTACGGCGCCGAAGCTGCGGATGTCGAAGAAGTTTTTGCACATCCATGCGGTGATGTCGCGTGCCTTGGCTTCGTCTCTGGGCAGTTTTTTGGCTTCGGATTCAATACCCAAGGCTTCATAGGCGCGTTTGTTTTGCAGATTGAGCACGCTTTTTTCTTTGACGTAGATTTCATAACCCGGCTCGTTCGGGCAGGATATTTCGATGAAATTGCGGATTTTGCGCTTCAGGCAGACATCGGTAACCAGCCCTTTGCTGGTTTCGGGATCAAGGCGCGGCATATTGCCGGCATCAGGGTCGCCGTTGGGGTTGCCGTTGGTTACGTCGAAAAAATAGACAAATTCGTAACGGTTTTGGATAGACATTTTCTGCTCCTTATTCTTCGGAAGTTTCGGGGGATTTTTTGGCGAAATAGTGTTGTTTCTGATGGTAGTAGCCGATGGCGAAGCGGCCTTGCTCATCGAGGCTTAAATGGCGCGGAAAGGTTTCGGGCAGCAGGGTAATGATGCTTCCCAAATCCTTGTCCAGATTGACCGCCATGCCCGCTTTGTCTTTTCTCAGCCGCGAAAGATGGTGCTTGGCACCCGCCAACAGGCGCGGGAATACGGAAAACGGCACGGCCGATGCCGAGCCGTAATAGCGGTCGGCGATGCCGGCATTCAAATCGCCCAAGGCCTGATTCTGGATGCGCTCCAATACGGCAAACAGCCTGCCCAGCAAGTAGGCCTGGTTATGGCTTTCTACGTTCAAACTCATATCAACTCCTTCGTTAATCAATCCCTTGCGGAATTTTCTCTGCAAAACGGCTTTAATCATGGCAATGCGCAGCCCGTTCGCATCGCCGTCGGCGCGAATGCGGACAATCAGTTGCGAAAGCAGGCTCATCGGATAAGGTGTGCCGCCAATCACGGCGCGGGTCATTTCGCCGGCCAATACGGGGGAAATGTTTTCGCTTTTGCCCAAAGAGGCCGTCTGAATCAGCAAACGCCAAATCAACGGTGGATTCTTCCACGGGCGCGGTTCGAGCTGTAAATCCTGCCAATGCTGCGCCAAATGTGCTGCCAACTGCCCGAAAGTGGTGTCCAGCCAAAAGCGCACGGAAATCCGTGCGGCGTTCGGCGCCAGTCCCAAAATATAAAAACGGGTATCGTCCGCCAAATCAGGGGCAGCTTCGGCCAACGGACGGCCTTTGGCGATTTGCTCGATGATGTCGAAGATTTTCTGGTTTTCCTGTGCATCATCGGGCGGGGTCATTATCGTGGCGAAAAAATCTTCCGCCGCTTCGCTGATTGTGTGTAGATTGGCACGACATGGTATGTCGGTCATTATCGTGGCGAAAAAATCTTCCGCCGCTTCGGCTTGGGCGTTGTCGGCGGCTTCCGCCCAAAATACGGTGCTGGCGTCGCCGATGTTCAGGCGGTGCTTGTCGCTGCGCAGCAGATAGTTGAGCGCGGTGGTGTAGGCAAAAGCGGCATGTTCGGATACGGGAGAGTTGGCACCCTGCTCTTTGCCGAAAGAGGTAAAGGACTCTTTGTTAAACGAAATAATCGAACCGCCGGAACTCTGCCCGCCCCATACGCCTTTAATCGCGGGATGCAGCCGCGCAATCGGCGCGGGTTCGCCGCTAATCAGACACAAGCCTTGTTCGACATCGTCGCTTTGCAGCATTTGCGCCCACAATGCTTGCGCCGCCTCGCTTTGATGGATGCAGTTCCACCTGCCGTCCAAACGGAAGACGATGTTGGCATCCAGCATTTCACTGGTAAACGGCGGCTCGGCAAATTTTTCGGGCTGCCAGTGCAGGAGAAAGCGGTACAGCGCCTGTAATCCGGCATCTTCGCTGTCCTTCAGTTTTTCTTCATGCAGCGTCTTAAAAGCTGAAAAGGTTTTTTCAGATGGTACAAACGGTTCGGTTTTGGCGGCCGCTTTGTCTTTATTGCTTTCTACGCCCAAAGCGTAAGCGGTTTTATCCCACAAAAAGTTAGACTTAACGCCCGAAGTGCGCTTTTCAGGACGAGGCACCGCCATCAGTCGCGGTTGCGGTTTTTTATCATCGGTCAGATGCGGTACGACATCGACCACAAGGCCGTCTGAATTTAATACCACCACATAACCGATTTTTTCCTCGCTGAAACCATACGCCGGTACTTTGGGATTGCCCGCATTGTCCTGCTCGGCCGACAGGCGCGTGTAATAGCGGGCAAGCGAATGCAGAATCATGCTTTCACCTCCTCGGCGTAAAACGGCGGCACTTCAATCACGCCGTTTTTCATCTCGGCACGGAAAAAACGCGGCGTATTGCCGTGGTCAAAATCAATATCGTGCAACATCCAGCCGAAATCGCGGTCACGCTCGTTTTCAGGCAGGCATGAGGGCGGTAACGGATCGTGCTCACCTATAAATGCAAAATCCGCCGGAAATTCGCGCACGCCCATGCACGGCTGCTGAAAACATTGCCCCTTGGAAGCACGGCGTTTAAACATTTCGATATGCTTGGTGATGTTGTCGCCTTCCCACGCCTTATCGGTCATCACAACGTGCGCCTCAATCACATAAGCCACCTGCTTGAGTACCGTAGCCGCGCGTTGCTGGCGGTCGTCTTCAATCACGGTATATAAATCCTGCACGCTCTTGCGCTTCATCGCTCCGCTGGCCTTGCCGGCCGAAATTTTGCCGCCCAACTCATTACGCCTGATAGATTCAAAACGAATCGGCTGCAATACATGAATTCTGTCCACTACCCAGCGGATTGCCGGTTTCCAATGCACCGCCGCCAAAATCCCCCGCGCGGCAGACGGCGTGATGACATCGTAAGACACCCGTTCCACCTTCATCTCAGGACGGGTAAAGCAGGCGTAGTCGCCCCAGATATAAAGCCTTACTCTATTAACCATAGTGCTTCTCCTAAAAGCAGCCAATTCAAGCCAAACACCCAATCAACAATCATGAATATTTGACCTGAATCGAAGCTGTTTCCTCTAACACACACCCTCCCGAGAGAGGGCGAACCTTCTTACTTAACTAAAATACCAAACTTAGTTTCAACACACAGCCGCTCGAAAACGGCTGACAGGAAAAGCAACCACAAAAAATTAGTGACTTTGCTTAATACGCCATGTTATCCGAGAATAAGTGGCTGTAATTTCTCCCAGAATACTACCGCTCCACCAACCAGCATTCCCAATACAATTTTCCAAAAACGCATACCTTTCCAAGCCACCTGAAAGCTCCCGTCTTCCTTCTGTTCTACATGGAACATCCATCCTTGATGCTTGTCCCCATTGTGCTCTTCGTCCATACCAACTCTTCCACAAGCAGTTTTGATGCCAGCATTCTAATGGAAAATCCGCGACGGAGTCAAAATTTTTTAAGTATGGTATTTTAAATTATCATGCTTTCAGCTTTTAAAAAATCAGCATCCTCCCAACTCAATCCCGCTGTTTCATCATACAAATCCAACCCAATCAAACACCAAAACTGTCGGCCGAATTTGGCTTCATTCAAGGCTTCAATCCGCCCGGCGGCGTATAAGGCATCCAACGCTTTTTCGGGGATTTGTACGGTATAGGGCTGCAATTTTCGCAGCAGGCCGCCGATGTGGTCGGCGTGGCGTAACGCATCAATCAGCTCTTCGGCTTTGGCATCAAACGGCACAATAACGGGCTGCATATGGTTTTCAATCATGCGGAATTTTTCGGCAACGGTCTGGAACGGGAAATTCGGCCCGTTTGCGTGAATGGTATGCAGAATCTGCTTGTCGTCCAACGCCGTACCTTTGGCGCAATACAGTTCTTTAAAATACTGCGTAATGGCAGGCGGCGAGAGCAAATCGCGGTGGGCGTCGTTACGGAACACGCTGCGCATGGCGGCGGCTTGTACGGCCAGTTCGGGCGGAGTTTTCCATTCTTCGGCCGTCTGAAAAACATAAACCGGGCTGTTTTCCGGCAGATTTTTGCCTTCGCGGTTGCAGCGTCCTGCTGCCTGCGCCACCGAATCCAATCCGCTTTCAGCGCGCATCACTACGGGGAAATCGACATCGACACCCGCCTCAATAAGGGAAGTGGCGATGACGCGGCAAGGTTGTCCGTTTTTCAGACGGCCTTTGATTTCCGCCAGAATATTTTGGCGGTGGGCAGCGCACATCAGGGTGGTCAGGTGAAAAAGGCCGTCTGAATGCACCGTTTTGACCTGGTCATACAGGCTGCGGGCGTGGCGGCGGTTGTTGACGATGATAAGGATTTGCGGGTGTTCTGCGAGCTTTTCCTGCAAGGCATCATCGTTTTGCAGGCCGATATGCCGAACGGTGGCGCGCTGCAATTGCTTGAACAGTTCGGGCGGATTGGGCGCGAGTTCGCGCAAACCGGCAAAGGTTTCCTGAAAATAATGGACTTTGTGCAGGGCGGGCTGGGTGGCGGTGCACAGCACCACGGTGCAACGGTAATTGCGCGCCAGTTCGTCGATGGCGGCAAGAATGGGCTGCAGCAATTTGGGCGGCAGCATTTGCACTTCGTCGAGAATAATCACGCTGCCGGTGATGTTGTGCAGCTTGCGGCAGCGTGAGGAGCGATCGGCAAACAGGCTTTCAAAAAACTGCACGGCGGTGGTTACGACTATGGGCATATCCCAGTTTTCCGAGGCGCGGTGCAGTTTGTCCCGGCTGTTGCGGTCCTGGATGGTTTCGTCGTTGAAGGTGCTGTGGTGTTCCAAAACCGCCGCTTCGCCCAGATCGCCGAAGGCTTTGCGAAATTCGGCGGCGTTTTGCTCGATGATGCTGGTGAACGGAATCACATAAATCACACGGCGCAAATCGTGTGCCAGGGCGTGTTTGAGTGCAAACGCCATAGAGGTAAAGGTTTTGCCGCCGCCGGTGGGTACCGTGAGCGTAAACAGTCCGGGCGGCAATCCGGCCTGTGCGACGGCATGGTCGAGAATTTCGCTGCGCAGGCGGTTGAGTCCGGCATTGCGTTGCAATTCGGGAGTATCAACTCGATTTTGGGCAGTCTTTTGTCTGAATGCGTCGAGAAACGCTTGAAACCGTTGTTGAAGCTGTTCCAGGGAAGGATAGCTGCCGCGTGCCGGCGTCTGGTTTTCCAGGCCGAGATAGAATTTTTCGGTATCGAGAAAATCGGCATCTACCAGGCAGGAGTAAAGCATACGGGTGTAAAACGCGCGGCTGAACGCCTGTAATTCTTTGATTTTCGGTAATACAGGGGGCGTTGCTGCCAATTTTTCAGGCAGCCCGCCGATTTCCGCCTGCCATATCGGGTCAAGCTCGGGAATATCCGCACCGAATGCTTCTTTCAAGCGGTCATTCAATACCGTGCGCCCGTTACCGCTACCAGCTCCGTCGGCCAGCCCCGCATGATGTCCGGCAATGCAAAATGCCATCATGTTGCCGAGGTTACCCCATGTCTTCACCGCAATTTTTGCTCCGGCGGTGGAATGGTTCACCGGCTTCCCGCCGCGCAAGCGCTGCTGGAATCGGGCGCTGTACTTGCCCAAATCATGTAGCAGGCCGGTATAGCGGGCGATTTCCTGTGCGCCGAAGAAAGCGGAAAATTCCGCTGCTGCTTGGCCGACGGCAGTTAGATGACTGCTTAGGGTCTGCCACTCGGATTCGGGTCGGTTTTCGGCGGAATGGGCGTAATAAGGTTGGAATTGTTCCTGCATAATATTCTTACTTTTTTAGATTATTTATGTAAAGCCAATAATATACCGCAATAAAGTGTAAAACAATTACCTTCATCTCTATACCGGTAGTATCTATTTCATTCTTAAGCAGCTTTTGCCCAATTAATCGTAGCCCTCAAAGGCCGTCTGAAAATTGCCGCCGCCCTGCAAATTGTTTACAATCCGCCCTAATTTTTTCGGGTAAACAAAAGTTAAGGAGTTTTGCTATGGCGGGTATGGGCAAACAGGCGGGTTCGCCTGATTTGGTTTACGGTTTGGAAGACAAGCCGCCGTTTATGAATGCGCTGTTGAGTGCGGTGACGCATCTTTTGGCGATTTTCGTGCCGATGATTACGCCGGCGCTGATTGTGGGCGGGGCGTTGAATCTGCCGGTGGAGATGACGGCTTATCTGGTGTCGATGGCGATGGTGGCGTCGGGCATCGGAACGTATCTTCAGGTCAACCGTTTCGGCATGGTCGGCTCGGGTATGCTGTCGATCCAGTCGGTGAATTTTTCGTTTGTGACCGTAATGATTGCGCTGGGCACGGGCATGAAAGAGGGCGGGATGGATGAGAACGCGATGATTTCGACGCTCTTGGGCGTGTCGTTTGTCGGGGCGTTTTTAATCTGTTTTTCGGCTTTTCTGCTGCCATATCTGAAAAAAGTGATTACGCCGACGGTGAGCGGCGTGGTGGTGATGCTGATCGGTTTGAGCCTGATTCATGTGGGGATTACCGATTTCGGCGGCGGTTTTGCGGCAAAAGGCGGCGGCACGTTCGGTTCGGTGGAAAATCTGGGGCTGGCTTCGCTGGTTTTGGTGATTGTTTTGCTGTTCAACTGCATGAAAAACCCGCTGCTGCGCATGAGCGGCATTGCGGTGGGGCTGATTGCGGGCTACGTCGTGGCGCTGTTTATGGGCAAAGTGGATTTTTCCGCGCTGCAAAACCTGCCTGTGATTACCGTACCCGTGCCGTTTAAATACGGCTTCGCGTTTGACTGGCACGCGTTTTTGGTGGCGGGCGCGATTTATCTTTTGAGCGTGTTTGAGGCGGTGGGCGATTTGACGGCGACGGCGATGGTGTCCGACTGCCCGATTGAAGGCGGGGAATACACAGGCCGTCTGAAAGGCGGCGTGATGGCCGACGGCTTGGTTTCGGTGATTGCAACGTCGCTGGGCTCGCTGCCGCTGACCACGTTTGCGCAAAACAACGGCGTGATTCAGATGACGGGCGTGGCGTCGCGCCATGTCGGCAAATACATCGCCGTGATTTTGGTGCTGCTCGGGCTGTTTCCCGTGATCGGGCGGGCGTTTACCACGATTCCGTCGCCGGTACTCGGCGGCGCGATGGTGTTGATGTTCGGCCTGATTACGATTGCGGGCGTGCGGATTTTGGTCAGCAACGGCATCCGCCGCCGCGAGGCCGTGATTGCGGCGACTTCGGTCGGCTTAGGTTTGGGCGTGGCGTTTGAACCGGAGGTGTTTAAAAACCTGCCGGTGCTGTTTCAAAACTCGATTTCCGCCGGCGGGATTGCGGCGGTGGTTTTGAATTTGATTTTGCCTGAGGATAAAACGGATGAAACCGTTTATGTTGATACGGATAATTTGGAACACTAAACCCGTATGATGCAGCAAGGCCGTCTGAAGATTCAGACGGCCTTATGTTTGTTGCGGCGGCTGTTCTATCCCAGCAGCCCTTTCGGAATTTCGCAAACCGGAATCGGGTTCACCTTATGCTGCATGGCTTTGTGTAAGCGGGTGTAGATTTCCAAAACTTCGCGCTCGCGGCCGCTGAAGTCTTCGGGCGTTTGGTGTCCGTACACGCTCATGGCCCATTCCAGCTCGGGGTAGGTCGCGCCCATCTGTTCTTCGTCGGTGCGCTCGGTATCCCACAGTCCGTCGGTGGGGACAGCGCTTTGGATTTCGGGGATAATGTCTAATTCTTTTGCCAATTCATACACTTGGGTTTTTGTCAGGTCGGCAATCGGGCTGATGTCCACGCCGCCGTCGCCGTATTTGGTAAAGAATCCGACGCCGAAATCTTCGATTTTGTTGCCTGTGCCCGTGACCAGCAGGCCGTGGATTTGGCCGTAGTAGTAGAGCGTCACCATGCGCAGGCGCGAACGGGCGTTGGCGAGTGCGAGCTGTTGGTTGGGGAACTCGGTTTCGGTGTCGACGGTTTGTACGAAGGTGTCGAAAGTCGGCGTTAAATCAACGCGTTGTGCGGATACGTTGGCAAAACGGCGCTGCAAATCGGCCATGTGCGCCTGCGCGCGGCTGACTTGGTCGGCTTTTTGGCGGATAGGCATTTCGAGCAGTAAAACAGGCAGACCGGTTTGGGCGGCGAGGGTGGAGACGACGGCGGAGTCGATGCCGCCGGAGACACCGACGACAAAGCCTTTGGCGCGGGCGTTTCGGGCGTATCGTTTCAACCAGTCGGTAATGTGTGCGGCGACGGCGCGGGTTTGCATGGGGAAATCCTGTTGAAAGTTGGAAGGTTGGAACGCCGTTTTCAGACGGCTCATGCGGACGTTTCAATATAGCGTTTTCAGACGGCCTTGGCAATTTCGGGGCAGGCCGTCTGAAAAATATTCATGCTCGGGAGCGAAACTTTCACGCGCTTTGCACCGGGTTTGGCTGTTCAGGGGCGGGCGGGTCGGGTAAAATTGTTGACAATTTCGGCTGGTTTGTTTTCAGACGGCCTGAACGGCTGTTTTATGTAAAGGCCGTCTGAAACGGGTAAATCCTTCCAAGCGGCGTCATCAAAACTGCTTTTAACGGCAGATTCCGCCTGCGCGGAAATGACGTCCGTGCAAAGTTCAGACGGCCTTTTGGGTTTTCCCCGCATCTCATGCTGAAACCCTTTGAGATAAATATATAGACTCTGTGAGATAAATGGGATTCAGGTGGATGTCGGCGGATGCTGTGGGATAGAGAATTTGCAATAATGTTGCATATGGTGCAATAAAAATAGACGGGCAGATTTTGCCCGTTTTTTGTTTTTAGAGACCTGCTTTGAGTGATTCGATGGCGATGTCGATGAGTTTTTTCTCGGCTCCGTTTTGCAGCTGACCGCTGCCGTTGATGGGGAGGTATGGTCTGGCCGGGATGGTGACTTTTCTTCCGCGTCCTGCTTGGCCGCCGAGGTGGTGGATTGCGGCGTATTTTTTGTTGCTGCCGATTTGGGCGAAGCCGTTTCCGGTTTTGGTGGAGATACTGGCGGCGAGTTGGCCGGTCAGTTGCAGGGTTTTGCCTCCATCGGCAGCGCGTTTACTTTGTTTCCACTTTTCGCCGCCCCAGCTTTCACTTTCGAAGTTGTCTTCTGTCAGGCTGACCATTTCGGTGGCGATGGCACGCATCATGGGGCGGGTGTCGGTGGCGTTTTTGAGCAGCCGGTTGAGGCCGTGTTCCAGTTGGCCGGCATCTAAACTGATTTCAAGCATATTCGTTTTCCGTTACGTCGCAATTAAATAAATCGGCTAGGTTTTTCATCAGAATGAATGCCTGATGGCCATCTATTCTGATGGTAATGTCTCTATGTATAAGTAAGACGCTGTTTAAACCGACGGTGTGGTCAACTTTAATTTCACAAGCTTGGTCTTTATCCGATAAGTCAAGATGTACCATTTTTATCCTTTAAGTAAATTAAGTACCCAAGCCAGTTCCGCCGCTGACAATGCTGCTTTGAATTTGGCGTTGCCCATCATGGTTTTGAGTGCGATACGGGCGATGTCGGGGTGGACGGCCTGTGCTTTCTGCACCGCCACCGAAGCCATGCGCGAGAGCATGGCTTGGCCTTGGTTGGCGTTGAAGCCTGCGCTGGGGGCGACGAATTTGCCGCCGATGCGGATGCCCGTGCGTTGGGCGTAGCGTTCTTCGCCTGTGTATTCGTTGGTGCCGATGTCGACGGTTTGGGTTTCCAGCATCGGGCTGGGTAACACTTTGGCTTCGCCTGCTGCACGCGATAATGGACGCACGCGGCAGCGGCAGCGGAAATCGAGCGGCGGATACAGGGTGTCCCAAACCGGGTCGCCGGCACGGTACACACGGCCGTGCAGCAGGCGGTGGCTGTCGCGGGTGCGGCTGTCGTTGATGGCCACATATTGCCAATACGGGTGTGTGTCTACCGAGTCCATCATCTCGGCATAGCGGCCTGCCATGTAGGCAGACTGCATGTTGGTGAGGTAGATGGTTTTCAGGCGGTGCGGCGTGCCGAGCGTGGCCGTCTGAATGCCGCCTGTGTCAGGATTGGTAACTTCTTGTCTGCCCCACCAGCCTTTTCCTTGCAAAACGGGCGTGAGCTGGCGGGTGAACTCTTCCAAGGTCTCGCCGTTTTCAGCCGCGTGAACTACCGCTTTATAGATGTCTTCGGCCACGTCCATGCCTGCGGTTTTGGCCACGGTAAACGCGGTGGCGTGCGCGTCGTCCAGCATATCCTGCCAATCCCACGACACGTCCACGCCTTTTTGCTTCAGGTATTCGACCGCCGCTTCGGGCTGCATGCCGAACACGGCTTTGATGTCTTCGGGATTCATGCCAGCTCTCCGCGCGCTTCGATGCGGCCGACCAGTTCGGCCAGAAACAATACCCGCGCCAGCTCGTTCTGCAGGTCGGCATCGTCCGTATTCGGAAAGGCTTCGGCCAGGCGGTCAAGGATGTTGTCTTCGGTTTCGCCCTTTTGAATTTCGGCGGCCAAAACAGCGGTTAAGGCTTGGCCTTGTGCGTTCAGACGGCCTGTATCGGGCGCGAGCGTGTCGATGATTAAGCCTGCATCGGTGTGGTTATGCTCGGCAAAGTCGGCCGACGGTTTTTTGCTGCGCGGAAACTCACTGCGTTCGTTTTCAGACGGCATGACCGGGCTTTCCGCCTGTTCGACAATATCGCCATCCTCCAAACCGTAGGTGCGTTTCCAGTATTGCGGCGTAAATTTCAGGCCCGAATCGGCCAAGGTTTTATCCCGTTCGGCACGTTCTTTGGTGCCGGCTTCTTCATTTTCAAACAACTCGAACTTGGGCGCAGGAACATCGCCGAAATTCAGTTCCACCACCCATGCAATCAGTTGATTAAACGTAGTTTCCACGATACGGCTGTCGCTGTCTCGGATGTCGTCGGTCACTTCCAAACCCGCCGATGCGCTGGCGTGGTTGGTGTCTTTATCGGTGGTCTGGTCTTGGCCGAGCAGCGCGATGTTGATTTCGCTGCGGCAGTAGCGGATGAGCTTGTCGTAGGCATCGACCGATGAGGATTTACCGCTGGCTTCGTGGATTTCCACGCTGGAATCGTTGGGAATCGTACCAACCGAGTTTGCGCTCAAGGCTTCGAGCGCGTCGAGCAGCTTTTCGGTGTCGTCGGCGGTATTGCTGCGCGGCTCCTTGCCGATAAGCCACGGCGCACCGTATTTTTCAGTGAACTGCACCCAGAATTTGAGTCCGCCGCGCTTGAAGGTAACCAGCCAAAACACCAAGCCCAAATCGCCCAAACCGTAGGGGTTGAGATAATCGGCTTCGTGGGTAGGACAGAGGAATTTATACGGCGGCAGCGGCTCTTGCTTGAGGCCGTTTTGCGTATAAACCAACTCGTTTTGTCCATCAAACCCGAACCATTCCTGCGGCTTGGCCACAATTTCAGATGGCAGCCACTGCGTATCCTGCTGCCAAATCAGCTCGATGGGTTGATAACCGAATAGCGGCGCGTTGAGAATGTCTTTAATCAGACGGTAAACATCGGTTTCGGCCAGCCAGTTTTCGACGAATTGGCGGACGTTTTCCGGGACGTCGTCGCCTGTAAGCTGCCAATCCAGCCGCGCGACGGCGGCTTTGCGGCGGCGTACCAGACTGCCGACCAAAGGGTCGTGCAGTAGCTCACGGTACACGGAGATTTGCCTGCCCGCTTTGCGCAAAATCGGGTCGGGATTGGGCAGCCAGCCGTTGAAGCCGCCTAGAAACTGGCGTGATACGGCGATATGGCTGCTCAGGTCTTCGGGTTTGAAGGTTACGCCCTTGCCGTTCAGTTTGAGTTTGAAATGGGGTTTTGCCATGATGGTTTCTTTCAGACGGCCTATTTACACGGCTTGATCAATCTGCATTTATCCTGAGAAGAAGCAGGTATCGGTGCGGGAACAACAATGGCACGCTGCCTCTGTATCGGTTTGGGTGCGATTACGGGCTTTGCGGTGACCGGAGCCGTTACTGCCGGACGTACTGCAATCGGAGGAGTAATGACAGGGCGTGCAACAACAACCGCTGCCAAAGCAGGTGTCGTGATCGCAGCCAAAAGCAAAGCAGGCAATACCTTTTTCATTTCGATTTCCTTTTTTGGTTTAAAAATTGCGGGTTAAAAGACTGCGGCGTTTGATTTTCCGGCTGGCCACGCGCACCGGCCCTGCATTCAGTTCGCGGCTGGCGTAATGCGCCAATACCAAGGCAATAGCCGCGTCGCCGTGACGTTTTCTGCCGTCCGTGCCTTTGGTTCGGGTATCGGGGATACGCGGTACGCCGCGAACCAGCTCGAAGGCACGCAAATCGGCAAGGATGTCTTCGTCGCGCGGCAAGCCGTCGAGCGTGCCGTCTTCCAGCGCGGCCTTGAACGGCGCGGTGTGGCTGCGGTACCAGTTTTCCGACAGCATCACGGCTTCCACCACTTCCGCGCCGAATGCGTCGCGCATGGCTTCGGCCAGCGATTGGCCGTTACCGCGTGCGTCCAAGGCCGCGCCGCGCAGGTTGGGCAGATTGGCCAACAAGTGCTGCATAATCTGTTCCTGCTGGGCAAACGGTATATTGCCGAGTTCCAAGATAAACGGCGGTTTCAAAATCAGGTCTTTGCTTTGCAACAGCGGCACGATCACGGTGCGGTCGCCGCTTCGGGCGAAGTCCTCGCCGACAAAGGAAACGAGGGTTTTATCCAAACCGTCGAGCAGCGGCTGCAGAGTTTCTTCAATCCAGTCGGCCACTTCACGGGCGCGGCGCGGTTCGGGTAACAGGCCGAAACCGTCGGTTTGGTCGTAACGGATAACCGGCGCGTATGGCGTCATGCGGCTTTCAATCAAAGCGCGGTTGAGCCATTTGCCGCCGCCGTTTTTCGGAATACAGTCCAGCTCTTCGCTGGCATCTTCGCCGTAAAAATCACGGATTTCCTTGCACCATGTAACTTCACCATTGGGTGACCACTCACGGCCTAAACGTAGACAGATACGTTGGTATAGGCCATCTGCAACCGCGTCGTCAAAAGTGATGCGGTGGATGGAATATGGCTTTTTCCCTGCGCGAACGTCGTTAATCAACTCGTTAAATGGGTTGTCCACACCGTCATGCGTGGAAATGATGTGTACCTGACCGCCCCACATCAGCAAGGCCATCGCTGCTTTGAGCAATTCCCCAAGCTGCTCGTGGAAGGCGGCTTCGTCGATAATCACGCGGCCCTGTTTACCGCGTAGGTTACTCGGGCGGCTGGATAAGGCGGTAATGCGGAAGCCCGATGCGAAGCGGATAACGAAGGCCAACACGGATTGGCGGTCGTCGCCTTCGACAAACACTTCTTCGGTTTCTTCGATTTCTCCCGCCGCCAGTTGGTAGTGCTTCGCCCAGCCCGCGCAGTCGCGGATAAATTCCAAGGCCATGTCTTTGTTGTAGCCGATATACCATGCGTCCATGCCTTTGGCGGACGCGGCCAGCAATGCGGTATCCGCTGCTTCGCCCCAAGAAAGACCGATACGGCGCGATTTCTCGCACAGCTTCACGGGCGATTGGTCGGCGCACCATGCCTGCTGATACGGCAGCAAGACCGCAGGGGTGCGGTCTTCGCCAAGCATTCTGCTTGCCGTCCCTTTATTTGATAAAGGGACGGTTTGTTCGTTTTTGCTTCGCAGAAACTCGCTGCGTTCGTTTTCAGACGGCCTCCTCATGATGCAATCCCTAAAATATGCTTGCGGATGGCCTCAACCGACTCTTCCGACAAGCCGCCTTTCTTGGCCTGTTTGGCCACGTCTTCGGCGGCGGCCTGTACTTTGGCTGTTAAATATCGTGCAAAACTGAGCCAGGGAAATGGGGAGTTGTGCTCCAAAAGTGAGCCACTCTCCGTTTGTTATAAACTGCTCCGCTTTATCACACAGCGGAGCCCAACCTGGATGTTATGTATGGAAACCATCGCAAAAGTGCACCGGCTTTTTCACCGGCAGAAACTCTCACAACGTGAAATCGCCAAACAACTCAAACTCTCCCGCAATACAGTCGCTAAATATCTGCAGCACGCCACCGTAGAACCCCCCGTCTACCGCAGAGAACAAACCCATTACCCCAAGCTCGGTCCTTTTCTTGACGCATTAGCCCAACAATTGCTCCAAGAAGCCAAACTGCCCAAACAGCAACACCTTTCCGCACGCCGGCATTTCGAACGCATCAAAGATGCCGGTTATACCGGACAGTACAGCGCCGTTGCCGCATTTATCCGCAAATTCCGTCAACAGCACCAACCCAAACCAGTTCCGGTCTTTATGGCTCAGGCTTTTGCTCCGGGTGATGCTTATCAGTTTGACTGGAGTATCGAAACCGTTTGTTTGGCCGGACAGACCGTCAAGGTGAATATCGCCCATTTCCGCTTATGCCACAGCAGGGCTTTTTTCATTTGTGCTTATCCCAATCAGAAAGCCGATATGTTGATGGATGCGCACAACCGCGCATTCGCTTTCTTCGGCGGCGTACCTACCCGCGGTATCTACGACAATATGAAGACCGCCGTTACCCGCATCGGCAAAGGTAAGGAGAGGGAATTTAACGCGCAGTTTTTACAGATGATGACCCATTTTCTCATTGAACCGGTTGCCTGTACCCCGGCTTCCGGCTGGGAGAAAGGGCAGGTCGAAAGGCAGATACGCTACCTACGTGAAAGATTGTTCAAACCGACTTTGGCTTTTGATTCCTTCACCTCTCTCAACGACTACCTGCAGCAGCAATGCCTACGGCTGATGCAGCAGCACAAACATCCCGAATACAGGCAGCCGGTTACCGACATATGGGAAAGGGAGAAGCATTCGTTGGCCGCTTTCCGTCCCTATCCGGCAGAACGTTTGGAGATACTCAAAGTCAGCAACCAGTCTTTGGTTACCGTCGAACGTCACCGTTACAGCGTACCGGTCGAATGGGCGGGCAATACGGTTAGGGCTTATATCGGCGCACAGACCGTCCGCTTTTGTAGCGATACCGACTGCATTGCCGAACATCCGCGCAGCTTTGTGAAGGACGGCATCAGCTATAACCCTTGGCATTTTTTGCCCTATCTGCAAAAGAAACCCGGCGCGTTAAGAGACGGCAGGGCTTTTATCGGCTGGGTGCTGCCGCCCGTCATAGAGCGACTGAAAGCCTGTTTGCTTAAACAGCCCAAAGGAGACAGGGTGATGGTCAAACTGCTGAACCTGATGGCCGAATACGATGCTGACTTGGCATTGACGGCGGCGGAATTGGCATTGGACGAAGGTATGCCGACACCGGAGGCGGTATTGAACATCATCAACCGTCTGAAAGAACCGCCTTCACCCCGTTTCCATATCAGGGACATCCCACTTACCGTCCCGCCGTCAGTTGATTGCAGCCGTTATGACCGCTTACTGAGTTTGTCGGGCAAACAAACGGATACGGTGAAGGAGAAACATCATGCAGCATGAACGTTTGGTTGGATTGCTGAAAGAATTGAAACTCGGTGCGATGGCGGAGCAATGGGATGAAATCGTAGTGGACGGCATCCGTCGCAAACGGGGTACGCTGGATATTCTGGAGCGGTTGTTGACTGCCGAACATATAGCCAAAACAGCAAGAAGCACCCAAAACCGGATTAGCCAGGCAAGGTTTCCGCAACACCGCAGTTTGGCCGACTTTGATTTTGAGCAGAGTTTGATACACCGTCCGGCCTTGGAACTGCTGTTGGGCGGGGGCTATATCAGACAAAAGCGTAATGTGGTGTTGGTAGGCGGACCGGGTACGGGTAAAACACACATTGCCACAGCACTGGGTATCGAAGCTGCGACACAAGGATTTAGGGTACGTTTTTGGAATGTACTGGACTTGGTCAACAAATTGGAAGCAGACAAAGACGAAGGCCGTCTGAAACTGACCGAACAGCAATGTCGGTACGATTTGTTGATTCTTGATGAGTTGGGGTATCTGCCGTTTAGTCAGAAAGGCGGTGCGCTGCTGTTTCATCTGATGAGTCAACTGCATGAAAGGACGAGTATTGTCATGACGACCAATTTGGCTTTTAGCGAATGGGTGAAGCTGTTTATGGATGAAAAGATGACGGGTGCTTTACTGGACCGCCTGACTTATTGCTGCGATATTTTTGAGACGGGCAATGATTCTTACCGGATGAAACACCGCTCATAGGGTGGCTCAATTTTAGACCACAACTGTGGCTCAGTTTTGGAATGGAATTGACACGTTTTACGGTCGGACGGGATTCAGGGTGTATCAAAACAACCGCTGGCTACCGTGGGAATCGGCCAGCTACCGCAATATCAATGCGTCGACAGCAGTTCCGCGCACCATGATCGTAACAACGGGCTCTTCAACCGCCGTCGACCTGTATCAGGGCAACACGCTGCAATCGGGCTTGGCAAACGCGCAAGGCTTAAATATCTATGCACCTCAAAACGGCTACGAAGCCTTCACTACCGGTATGAGCGGACAGGTGGCAGAGTATACGCTGATGATTAACGGCGGATTAACGCCCGAAATCACTTTCCCGGGCGGTGAAATTCCGGAACACGGCGGCAAAGTCAGCGTACAGGTGGCATTGGCCGGTGCGACGCAGGTAGATGTAGTCAACGGCAAGGCTTACTTTTTGTCCAACGGACGCAAGGGGACGATAGTCGGTGTGCCGTCTAATCCAATTTGGACGAGTACCGACAACGTGCGTGAGACTACTCCGGTATTTACCGACCAGTCATACGCTGGCCGTGTAGAGTCGTGGAGCGGTTTCGAAAACTGTATCCAAATCATCGCCGTAGGAAAAAACGACATCAATCACGGCAAAACGGCAGCAGAGACTATCCCCATCATCGAAAAAATCACGAAGTGCTTTAAACGCGGACGGTTTGTCATCTGCACGTTGTGGAGCAATTACGATTACGACGACGGCAAGCGTGAGGAGATACGCAAACTGAACGAGTGGATACGCAAGAAATACGGGCGGTTTGTCTATGATTTGGAGCGGTTTGTATTATCTGACGAAGCGTTTGCCGAAACGGGCATTTCCAAAACGCCCGATGATACGGCGGCCGTTGCCAAAGGCGTGATGCCGAAATCCGTCAGTAAAGACGGCGGAAAACACATGGCTCCGGCGGTGGCGTGGAAAGCCGTCAGGAACATTGTCGATATGATTAAATCGGCAGGCATCGTTTAGACAAAAGGCTGTCTGAAAACGGTTTTCAGACAGCCTTTAGAAAGATTAAGACGGCGGCGCACCGGTGCAGCAACACCGATACGCCGGCCTGGCAGGGATAGTCTGCATTAGCCAAAGCCGCCACCTCGCGAGGCAGCGGTATTTTATCACTAATGCATAAGGAATGCCCGAAAAATGAAACACCGTTACAAAAACCGCTGCGAATGCAGCAACTGTTGCAAACTGCTGGCCGTCGGCACAGGCGACTTTGAAATCAAATGCCCACGCTGCAAGACAGTCAACCGGTTTGGTTCTTTAACAACCCAGAATGCCGCCGAGCATCCGAATCCGAAAGGAAACAATGGATGCTCAAACCTTTTTCAGACGGCCTGAACCCACCGTTGGCAGCCTGTTCGCAGGCATCGGAGGATTCGACCTCGGCTTCGAAGCCGCAGGATTCCGCACCGCGTGGCAGGTTGAAATCGACCCGGTCTGCCGCGCCGTTCTCGCCGACCGCTTCCCCCATGCTGAACAGCACGAAGACGTGCGTACCTGCCTGCCCGCACTCTCCCGAACAGACGTTATCGTCGGCGGTTTCCCCTGCCAAGACGTTTCGGCAATGGGTAAACGACGCGGCCTTGCCGGAAAACGCACGGGGCTGTTCTTCGACGCAATGCACATCGTGCAGACCCTTCAACCGCGCTGGCTGGTGCTTGAAAATGTCCCCGGACTGCTCTTTTCAAACGATGGCCGCGACTTCCAAACGGTACTTGAAACGCTTGCCGAATGCGGGTATGTGGGATTTTGGCGGGTGCTGGACAGCCGTTATTTCGGAGTCCCCACTAAACGCCGCCGAATATTCGTGGTCGCAGGTTTTCGAGAGCTGCCCCCGGTTGGGCTGCTGGGTGATGCCGGACCAATGGAGCGCGTATCTGGCCAGACGGAAGCGGGCAGCCCGTGGGCGGACGCTCATCCTACGCTGCTTGCAGGTTTCGCCGACGGGACAAGTATCGACATCTCGGGCGGAAATATCGTTGCTGTCGCCGACAGCCGGCATCAGATGGTTGAGCGGCAGCGAGCATCTGAAGATTATGGGCTTCGGCGCGGACTGGATGCGGCCGACGCTACTCAGGCTCGGGCTGCCGGAAACGCCATCTGTCCGAAAGTCGCACAATGGATTGCTGAAAAACTCATCAGTACATTCTGATTAACCGATACCGAGCACCGCAAGTGCCTTTTACTCTATATATAAGGAGTCAAAATGACACCCAAACCGCAACCGCCCGTACCGTGGATGGGCGGCAAACGCCGCTTGGCCAAACACCTGCTGCCCATGTTTCCCGAACACCAATGCTATGTGGAGCTTTTCGCCGGCGGCGCGGCCCTGTTTTTCCTGCGGCCGCAACCGGCAAAATGCGAAGTGCTCAACGACATCAACGGCCAACTCATCAACCTTTACCGCGTGGTGCAACACCACTTCGACGAGTTCGTGCGCCAGTTCGAATGGGCGCTGACCAGCCGCGAAGTGTTCGCCCGTCTGCAATCCACGCCGCCCGATGTGATGACCGACATCCAACGTGCCGCACGCTTCTTCTACCTGCAACACACCGCTTTCGGCGGTAAAACGGTTGACCACCACTTCGGCACGGCCACCACCGGCCGCGGCTTTACCGCCGCCGATATTGCCGACCGCCTAAAATCCGCGCAGCAGCGGCTCAATGGCGTGTTTGTCGAGAACGAGCCGTGGGAAAAATGCTTTAAACGCTATGACCGCGAGCACACCTTCTTTTATGCCGACCCACCGTATTGGCAGACGGCAGGTTACGACAGAGCCTTTGATTGGGCGCAGTACGAACTGCTGGTCAAGCGAGTGCAAAGGTAAGGTCATGCTTTCCATCAACGACCACCCGGATATTCGGGAGCTGTTCAAAGACTTCCGTATTCATCGACTGGAACTGGCTTACTCGGTTGCCCGCGACAAAACGCAAAAGACCAGCGGGGAGCTGGTCATCTGCAATTGGTAGATAAAAAAAGCAAGGGCAATTCCAAACTGCTCTTGCTTTTTTGTAACAGATTTTCATTGAGTGTAATAAAATATATTTTCTATTTTCTCAAAATCCAGCGCGCTTTTTCTCGCGTGGCTTCATCATGCCGTCTGAAACCCCTTTCCGATATTCCACACACTTCAACGAGGTATCCATGAAATTTTTAGACCGTGAGGCCACGATTGCCAAGCCGGGTTTCAACCGTTGGCTGGTGCCGCCAGCCGCTTTGGCGGTACACCTTTCCATCGGCCAGATTTACGCCTATTCGGTGTTCAACGCGCCCCTGACCAAAATCATCGGCATTACCGAATCCGCCGCGGACGACTGGAAGCTGACGACGGTCGGCTGGATTTTCAGCATCGCGCTGGCGGTGTTGGGTGCGTCGGCGGCGCTGTTCGGTACTTGGATGGAACGCGTCGGCCCGCGCAAAGCGATGTTTGTCGCGGCCTGCTGTTTCAGCTTGGGCTTTCTGGTTTCGGCACTCGGCGTCTCGACCCACAACCTCGCGCTGCTTTATCTGGGCAACGGCGTGATTGGCGGCGTCGGGCTGGGTTTGGGCTATATCGGGCCGGTTTCGACGCTGATGAAATGGTTTCCCGACAAGCCGGGCATGGCGACGGGGCTGGCGATTATGGGCTTCGGCGGCGGCGCGATGCTGGCTTCGCCGATGTCGGTGGCGCTGATGAACCGCTTTGCCGGCGCGGCTTCGGTGGGCGTGGCGGAGACGTTTGTGGTGTTGGCGGCAGTGTATTTTGCGCTGATGATGTTCGGCGCGTTTACCATCCGCATCCCCGCCGAGGGCTGGAAACCCGAGGGTTACGTCGCGCCGAGATCCGCCAGCAAACTGGTCAGCAACAGCCACGTCAATGTCAATCAGGCAATGAAAACGCCGCAGTTTTGGCTGCTGTTTTGGGTGTTGTGCCTGAACGTAACCGCCGGCATCGGCGTATTGGGGCAGGCTTCGGTGATGATTCAGGAGCTGTTTTCCGAAACTTCCGTCGGCGCGCAGGCCGCCATCGGCGCGGGTGCGGCGGCGGGTTTTGTCAGTCTGTTGAGTTTGTTCAACATGGGCGGGCGTTTTGTCTGGTCGAGCGTTTCCGACAAAATCGGCCGCAAAAATACCTATACCGTCTTTTTCATTTTGGGCGCACTACTGTATCTCGCCGTGCCGCCGATTGGAGCAAGCGGCAATAAAGCGCTGTTTATCATCGGCTTTTGCGTGATTATGTCGATGTACGGCGGCGGCTTCGCAGCGATTCCCGCCTACCTGAAAGACCTGTTCGGCACCTACCAAGTCGGCGCGATTCACGGGCGAATCTTATTGGCCTGGTCAACCGCCGCCGTCGCCGGCCCCGTGTTGGTGAACTACATCCGCCAAAGCCAGATCGACAGCGGCGTTCCCGCCGCTGAGGCGTACAGCATCACAATGTACATCATGGCCACGCTGCTGGTGTTGGGCTTGCTGTGCAACCTCTGCGTAAGAGCCGTTCACGAAAAACATCACGAAACCGACATAAAAACCGCCGCCCACAGCGGCAATCCCGACGAGGAAACCGCCGTTTCCGATGCCTATCTGGTCGGCGAAAGCGTGTCGCACGGCGGCTTTTCCGTGTGGTGGCGCTGGGCGCTGGTCGGCATCCCGCTGGTTTACGGCATGGTGATGGTGTTTGTGAAAGCGCTGGATTTGTTTGGGTAAAGTGAAAAAAGTGAAATTGGAAAAAGGCCGTCTGAAATTCAGACGGCCTTTGTGTATAGGTTAGGGCGTTTACAGCGTTCCGACGCCCTGAGGATCAGTGCGCGGTTTTAACCGACGGCGCGGTAGGTTTGCCGTTGAATGCGGCACGTTTCGCGGCTTGGAAAACAGCCAGTCGTCTGCGGTGTTGCATATCGAGTTTCCTTTCTATTTGTGTTGCAAGGTTGCGCGGATTTATTTTTTAAATCGTGTTTGCGCAAATTATTGTGAGATGTTATGCCTTGCATAGTAACGGGTTTGCGCAGTGTTGAAAAGCGTTGTTGTGTAAATTTATCAGGCGCTTATGTAATGTGTGGTGGAAATGGAACGATTGTGATGGTTTTGGTAGGAATTATTTCGGATGAAAAAGACGTCTGAAATTTGGGTGTAGCGACACCAAAAAATTTCAGACGGCCTGTTTTTATCGGAACGGCGTTACCCGCGCACCTGCCCGTTGCCCAACACAATCCATTTCTGCGAGGTCAGGCCTTCGAGGCCGACGGGGCCGCGGACGTGGATTTTGTCGGTGGAAATGCCGATTTCGGCGCCGAGGCCGTATTCGAAGCCGTCGGCGAAACGGGTGGAAGCGTTCACCATCACGCTCGCGCTGTCGACGGCGCGCAGGAAGGTTTGGGCGTCGGTGTAGCTTTCGGTCACGATGGCATCGGTGTGGCGGCTGCCGTGGGTGTTGATGTGGGCAACGGCTTCGGTAAGGTTGTCCACGATTTTGATGGCGAGAATCGGGGCGAGGTATTCGGTGTCCCAATCTTCGTCGGAGGCCGTCTGAATATCGGGCAGAATGGCCAAAGTACGCGGACAGCCGCGCAATTCGACTCTTTTTTCGGCGTATTTGGCGGCGAGCAGGGGCAGGATTTCGGCGGCGCGTTTTTCGTGAACGAGCAGGGTTTCCATGGTGTTGCAGGTGCCGTAGCGCGAGGTCTTGGCGTTGATGGCGATGTTGAGGGCTTTTTCGGTGTCGGCGGCTTGATCGATGTAAACGTGGCAGATGCCGTCGAGATGTTTGATCACGGGAACGCGCGCTTCGGCGGCGATGCGCGCAACCAGCGATTTGCCGCCGCGCGGGATGATGACGTCGATGAGTTCGGGGCTTTGCAGCATGGCGCCGACGCTTTCGCGGTCGGTGTTTTTAATCAGGCTCACGGCGGCGGCGGGCAGACCGTTTTCCCGAAGGGCTTGGGTGATGAGTTTGGCAATGGCCATATTGCTGCGGAACGCCTCGCTGCCGCCGCGCAAGACGCAGGCATTGCCCGATTTCAGGCACAGAGCCGCCGCGTCAACGGTAACGTTGGGGCGCGATTCGTAAATGATGCCGATGACACCGAGCGGCACGCGCATTTTGCCGATTTGCAGGCCGTTGGGGCGGATGCGGAATTCGTCCATTTCGCCGACGGGGTCGGGCAGGGCGGCGATTTGGCGCAAGCCTTCGCACATGGCTTCGACGGTGTTTTCGGTAAGTTTCAAACGCTCGAGCAGGGCGGGTTCCAGTCCTTTTTGCTCGGCCTGCTGCATATCCTGCGCATTGGCGGCGAGGATGTCGGCGGCGTGTTGTTTGATGAGTTCGGCGGTGCGCAGAAGGGCGGCGTTTTTCTGTGCGGCGGAAGCGGTGGAAACGGCGTAAAACGCGGTTTTGGCGGCGCTTGCGGTTTGGCGGACGTAATCGCGGATGTTTTGCATGGCGGGGTTTTCCTTGCGGTTGAGGCCGTCTGAAAGTTGGTTTCCCGATGGGAAACGGGTTTTCAGACGGCCTTTTGTGGTGCGGCGTATCGGGCGGCTGTAATGGCTATGTGGCGTATCGGGCGGAAAAAACAAGGGGCGGACGGTTTAAGCTAAGCCGAGTTTGCTTTCCAGTGCGGCTTTGGCCTGCGGCCATTCGCTGCGGATCATGCTGTACACCACCGAATCGCGGACGCTGCCGTCGCCGCGCAGTCTGTCGCCGCGGATAACGCCGTCTTTTTTCGCGCCCAGCCGCTCGATGGCGCGCTGCGAGCGCTTGTTGAGAATATCGGTGCACCAGCCTGCGGTTTGGAAACCGAGCGTATCAAACGCATGGCACAGCAGCAGATATTTGCAGGTGGTGTTGACGGCGGTGCGCCAATGGCTTTGGCCGTACCAAGTGTAGCCGATTTCAAAGCGGCGCTCGGGCAGCAGAACATTATAGTAACTGGTGCTGCCGATGACTTTGCCGCTTGCTTCGTCGATAACGGCAAATGCCGTGCGGTCGGGCGTTTCCAGCGCGAGGCGGATATAGTCGGCGGCTTCTTCGGGGCGGGGGATGGCGGTGTAGCAGGTATCCCAAAGCTGACCGTCGGACGCCGCTTCGCCCAAGCCCGTTTCATGCGCGCCCGTCAGCGGCTCGAGGCGGATGCCGTTCAGACGAAGGGTAACGGGGGCAATCGGTTTCTGTATCATGTTTTCAGACGGCCTTTCTTAATCCAGTTTGGTAATAATGTCGGCCAGCGCTTTGCGCCAGTCCGACGGGCACGCGCCGGCGACGGATTCGATTTTGCGGCAGTCTAAAATGCTGTATTGCGGGCGCGGCGCGGGGGCGGGGTATTCGGCGGTGGTGATGCCTTTGACTTCGGGCGATTTGAAGCCGTCGATCTGTTTGGCGGCCGTCTGAAAAACGGTTTGGGCAAATTCGCACCACGTCGCGGATTCGCCGCCGGCGTAGTGGAAAATGCCGCGCAGGGGCTCGGGGCTGCGCAAGACGGCGATGACGGCGTCGGCGAGGTCGCCGGCGTAGGTGGGTGTGCCCGTTTGGTCGGCGACGACGGAAAGCGTGTCTCGTTCGCCCGCCAGACGCATCATGGTTTTGACGAAATTATTGCCGTATTCGCTAAACAGCCATGAGGTGCGGATGACGACGGTTTCGGTGTATTCGGCCAGTGCCAAAAGTTCGCCGGCGGCTTTGGATTTGCCGTACACGCTTTGCGGGTTGACGGGGTCGCTTTCGCGGTAGGGCGTTTTACCTTTTCCGTCAAACACATAATCGGTGGAAACATGGATAAACCGCGCTTGGGCGGCAGCCGCGGCGGCGGCAAGATTGCGCACGGCGGCGGCGTTGACGGCAAAAGCGGCTTTGTCGTCGCTCTCGGCTTTGTCAACGGCGGTGTAGGCGGCGGTGTTGACGATGGCGTCGGGCTGGAAGTTTTGCACCATCGTTTGCACGGCATCTTGGTCGGTAATGTCGAGCGAGGCGGAATCGGTGGCGATGAGTTCCCACGAATCGGGCAGGCGGTCGCGGAAGCAGCGTGCCAGTTGGCCTTTCGAGCCGGTCAGTAAGATGCGCATGGGGTTCTCCTTAGTCTTGCAAAAGTGAAATGGTTTTATCAAAAACCATTATAGAGCAAATCGCACCCGCCGATTATCGGAAAAATGCTTTGTTTGGCAGATTCTGCTTACCGGCGGGAATTTTTACACTATACTCGGAACTGATTTTTCAGACGGCCTACTAAGTCAAAGTAGGCCGTCTGAAAAAATATTTCCCAAACTTATCTGATAAACGGAGTAAGCGATGTTTAAAAAATGGTTGGCCGTATTGGCCGTGATGACTTCGATGTTTGCCTTGAGCGGCTGCGGCTACAACACCATGCAGGCGCAGGACGAGGCGGCGAATGCGGCTTGGTCGGAAGTGTTGAACCAGTATCAGCGGCGTGCCGATTTGATTCCGAATTTGGTCAATACGGTGAAAGGTTATGCGAAACACGAAGAAAAGGTGCTGACCGAAGTGACCGCGGCGCGCAGTAAAGTCGGCAGCGTGCAATTGACTGCGGAAGACGCGGCGAATCCTGAGAAAATCAAGCAGTTCCAGCAGGCGCAGGGCGAATTGAGCGGCGCGCTGTCGCGCCTTTTGGTGGTGTCGGAAAACTATCCGCAGCTCAAAGCCGACCAAAACTTCCGCGATTTGCAGGCGCAGCTCGAGGGTACGGAAAACCGCATCACAATGGCGCGCAACAACTATATTAAGTCGGTGCAGACTTATAACACCACGCTGCGCCAGTTTCCGCAAAACATTACCGCCAAAATCTTCGGTATGGAACCGCGGGCGAACTTCAGCGTGGAAAACGAAAAAGCTGTTTCCGGCGCGCCTAAGGTCGAGTTTTGATTTTCAGACGGCCTGAAAGGTCAGAGGCTGTCTGAAAATGAAGTGTAGGGTGGGTTCACACCCACCCTACACTTCAATGCTTCAACATTTGGGGCCGTCTGAAAAACAGGCCGTAGGTACGATTAGCCGTCACAAGCGGCGTAATCGTACGAACACCGGTTCCATTGTGCTTGCGTGCGGTTACGCGCAAAAAAACGCGCTAACCGCATCTACTGCCACTGACGATGCTGAAGATGCGTAGGGTGGGTGTAAACCCACCATTTATTCAAAATTTTCAGACGGCAGGTTGAAGTTTCAGGCGGCATCAAAATGGTGGGGTTGCCCACCCTACGCATCAACGATCTCAAATACCGTCTGAAAAACCGTCCCCGCACCCAAAACAAAGGAAAAACCATGCCCGATATTTTGCGTAAAACCGCGTTTGCGCTGCTGATGCTGATGAGCAGCCTGCTGTTTGCCGTCGAAACCGCCGTGCCGTCGCTGACGGCGCCGGTGATGGATACGGCGCAGATGATGAGCAGCACGGAGCGCGAGACTTTAAACGCGCACCTGCTGCAATACAGCCGCGACAAAGGCAGCCAGATTGTCGTGCTGACCGTGCCGTCGATCGGGTCGGAGACGCCGTTTGAGTATTCGGCCAGAGTGATGGAGGCGTGGCAGCTCGGGCGCAAGGATGTGAACGACGGCGTGCTGCTGCTTTTGGTGCGCGACGAGCGTAAAACCCATCTGGCGGTCGGACGCGGTTTGGAGGGCGCGATTCCCGATGTGTACGCGAAACGGATTTTGCAGGACGTACTCGCGCCCAAGCTGCGCGAGGGCAAGACCGACGAGGGCATCGCGGCGGCAGTGGTTCAGATTGAAAAATTGATTGCGGGCGAGAAACTGCCTGAAACGCGACAAACCGAAAATACGGATACGGGCGGAGACAGTTTTCTTGTGCTGCTGTTTGTACCGCTGATTGCGGGCAGTCTGTTGGTCAGGCTGTTCGGGCTTTTTGCGGGGAGTGGGATAACGGGCGGACTTACCTTTCTGGCGGCGCTGCTGTTCGGTTGGTCGTTTGGCATCGCGCTGGTTGTCGGATTTATCGGCGCGATGCTGGCCTTATTCTTCTTTAGTCTAGGTGCGTTTGTCTCGGGCGGCGGCAACGGCGGTTTCGGCGGCGGAAGTCCGGGCGGCTGGAACAGTAGTGGCGGCGGATTCAGTGGCGGAGGCGGCAGCTTCGGCGGCGGCGGTGCATCAGGGAGTTGGTAATGGAACAGAATAAATTCAAACGCTTATGGAAACATTGGCAATACCCGCGCTGGCGGGTGGAGCAGTTTTTTCCGACGGCCGCGCTGCAAAACATCAGCCGTAAAATCGCGGAATCAGAGCGCAAACATGCAGGACAGATTCGCTTTGTAGTGGAAGCGCGCTTTGACAGCGCCGCCGTTTTGGCGGGCATCACACCGCATCAGCGCGCGTTGCAATGGTTCGGCGAACTGGGAGTGTGGGATACGGAACACAACTGCGGCGTGTTGGTCTATGTGTCGTTTGCCGACCGCGCGGTGGAGATCGTCGCCGACCGCGGCATCAGTCGTAAAGTGCCGCAGGAAGAATGGCAGAACATCTGCCGCACCGTC
This sequence comes from Neisseria chenwenguii, assembly GCF_002216145.1. Taxonomy (NCBI): domain Bacteria; kingdom Pseudomonadati; phylum Pseudomonadota; class Betaproteobacteria; order Neisseriales; family Neisseriaceae; genus Neisseria; species Neisseria chenwenguii. The sequence continues at coordinate 1,967,784 of NZ_CP022278.1, forward strand.
AGCGATGCGTTCAGCAACGGTCGCTACCCCGAGGGCTTGCAGCAGGGTTTGGAAGAAGCGGATGCGCTGTTGAGTGCACTCTTTCCGCGCGTTGGCGGCAGAGATTATCCTGACGATTTGGCAAACGAGGTCGTATTGGCCTAACGGAGGTTGTCCGTAAAAAAGGCCGTCTGAAAATTGACAAAGAACCTCTTCTTTTCAATTTTCAGACGGCTTTTTTTACGGAATTTGTTGTAAAAAAGGGAAAAATAGGTAATTTGAAATGAAATCGGATAATCAGTATAAATAATGATATTTCATTGTTTGAATATTTATCCTTACGCATTTTAGATATATTAATATGTCTTTGGCATTAAAATTTTAAAATTTTGTTAATTGTCAGGATGTATCGTTAATTCTTGGTTAATTTAAAATTTTGATAATTTTTTTTCATTTGCACAGTTCGTATTACCAAAATTTGTTATGCAAGGGAGTAAAAGAAAATGACCATATTCTATAATTTGTTGATATATATTGTTTTATTTAAAAAATATCATGAAAAATTATAAATATCATGATAGGGTGGTAGTAAATAGTCATATAGGTTAGCCTTCTTCCGCTTGTCTTGATTTTATACCGTTTAGCCGTATTGGGTAACCATAAAGAATAATGGCAATAGAATAGTTGCGCCGGTTTGGTTTCAGCGTCTGTCGGTTTGTTGCCTGCAACAGTAGGCAACAGTCTTTGATGACTCAGACGATTCCGGCCTTTATCTACAACAATACTGGGAGTGATTATTATGACATATTATAGTAAAGGCTTTGTTTCAGGCGGCTATGCTGCTTATTGCAAGCCGCCTTTCGGCGGCGGTTACGGCCACGGCAGCCATGGCTGGGGTGGCGGCAAACACGGCTGGGGGCACGGAAAAGGCGGCTGGGGCGACTGCTTCCCCAAATACATTCCTTGTCCACCAAAATTCCAGCCATGGCCGAAAGACGACGCATGGTGTCCCAAACCCAAACCAAATCCCGAACCATGGTGCCCCAAACCGGAACCGAAGCCGGAACCCCAACCTAATCCAAAACCGGAACCTAAACCCGATCCAAAACCCGAACCTAAACCTGAGCTCAAACCGGACGATAAAGGCGGTTGTGACGACTGCATCGACGACGGCAACCAGAACAACAGCTTCGGCGGCATAGATAAAAATCCCGGCAACATCATCCATGCCGTTCCCGGTGAAGACGGCAAATCCCGTACCGACGGTACAGCCAAAAAAGACACCATCTACGGTACGCCCAACGAAGACATCATCAACGGCGGTGCAGGTGCTGACGTGATTTACGGCGGTGAGGGCAACGATACGCTCAAAGGCGATGATAACGGCGACACCATCTACGGGCAGGGCGGTAAAGACTACCTGCAAGGCGGTAACGGCAACGACTACCTCAACGGCGGTACCGGCGCAGATATTATGCTGGGCGGCGACGGAAACGACATTTATTACGTTGACGACAAAGGCGACGAAGTACGCGAATTCGGCAACCTGAATGCCGGTCATGATACCGTCCTCAGCGAAATCAGCTACACCCTGACCGACAACGTCGAAGACCTGATTTTGATGGGCTATTCCAACTTGGACGGTACCGGTAACAGCCTGAACAACACCATCAACGGTAACGGCGGCGATAACAAGCTCTACGGCTTGGCCGGCGACGACTGCCTGGTCGGTAAAGACGGTAACGACTACCTCGACGGCGGCATCGGCAACGACGTATTAATCGGCGGCGCAGGTGACGATACCTATTTCTTCGGACAGGGCTACGGTTACGACATCATTGAAGACAACGGCGGTTGCGATACGTTGGTATTTGGCGAAGGCATCTGCGCATCCGATGTGATTCTGACCAAAGAGGGCGACGATTTGAGCATCACATTCTGCAACAGCAGCGACAGCATCTTGGTCGGCGACTGGTTTGCCGGCAGCAACAACCAAATCGAAAGCTTCAAATTCGCCGACGGCTCGTCTTACGAAGTCAAAGGCATAGGCGCATCGCTGGCTCTGGATCAAATCCAAGATCAGGCACAAGTTGCCGTTTGCTAAGGATTTGGATTTAAAGCATTGCTTTTAAACCGTAGAGGCCGTTTGAAAAATTTTTCAGACGGCCTTTTTGCGGCCTAACGAATTCGGCTAAAATAACGCCTTTCCAATCCTACAAAAGAGAAATCTGTCATGTCAGCAATCAGCCTCAAAAAAATCTATTCGGGCAAAGTGCGCGATCTGTATGAAATTGACGATAAACGGATGCTGATGGTCGCTTCCGACCGCCTGTCGGCGTTTGACGTGATTTTGGACGACCCGATTCCGGGCAAAGGCGAAATTCTGACGCAGATTTCCAATTTCTGGTTTCAAAAACTGGCACACATCATGCCCAACCATTTTATCGGCAATACGGTTTACGACGTGTTGCCCAAAGCTGAAGCGCACGCTTTGGAAAAACGCGCCGTCGTGGCGAAAAAGCTCACGCCGGTAAAAGTTGAGGCCATTGTGCGCGGCTATCTTGCGGGCAGCGGTTGGAAGGATTATCAGAAAACAGGCGCCGTTTGCGGCATCAAGCTGCCCGAGGACATGAAAGAAGCGCAGCAGCTTCCCGACGTGATTTTTACCCCGTCAACCAAAGCCGAAGTCGGCGGCCACGACGAAAACATCAGCTTTGAAGCCTGCGAACAAATCATCGGCAAAGCGCTGGCGGCGGAAGTGCGCGCCAAATCCATTCAGCTTTACACCGAAGCGGCCGAATACGCCAAATCGCGCGGCATCATTATCTGCGACACCAAATTCGAGTTCGGCCTCGATGAAAACGGCACACTGACGCTGATGGACGAAGTTTTGACCCCCGATTCCAGCCGTTTCTGGCCGGCAGACCAATACCGCATCGGTAGCAATCCGCCGTCGTTCGACAAACAGTTTGTGCGCGACTGGTTGGAGCAAAGCGGTTGGGACAAACAGCCGCCCGCACCGAAAGTGCCGCAGGATGTGATTGAAAAAACAGTTAAAAAATACTGCGAGGCATTGGAATTGTTGACGAAATAAGCTGTAACAAACAATCAAAGGCCGTCTGAAAAATAGGGTTTTCAGACGGCTTTCGGCTAATAAAGAAGCCTGCTGCGCGGATAGATTTTGCCGCATTTTCCCGCTATAATCACATGTCGGCCAAGAAGAGGTAAGAGGCCGTCTGAAAAACTGTCCAACAACCAACCTGCCGCATCTGTCTGAAACCCTAGCCATGCGGATTTTGCAAAAAGTCTGCATGGTTAGTGTTTTAGCGGTGCGGTTTTGCGAAAGGAACCAAATGTTTAACAAACACGTTAAAACCTTCCAATACGGCGGTCAGACCGTAACGCTGGAAACCGGCGAAATCGCCCGTCAAGCCGCTGCGGCGGTAAAAGTATCTATGGGAGACACCGTTGTTTTGGTCGCTGTAACCGCCAATAAAGACGTGAAAGAAGGACAAGACTTCTTCCCGCTGACCGTGGATTATCTGGAGCGCACTTACGCCGCAGGCAAAATCCCCGGCGGTTTCTTCAAACGCGAGGGCAAACAGAGCGAGAAAGAGATCCTCACCAGCCGCCTGATCGACCGTCCGATCCGTCCGCTGTTCCCCGAAGGTTTCTACCACGACATCCAAATTGTGGCAATGGTGGTTTCCGTTGATCCCGAGATTGACTCCGACATCCCCGCCATGCTGGGCGCGTCCGCCGCGCTAGTGTTGAGCGGTGTGCCTTTTGCCGGCCCGATCGGCGCGGCGCGCGTGGGTTATGTGAACGGTATGTATGTATTGAACCCGACCAAAGCGCAGTTGGCGAAGTCCAAACTGGACTTGGTGGTTGCGGGTACGGCCAAAGCGGTTTTGATGGTCGAATCCGAAGCCGACATCCTGCCCGAAGATGTCATGCTGGGTGCGGTGGTGTTTGGTCATGACGAAATGCAGGCGGCGATTCAGGCGATTAACGAGTTTGCCGACGAAGTAAACCCCGAAGTTTGGGACTGGAAAGCGCCGGAATCCAACGAAGAATTGGTGGCCAAAGTACGCGAAATCGCCGGTGAAACCATCGCCGAAGCGTTCAAAATCCGTCAGAAACAGGCGCGTACCGCCAAGCTCGACGAAGCATGGGCGGCCGTGAAAGAGGCGTTGATTACCGAAGAAACCGACACGCTGACGGCCAATGAAATCAAAGGCATTTTCAAACATCTGGAAGCCGATGTTGTGCGCGGTCAGATTTTGAACGGCCAGCCGCGCATCGACGGCCGCGATACCCGCACCGTCCGCCCGATCAACATCCAAACCGGCGTGCTGCCGCGCACCCACGGTTCGGCGCTGTTTACCCGCGGCGAAACCCAGGCATTGGCTGTGGCCACTTTGGGCACTTCGCGCGACGAGCAGATTATCGACGCTTTGAGCGGCGAATATACCGACCGCTTTATGCTGCACTACAATTTCCCGCCGTACTCAACCGGCGAATGCGGCCGCATGGGTGCGCCGAAACGCCGCGAAATCGGCCACGGACGCTTGGCCAAACGCGCGCTGTTGGCCGTTTTGCCCAAACCTGAAGATTTCAGCTACACCATGCGTGTGGTTTCCGAAATTACCGAATCCAACGGCTCTTCTTCCATGGCTTCCGTCTGCGGCGGCTGTCTGAGCCTGCTTTCAGCGGGTGTGCCGCTGAAAGCGCACGTTGCCGGCATTGCAATGGGCCTGATTTTGGACAACAACAAATTCGCCGTCCTGACCGACATTTTGGGCGACGAAGACCACTTGGGCGACATGGACTTCAAAGTGGCAGGCACCACCGAAGGCGTTACCGCCTTGCAGATGGACATCAAAATCCAAGGTATCACCAAAGACATCATGCGCATCGCGCTTGATCAGGCCAAAGAAGCGCGTCTGCACATTCTGACCCAGATGCAGGCTGCCGTTGCCGGCCCGCAAGAGCTGTCGCAACACGCACCGCGCCTGTTTACCATGAAAATCAACCAAGATAAGATCCGTGACGTCATCGGTAAAGGCGGCGAAACTATCCGCGCCATCACTTCCGAAACCGGCACGGAAATCAATATCGCCGAAGACGGCACCATCACCATCGCCGCGACAACCCAAGAGGCGGGCGATGCCGCCAAAGCGCGTATCGAGCAGATTACCGCCGAAGTGGAAGTGGGCAAGGTCTATGAAGGCACTGTGGTGAAAATCTTGGACAACAACGTCGGCGCCATCGTTTCCGTAATGCCTGGTAAAGACGGTTTGGTACACATCAGCCAAATCGCCCATGAGCGCGTGAAAGACGTTAACGACTATTTGAAAGTCGGCCAAACCGTTAAGGTTAAAGCTCTGGAAGTTGACGACCGCGGCCGCGTTCGCCTGTCGATCAAAGCCCTGCTGGACACGCCTGAAGGCGAATAATCCGCAGCAGCGTAAAACAGAAAAGGCCGTCTGAATTTCAGACGGCCTTTTTTTATGGTTTATATAGTGAATTACAATAAGAAATATCTACAGCGTTGGCTGTGCCTGAGCTCAAAGAGAACGATTCACTAAGGCGCTGAAGCGCCAAGTTCATCTGTTCCGTACTGCCTGTACTGTCTTCGGCTTGCCGCCTTGCATCTTTCTTATTTTATTCACTATAGCAAAACAGTTTAATAGCACAGTCCAATCAGCGCAGAATTGTCACCTTACGAATCACAACCGGTTTAACGGGCACGTTTTGGTGGAAACCGTGTGTGGCCGTCTGAACTTTGCTGATTTTGTTTACGACATCCATGCCGGAAGTGACTTTGCCGAATACCGCATAGCCGTAGCCCTGCGGCGTTTCGTTTTTGAAATTGAGGAAATCGTTGTCGGCGGTATTGATGAAAAACTGGCTGGTTGCCGAGTGCGGGTTGCCGGTACGCGCCATGGCGATGGTGCCGACGGTGTTTTTCAGACCGTTGGCGGCTTCGTTGGCGATGGGTTTGCCGGTGGCTTTTTGCGCCATATCGGCGGTAAAGCCGCCGCCCTGAATCATGAATTTGTCGATAACGCGGTGGAAAACGGTGTTGTCGTAAAAACCTTTGTTGGCGTAGCTGACGAAGTTGGCGACGGTTTTCGGCGCGCTTTTTTCATCGAGGGCGAGCTCGATTTTGCCCATATTGGTGTCGATAACGGCGCGGGTTTGCGCTTGGGCGGTGAGGGCGGCACTCAGGATGAGGCCGAGGAAGGTGGTTTTCAGTAAAGCGTTCATTTTTATTCCTATGGTGTGAGGGAAATCAGACGCGCATATTATGCCGATTTTTGTGTGAACGCCGTCAAAGAAAATGTAAAGGCCGTCTGAAAAGCCTTGATTGCGCTCGGCAAACGGGTTTTTCAGACGGCCTTTGTTGCATTTTTGGTCTTACTTTTTCGCAGCTTCGATTTGGATGTCGAGTTTGACTTTTTTGGTCATACCGCTGTCCACGAGGTAGTTCATGCCCCATTTGGTGCGGTCGATGGTGGTGGTGAAGTCGCCGCCGCAGACTTCCACTTTTTTTATCGGGCTGTTGTAGCAGTTGAATTTTTCGGCTTTCAGTTTGACCGGCGCAGTTTTGCCCAACAGGGTCAGGTTGCCGTCAACGGAAGTCAGTTTTTTGCCGACAAAATGGAATTTGGTGGAAACAAAGCGCATTTCCGGGAATTTAGCGGCGTTGAACAAATCGGCGGATTTCAGGTGGTGGGTAAACTGGTCGGAACCGGTTTGCAGGGAAGTAACGGGGATTTTGACGTCGATTTTGCCGCTGCGTTTGGCTTGGTCGAAATCAACGGTACCGGTCAGACCGTAAAAGCCGCCGACGTTGGTTGAAGTGTTGAAGTGGTCGATGGCGAAACGCGCGTTGGTGTGGGTCGGGTCGATTTCGTAGCTTGCGGCTGCTGCGGAAGCGGCGGCAAAGGCGAAAACGGCGGTCAGCATGAGTTTCTTCATTGGATTTCCTTTTTAATGTGGGGTTGGGAAAGTGATGCTCGTTATATTAACACAAAACGCATGATTTTCCTTTTCCCCGCAGTAAACATTGGCTTTGCGCGGCGTTGATGATTTTTCAGACGGCCTCAGTCAGCGAGGCAAACACTTCAAAATACGTCGGGAAAGTTTTGTAGGTGCATTTCGGGTCGTTGATGATGACGGGCACGCCCAGCAGCGAAACCAGCGAAAAACACATCGCCATGCGGTGATCGTCGTAAGTATCGATAACCGCGTCGGCATTGAGGCCGGTGGGCGGGGTGATGTGGATGGCTTCGGGTTCTTCCACGACTTCTGCGCCGAGTTTGCGCAATTCGGCCGCCATCGCGGCGATGCGGTCGGTTTCTTTTACGCGCCACGAGCCGATGTTGCGCAGCGTACAGGGTTTGCCGCTGGCGAGTGCGACGATGGCGAGCGTCATGGCCGCGTCGGGAATGTGGTTGGCATCCAAATCAAACGCCGAAACGGCGCGGCCGGCAGGGCGGGAAACTTCGACGAAATTCTCGCCCCAAACTACATCTGCGCCGATTTTTTCCAATTCGCACGCAAATGCCACGTCGCCCTGAATGCTGTTCAAACCGATGCCGGTCACGCGGATGGGCGCGCCGGAAATCAGACCTGCGCCCAAGAAGTAAGACGCGCTGGAGGCATCGCCTTCGACGTGCAGCACTTCCGGCGCATGATAACGCGCACCTGCGGGGATGTTGAACACGCGGTAGTTTTCATTGCCGACGTTCACACCGAACTGTGCCATCAGTTTCAGCGTAATGTCGATGTAGGGCTTGGAAATCAGCTCGCCGTCCACGCGGATTTCAAATGCTTCGCCGGTCAGCGGCAGCGCCATCAAAAGCGCGGTCAGAAACTGGCTCGACACATTGCCCTTAATCGGAATCGTGCGCACGCCTTTGTCGGTAAACGCGTTGATGCGCAGCGGCGGATAGCCTTCGTTGCCCAAATATTCGATGTCGGCACCGGCAATGCGCAGCGCATCGACCAAATCGCCGATGGGGCGCTCGTGCATACGCGGTACGCCGTGCAGGTGGTAATCGCCGCCGAGTACGGCCAGTGCTGCCGTTAACGGGCGGAACGCCGTACCCGCATTGCCGAGAAACAGATCGGCTTCGCGGTTGGGAAACGCGCCGCCCGTGCCGTGCACTTTCAGACGGCCTGTTTCCAAAAATTCGATGTTCACGCCGAGTTTGTCCAAAGCCTCGAGCATACGGTCGGTATCGTCGGATTTGAGCAGCGAACGGATTTCGCAGACATTGTCGGACAAGGCGGCCAAAAGCAGCGTGCGGTTGCTGATGCTTTTGGAGCCGGGCAGGGCAACAGTGGAAGGCTTGAGGGAAGCGGCGGGAAGGCGGACGGATTCGGTCATGATTCGGCTTTTTGGAAAGAAGAAAGAGAACCGCATTATACGCATTTCAGAGGCCGTCTGAAAAATCCAAGTGGCGCAATTTATCGTAAGAAAAACCCTTTTTCATACGGTCTTGTTTTAAATATAAGGGTTTTAATAGAGGAAAATTGCCGAAAGCGGATAAGCATACGGCGAAAACGGCAAAACGGCTCCGATGCAGTTTGATAAAGTTTTGGCCGTCTGAAAAAAACGGCGCAATTTCCGTTTCCGATTTTTCAGACGGCCTATTACAATAGCGGCTGTTTTAATTTGAAAGCACACAATCATGAAAACCTTGCCGTTCCAAGCCGAAATTGCCGAGCGTATGCTGGTCAATACCGAAAACGAAAGTATTCACCCCGAAGCGGTTTTTGTCGAAACCGCCAACGGCTATTGGATTGCGTGGCACGACGGCACCGTCGCGCTGCTCGCGCCCGATACGCCGCCCGATATTCCCTGTTTCTGGGTCGAGGGGGCGGAGAGTTTGGAAGAGTTGGCGGCGATGGTGGAAAACGGCGAATTTGACGAAGTGGAAGAATTCGACGGCGATGACGATGCCTGGCAGGAAGCCGCCGCAGGCTGCGGCCACAATCACGACGACGCTTGCGGCTGCGGGCATTAAGTTTGGAAATGACGATGAAAAGTTTGAACGTATTATCCGCCGCCGTTTTGTGTTTCAGCTTGAGCGGCTGCGTGGTCGGCGCCGTCGCCGATTTGGCGGCGACAACGGTGGTAACGGCGGGCAAAGTCGTGGTCAAGGGAACGGGTGCGGTGGTGCGTGCAGCGATTCCTGATGGCGACGACGAAAAAGAGAAAAAGAAAAAAGCCAAGAAAGAACAGCAACGCGAGCCGGACGCGGTGTATGAACCGGTTTCGGATGAGACGCCGGCAGCGTATTGAAGGATGTGAACAGGCCGTCTGAAAATCCAAGCGGATTTCAGACGGCCTTTCTTAATCGCCGGATTCAGCAGTATGCGCAGTCCAAAATATCTTTGCGGATGCTTTTGAGCAGAAACGCCGCGGCGTCGTCGGCCTCGGCCTGTACAAACGCAAACAGTTTGGCGACGACTTTGCCGATAAACACTTTTTCCAGCGGACAGGCGCCGCCGAGGGTGTGTCGGGAGAGGAAGGCGGCGATGTCGTCGGGCAGGGCGCGTTCGGGCAGGGAGACGGTGCCGAAGCGGTTGTCGGACTGCAAACGCATGAGTAGGGTTTGGGATTTGTCGAGTTTCACGCCCGCTTCTTTTTCGGCGGCGGTGGCGCGGGTAAACTGGTCGTAAATTTCCGCATACAGCATGTCGTTCGGCCCCTCGAAAATGGTAAACGGACGGAAGTCGATGGCGATGTTGCTGGCGGGATGGCCGCGCTCGAAACCTTTGGCGCCGAGCAGTTTTTGCAGCATCTGCGCGGCGTCGTAGGTAAATTCGGTAGCCAGCGTTTTGATGATGTTGGCTTCCATCAGTTGGTGGGCGACGGGTGCATCGGGGGAAACGTGTTTGCAGGTAAAGCCGTATAAGATTTTCGACACGGCGTAACGGCGCAGGATTTCGCGGCGTTCGTATTCGACGAATTTGATGTCGCGGCGGACGAATTTTTCCGCGTTTTCAACGATGTATTCCATGATGCCGTGCGTCATGCCGACCAGTTGCAGGCGGCTGCGGATAAAGATGTTTTGGAACGCGCGCAAGCCGGCGGTGTCGCTTTCGGAAAGTTTCATCACTTGCGCGGCAGGCATTTCGGCGTCGATGCGGTTGACGGCATAGCGTACGGCGCGCAGGCCTTCAGATTTCAGCGCTTCGTAGCGGATGTATTGTTTCGGTACGAGCAAGAGGTTGATGACTTTGGATAATTTGCCGTTTTTGCGCTCTTTGGCCGCGACCAGCAGAAAATCGCTTTGCGAGTTGCCCTGCCAATATTTTGCCGCATTTACATAAACGGTGTTTGCATCACGGTATTCGTAAAACGACTGCATCTCCCGCGCAATCGCCGCACCCGAAGTTTCCGGCTCGGTAACGGCCAAACCGCCGCCTTCGCCGTTGAAAATCAAATCCAAACCCTGCGCGATTTGCGCCGGATTGCCGAATTCCTGCAAAGGCTGCAACACCAGCGCGCCCTCGATGCCTGTGCGCAGGGTGACGGGCACGCCGTAATGGCCGGCGATGCGCAAAACTTCTTGAATTTCAAACTGATCGGCTTTGCGCCCGCCGTGCTGTTCGTCCAAAAACGGCAGCAACAGCCCGGCCTGTTTCAGCGCCAGCCATTTGTCTTCGGGCAGGTATTCCATCAGGCAGAGGCCGTCTGAAAAAATGCGGGCAAACGATTCCTCAATATGGCGCAAAAAAGCAGCCGTATCCATATTTTGCGGCTGCACGGGGGATGTGGTGTGGGTCATCAAAGCCTCTCGGTTTTTCATTTTAGAGTTTAGAGCAAAATGCCTAAGGTTTATACCATAATATTGCTTTAACGACAATTTTTCTCAAAAAGGCCGTCTGAAAGTCTCCGCTGTGATTTGTAGGTAGGATTTGGGGATGAATTTCAGAGGTGTAAACCTAAACCGGCTTGTGAAAACACAATATTTTCAGACGGCCTCAAGCAGTTATAAGGCCGTCTGAAAATCAAAACGGTCGAGACGCCGTCTGAAATATTTGGTTGTTCAAACAACCGTCCCTTCTCCCGCGGGAGAGGGTTAGGGAGGGGCGTGCGGTTGGATTTGGGAAACGCGACTGACAGTGGCAAGCGGTTTGCCTTCTCCCCGGCCCTCCCCCACGGGGAGGGGCAGTATTGCCAGGCATCAAGCGTTTCGGGTCGGGCATGCCGTCCCGGCTTTTATGTCGCCTGCTACGGTTGGCATCGGGCATGAATGCCCGACCTGCGAGGCTGCTTTCATGATTAAAAATGCCTGTCTGAAAGACGGTTGCTTGTGTTGAGCGTAGTCGAAGCATCAGACAGGCATCTGCTTCTTTCAGACGGCCTGTTTTTTCCAGTCCCTCCTCGCATACGTATAATTTCCCCACCCGCAACCATCCACACAAAAGAGTCAGAAATGAAACGCGAAGTCGTCGTCCTGATCGGCGCAGGCGCCATCGGCGTTGCTATTGCCCGCTGCGTGTCCGCAGGCCGGGCGCTGTTGCTGGCGGATTTGAAATTGGAAAACTCCGAAGCTCAGGCGCGGGTTTTGCGTGAAGTGGGTTTGACGCGCACGCCGCCCGTTGCGATGTCTCCGGCCGTGAAGACGTCGCACGCGTGATTGCGCAGGCGCAAGGCTTGGGCGCGGTGAAAATCCTGATTGCCGCCGCCGGCGTTTCTCCTTCGCAGGCCGCGCCGCAGACGATTTTCAAGGTTGATCTGTACGGCACTTCCATGCTGCTGGAAGCGTTTGGCGAAGTCATCGCCGAAGGCGGTGGTGAACGGCTCGCAATCGTTGTACCGCTTGGAACCGCTGTCGTTGGAACACATCAAAGCGCTGGCCACCGCGCCCGCCGAAACGCTGCCCGAGCTGTCGTTTATCAAGGCCACCACCGACAGCCTGCGCGCCTACCAGCTCACCAAACGCGGCAACGCCCTGCGCGCGCAGGCCGAAGCCGTGCGCTGGGGCAGGCGCGGCGCGCGGGTGAACTGCATCAGCGCGGGCATTATCCACACGCCGCTGGCAAACGACGAATTAAACGGCGAACGCAAGAATTTCTATCGCAAAATGCTGTCCGAACTCCCCGCCGGCCGCGGCGGTACGCCCGATGAAATCGCCGATTTGGCGGAATACCCGCTCACCCCGTGCAGCGCGTATGTGACCGGCAGCGATTTTCTCATCGACGGCGGCGCGACGGCGAAGTTTTGGTGGGATGAGGCGGTTTGACAGGCTGTCTGAAAAGTTTGTAGGTTGGGCATGAATGCCCAACCTACAGGTGTGCTATTGAAACTTTAACGTGGTTTTGTGGTCTATACGTCGTAAGAACGCTTTTGTGAAACGGTAACGTAATTAAGGTATTTTCGGTATGGAAGTGCCTTATGAATATTATGTGGTTTTAACTTATGCATTTTGAACGGTTTAAACACTGCTTACAATAATCAGTTTTTGCCATTCATCTTTCTGCTGCTCTTGCTTGGCTTTACTGTTCAGAGTTTTATGGAAGAATTTTTGCTGAGAGCCCTGATTCAAGAGCAGATTACTATGAAATTTGGGGTTCTGATGGGAATTTTAGGTAATTCGCTTATTTTTGCAATTGGACACCTCAACAACCCCAATGCTTCAATATTGAGTATTTTCAATACCTTTTTAATCGCTATTGTATTTAGTTTCATGTTTTATTATCATGATAATCTTTGGATTGTGGCTGGATTTCATGCTGGTTGGAATTTCATTTTAGGACCGGTTCTGGGAATTACTGTCAGTGGGTTTGATCTGCCAACAACTTTGTTAAAAACCAGTTTTCATTTAGATAAAGCCTACCTTAACGGTGGGAAATACGGTTTTGAAGCAAGTTACCCAGTTACCATTATTTCTCTCATCATGATTGCGATTTATTTGATTTTGGTAACAAAAAAACAACAGAACGATACACTATAGAGTGGAAGTTTACAGGCAAAAGCTTATAAAATAGGAAATTTATACTGAACCGTTATTCACGCCCAATCACTCTAATCGGAGAACGAACATGAAAACAATCGGTCTTATCAACGGACAATTGAAGCGACAGAGTTATTTTTAAAATAGGAGCGAACTTATGGTAAAATCCAGTAGGAAAGCAAGTTTTTCCTATCCCGTTGATAAGGTCTGGAAACTTGTAACAGACTTATCAAATCAAACCTGGAGAAGTGACCTTGGTCAATTTGAAAAGATAGATGATAACCAGTTTATTGAATACACCCAAAATGGTATTCAGACAAGTTTTAAGGTGACCAAAGTCGATTTGTACAAGCTCTGGGAACTTGAGTTTGAAAACAAAAATCTCCAAGGCACTTGGCTAGGACGGTTTGATTATCATGATGGGCAAACAGTTCTGGATTTCACAGAAAATGTCACTGTTAAAAATGCTCTCCTGTCACCATTTGTCTGGCTTTATTTAAGAAAGCAACAAAAGCAGTATTTCCGAGATTTAGAAAAAGCGCTGGAAGTTAGACAGTAAAAACAAAACTGCAAAATGCGATATGTGATGGTGGTTAGTGATAAATCGGGGGTTCAGGAGTTTTGGAAAAGTTTAAAAATCTGGTCTTTATCAATAAAGGTTGCTGTAAATTTTCTATAGAAATGTGAGGTAAATTTATGACTGAGTATAAAGGGGTTCTTGAGATAACAGACAATGCTCAAGAATTAATTAATAAAGGTCAAGCTCGTATAGAAGGTGCAAACGTAGTATGGAATCCAGATTCGGGAAATACAGGTATTGTTGAATGGGGAAAATTTCATCTGATTAATCTTGAAGACAGCAAGGATTTAGAAACTGTGGCGGTGTTGATTGGCAGTATTACGATTGGGGTTGTGACTGTGGGAACTCTGATCTATAAGGGTTAAGGGTTCAAAAGCTCGTCGAGACAAGGCAAATAGAATAAATAATAATTTAATCGGTTGCCTATCATTATATATTTTAGAAGTTAGTGGAAATACTGTACAATCATCAACAAAGTTAGATTTAAAGTTAGCTATTAAAGAATATATCGACAATGCAAAACTATTTAAAAATAAAATTGATACAAATTTACTCAAAAGTATAGATATTATTCTGAATGATCTAGGGCTTGTTTATATCCTCTATCCAAAACAAAAGGAGTCGAGTTATGGATGTTAGAAAAAGTTTCATGTGATAACCTCCATTGGTGAGACTGACAGGTTTACGGCAGTTCTTTCGGTTAGTCTCATAGATGTCCTGAGCCCTATCTGCCCGATAAATCTTCTCAAACTTCCCCTGACGCACTTGTTGGAGAACCAGACCATGCTTAATGTCATTGTTTATTGTTTGTGGAGCCTTGCCTAGGAGAGCAGCAATTTCACGATTAGATTTGCCTTCTTGTTTCCAACGTTCAATTAAACGGCGGTCCGCTATTGTCAAGTGCTTGCCTTTTGATGTATAATAGTCTTGCATCTCTATGTTCTGTTCTTGGGTTTTCGTCGACTACAAGTATAACATAGAGGTGTTTTTTCATGCACTTTAAGTGGCTAACTTCATTTTAGAACTTTTAAATTATTTGTAAAAGCCATGTTTTCTAAGAAAAAGAGTAATAATTATGGTACAATGAATTTGATTGAATCAAGGGAGGGAAAACAATGAGAACATATGCAGATAAAGATGAACTTAAGGAAGAAGTATTAAAATCATATAAAAAGTATATTGCTGAATTCGATGAAATTCCCGAAGATTTGAAGGATGTAAGAATTGATGAAGTTGATAGGACACCGGCGGAGAATCTAGCATATCAGGTTGGATGGACTACTCTAATATTAAAATGGGAATCAGATGAATTGAGTGGTTTAGAGGTTAAAACACCTACTGAAACCTTTAAGTGGAATCAACTTGGGGAGCTCTATCAGTATTTTACGGACACCTATGCTGGTTTAACAATTAAAGAACTCACAGCTCGACTCAGTGACAATGTGTATGCTGTATGTAATATGATTGATTTAATGGGGGAAGAGGTCTTATTCAAACCTCATATGCGCAAATGGGCTGATGGGGCAACCAAGAATGCGGTCTGGGAAGTTTATAAGTTTATTCATATTAATACTGTAGCTCCTTTCGGGACATTCAGAACCAAAATTCGTAAGTGGAAAAAATTTGCCTTAAAGTAATTCGCTAAAAATTTAGAAAGCATGACGATGTAGAAAAAGTGGTATAGAAGATGATTGAATAGGGGCTACCATTCTAATAGACTTAACTGCGTTTTAAGCAAAAAACAGCCTAGGAACATTGATTTCATAGGCTGTTTAAATGTTTTTAACTTAATTCCACAAGTGTAAGATGTGTGTATATGTTAGAAGTATTGGCTTAATCGCATTCTTGATTTTTCAAATATGGATAAATTGAGTGATTATCATACTCACCTGATAACTGAAAATTGCTCATTTTCTATAATAACTGCGGTCTGATTGTCAAAAAGAATTGAATTATTCAGAATTGAAGCAGGTTGCCGGTGGTTGGTTGCGGGATCCTCCTCCGGACGTATGGCTGAAAATTCAGAGGCAGTTTCGGAAGAGGCATTGGCCGTGGTAGCACTGGCAGTGCCTATGTCAATTTACTTGGGCGCTGGATACCGGTATAATTCATAAGCAACGGTTGGTTGCCTGAGTAAACCAAATACCTGTCTGAAGCATAGTTTTCAGACAGGTATTTGGTTTTTTCAGACGGCCTGCATGAAGCAAACCTTCCCAAATTCAATCGTGGAACTTCACAAATTCGCCTAAATCCGCGCGCAGGGTGCGGACAGTATTGATTTGGCATTTGCATCCGGGTGGCCGAATGAAATGTCGAGCAGCAGCTTGTGGTTGGCAGGTATGCCCAAGATTTCGCGCACGGTATTGGGGAAAAACGCGCAGATCAGTTGCGGTACGCTGCCGAAGCCGCGGTCTGCGAGGGTGAGCATAAAGGTTTGGATAAACATTCCCGCGTCCATCACCACATCGACGTTGTCGCCCGTATCGGGTATGAAAATAAAGGCCGCGTGCGGTGCGCCGTAAAACGTCAGGTTTTCTTCGGTCAGGCGCCGGCGTGCGGCCTTGTCTTCGCGCGCGACGCCGGCGGCTTCGTAGATGCAGCGGTAGGCATCGCGGTAGCGGTCTTCGTAAATGCCGGTAAACAGCGACTGGTCGTAGCTGAAATCGGGCTTCAGCTCGCCCTTGCTCAGTTTGGCCAGCATGGCTATGGCGGCGGCTTCGGCGGAGAGCGCGGGCAGGAAGCGGTTCCTCAGCGCGGCGGCGGCAACGGCGGTCATACTGCCCATTATCATCGAGGGCGTAATCAGGCCGCCGTAGGCGCCGCGAGCGCGAGCAGAACGGCCAGCTATTTGGCGGCAAACAGCGCCGGCCCGCCGCTGCCGTCGAGCATACCCGCAAAACCGAGCTGGTTGCCCGCCTTGCCGATGCGGGCGTTGTCGCGCGGTAGAAACGGCAGGTGTTTGGTGGAGCGCACAAACACCGTCGCCACCGCGCCGACCGGCGGCCCCGCCAGCGCCGACCAAACCAGCAGCGGCGTATTGAGAAACGCCTGCGGCAGATGGTATTGCACCGCATCGCCCAAGCCGTAGCGCGCCACCGCCGTGGCTGTTACCGAAGCCGGCAGCGCCGCCGCCACCGATTTTTTGTCCCAGGCGCACAGCATCACTTCCAGCGTAAACAGCACGCCCGCCATCGGCACGTTGTACACCGCCGCCAAACCCGCGCCCGACGCGCAGGCCAGCAGCAGTTTGGCCTCGTCGGCGTCTAACCCGAAACGGTGCACCCACAGCGAAGCAAACGCGGCGCTCATCTCGCGCGGCGCCACCTCCCTGCCCAGCGGCGAACCCAAACCCACGGTGACAATCTGCAACAGCGCATGGCACACTGTTTCTTTGAACGGCAGCCCCTCCAGCGGTTTGGCGAGCAAAGCCTTAATCCCGA
This sequence comes from Neisseria chenwenguii, assembly GCF_002216145.1. Lineage (NCBI taxonomy): Bacteria > Pseudomonadati > Pseudomonadota > Betaproteobacteria > Neisseriales > Neisseriaceae > Neisseria > Neisseria chenwenguii. The sequence continues at coordinate 1,984,766 of NZ_CP022278.1, forward strand.
CCAGCGGCCTGCCGTAACGTTTGAGCGCAAACCAGCCGCACCCGGCCACCGCGCTGCACAGCATCACGACGGCAAACCGCCGCCACAACGGGGCCTGTTCCACGCCGATGCAGAACGGAATTTCCCCTCCGTCCAGCCCGCAGCCGAACGTGTGGTATTGGACGAAATGCAGCAGTTGCGACAGGCAGATGCCGACCAGTCCGACAATGATGCCGATGGCGGACAGGGAAAGGAACAGGCGCGGGGTTTTCATGAGTGGAACGGGCGGTTGGAAAAGGTGGGGTTTTAGGGCAGATTGGCGGGATTGGGGGAGAGGCCGTCTGAAAAAATAATGACAGCGGCGGGGAGGGCAGGGTGCTTGGGGGAGCGCTGTTTCAGACGGCCTTGAATGCAGCCCGTTGTCTGGGACCGTCTGAAAAAACGTGTTGCAGGGCAGCGTGGAAACGTGGATCGGCAGCCCGCTGCGCGTCCATCGCCGCTGCGTCGAGCCGATGTTCGGCATTGCCAACGCCATCGCTTACGAAAACAAAATGATATTTTTCAATCCCTCCCCCGAATTGCCCAAAAGACAGCCTGAAACTGCGGCCTTCCACTTAGGGCCGAGCAGTTGGGTGCAGGTGGCGGGCGAAGCCAAACCGCGCCAGTTTGTGCAGGAACAGGCAGATTTGGTGATCGAAATGCTGGATCTGATGGTGAAACGCGAAAACAGCCTGCCCGATTTGTATATCATTACGCCGTTTAAGCAGATTAAAAATAAGGTGATAGAGCAAATTGTCGGGCGGGTCGGTTTCAGCCGCAAAGGTGAACTGAAAAAATGGTGCAACGCCAATATCGGTACGGTGCATACGTTTCAGGGCAAGGAAGAAAAGGCGGTGTGGCTGGTGCTCGGTTGCGATCGGAAAACCGGAGGCGCGGCGGATTGGGCGGCGGGCAAACCCAATCTGCTCAACGTTGCTTTGACCCGCGCCAAGCAGTGGGTGTTTGTCATCGGCGATAGGGAACTTTGGGGGCGGAAACTGTTTTTTAAAGTGGCCGCGCAAAGATTGGGCATGATAAGCGGAGAAGAATTTAAGGAACGGGTGTTGGGGAAGGAAAGGCTGTCTGAACAGTCGGTTTAAGATTATTCATGCACAAGGTTGAGGCCGTCTGAAAACCGGGTAAATGGTTTTCAGGCGGCCTCGGTTTCAAATATTCAAAACCTACATACAGCCTTCGTTTTGGCACAAGCTAAACAGCGGTACGCCGCTTGCGCGGATTTTGGCGCCGCCGGGCAGGTCGGTAAATTCGAGGATGGCGGCGGCTTCGACGACTTCGGCGCCGAGTTTGCGCAGCAGTTCGACGCCGGCGAGCATGGTGCCGCCGGTGGCGACGAGGTCGTCAACGAGCAGGACGCGGCTGCCGGGTTTGACGGCGTCGGTGTGGATTTCGACGGCGGCTTCGCCGTATTCGAGCGCGTAGCTTTGCGAGAGTGTGTCAAACGGCAGTTTGCCTTTTTTGCGGATGGGCACGAAGCCGACGTTGAGCTGGTAGGCCAGCGCGGCGCCGATGATGAAGCCGCGTGCGTCGAGGCCGGCGACGGTGTCGATTTTCTGCCCCATGTAGCGGTACACCATCAAATCAATCAGCAGTCGGAAGTATTCGGCGCTCTGCAAAACGGGTGTGATGTCGTGGAAAAGAATGCCTTTTTCCGGCCAGTTTTCGATTTTGCGGATTTTGGCCGCGAGTGCGTTGACGTCCATCACTTCAGGATGAATCAGCATGATGTGTTCCCCGTATTCGGATAATCAAAGCCCTTATTGTAACAAAGTTATCCCAAATTTACAGATTCGCTTGCGCGGGGCGGGACATGAGGCCGTCTGAAAAAGGGTTTGCCGTCATGCTGTTGCGCTTTTGGGCGTGCGTGAGTAGGCCGTCCGAACTTAGAAAAAGCGGATTCGCTGTGTTATAATTGGTTAAAATTTCCGACAGGCAAGCCGCATCATGCAAAGCAAGAAAAAAGGCAATATTTTCATCATTTCCGCCGCTTCGGGCACGGGTAAAACCACGCTGGTGTCGCGGCTTTTGAAAAACAACGCCGATTTGCGCGTTTCCATTTCCCACACCACCCGCGCCCCGCGCGAGGGTGAAGAGCATGGGGTTCACTATCATTTTGTTCCCAAAGAAGAATTTGAATCGCTCATTAGTAAAAAGGCTTTTTTAGAACACGCCAATGTGTTCGGCAATTATTACGGCACGAGCATTGCGGGCGTGGAAAGCCTGAGCAACGAAGGCTTTGACGTGATTCTGGAAATCGACGTTCAGGGGGCAGAACAGGTGCGGAACGTTTTGCCCGAGGCGTGCAGCATTTTCATTCTGCCGCCCTCGCTGGAAATCCTTGCAGGCCGTCTGAAAGGGCGGGGTACCGACAGCGCGGACGCTATTGCCACCCGTTTGGCCGAAGCCCGCCGCGAAATCGGCGAAGCGGCGCATTTCGACTTTATCGTCGTCAACGACGATTTGGACAGAGCCGAAGCCGATTTGCTCCACATCATCAAAGCAGGCCGTCTGAAACGGCAGGCGCAGCAGGCGTTTCTCGACGGCCTGTTGGAAAATTCTTAAAAAACAGCGACAATAACCTTTTCCGAAATTTTTCTATAAAGAAAGCAAAACATGGCCCGTATTACCACCGAAGACTGCACTCCGAAAATCGCCAACCATTTCGACCTGACCCTGATCGCCGCCCGCCGCGCGCGCCAGCTTGAAAACGGCAACGCGCCGCTGGTTGACGATGTGCGCAACGACAAGCCGACCGTTACCGCGCTGCGCGAAATCGCTGCAGGCCAAGTCGGTTCGGAACTGCTCAAGCGCGGCAAATAACGCCGCTTGCTGATGAGGCCGTCTGAAAATGTCCGCCCCCGCCGCCACCGTACCTTACGATCTGCTGACCGCCGAAGCGCGCGCGGTTTTGTTCCGCACTGCTTCATATCTCAGCGGCGAAGAAAAGGAACAGCTTGAAAAAGCCGTTGCTTTCGCGTTTCATGCCCACGACGGGCAGACGCGCAAAAGCGGCGAACCCTACATCACCCACCCGCTCGCCGTTGCCGCGCAACTGGCGGTATGGCATATGGACATACAGGGGTTGTGCGCCGGCGTGATGCACGACGTATTGGAAGACACAGGTGTGTCGAAGCTGGAAATGGCGGCGCAGTTCGGCGAAACTGTTGCCGAAATGGTGGACGGCCTCTCCAAGCTGGAAAAACTCAAATTCGACGATCAGGCCGAACATCAGGCGGAAAGCTTCCGCAAGCTGATTCTGGCCATGACCAAAGACGTGCGCGTGATTGTGGTCAAACTGGCCGACCGCCTCCACAATATGCGCACACTCGGCTCGATGCGCCCCGAAAAACGCCGCCGCATCGCCAAAGAAACCCTTGAAATCTATGCACAAATCGCCAACCGCATCGGCTTGAACAACGCGTATCAGGAATTGCAGGATTTGTCGTTTCAAAACCTTCATCCCAACCGCTACGAAACGCTGCGCAAGGCGATGGAAAACAGCCGCAAAAACCGCCGCGACGTGGTCGGTAAGGTTTTGCGCGCGTTCGGCCGGCGCCTCGTCAGTGCCAATATCGAAGCCAAAATCAAAGGCCGCGAGAAAAATCTCTACAGCATCCATCAGAAAATGCTGGCGAAAAAACTGCGTTTTGCCGACGTGATGGACATCTACGGCTTCCGCGTCATCGTCAACAGCATTCCCGCCTGCTACGCCGCCCTCGGCGCGCTGCACGGCCTCTACCAGCCCAAGCCCGGGCGGTTTAAAGATTACATCGCCATTCCGAAAAGCAACGGCTACCAAAGCCTGCACACCACGCTTGTCGGCCCTTACGGCCTGCCGATCGAAGTGCAGATCCGTACGCGCGAAATGGACGCTGTCGCCGAAGGAGGCGTGGCCGGACATTGGATTTACAAATCCGGCAGTGGCAGCGTCGATCAGGCCGTGCTGCACACCAACCAATGGCTCAAAAGCATCCTCGACTTGCAGGCCAGCAGCGCCAACGCCATCGAGTTTCTCGAGCACGTCAAAGTCGATTTGTTCCCCAACGAAGTCTATATCCTTACGCCCAAAGGCAAAATCCTCACGCTGCCCAAGGGTTCGACCCCCATCGACTTCGCCTACGCCGTCCACACCGACATCGGCCACAAAACCGTCGCCGCCCGCATCAACAACACCATGATGCCGCTTCGCACCAAGCTCAAAACCGGCGACTCGGTCGAAATCATTACCTCCGAACACGGCAAACCCAATCCCGCATGGCTCAGCTTCGCCGTTTCCGGCCGCGCCCGCAGCGCCATCCGCAACTACATCAAAAACATGAACCGCCGTGATGCCGTCACGCTGGGTGAAAACCTGCTGCAAAAAGCCCTTTCCAGCCTGCTGCCGCAAGATGTTTTGCTTTCAGACGGCCTCAAAGAAAAATACCTCGCCGATTTAAACGACAAACAAACCTCGTTTGAAGAAGTGCTCTACAACGTCGGCATGGGGCACACCCTGCCCGTATCCGTCGCCATGCACATCGCCGAGCTTGCGGGTGAACACTTCGGCAGCGAAGTGCGCCTCAGCCCGATCAACGTCGGCAGGCAGGAAAGCGGCCGTCTGCACATGGCCGAATGCTGCCACCCCGTCGCCGGCGATCCCATACGCGCCGTACTCGTCAAAGGCAAGGGCATGATTATCCACCGCGATACCTGTCCGACCCTGTTCAAGACCGACCCCGAACAGCAGCTCGACGCCGATTGGGGCAACCTGATGACGCAAAACAACCAAAGCTACCGCTTCGTTTTGCAGATTCAGGCCGAAGACACCCATGGCCTGCTTGCCCAAATGGCGCAGGCCATCAGCAGCGCCGGTGCCGACATCGCTTCCGTCGAAACCCCCTCGCGTGCCCAAGCAGGCACCGAAGGCTTCGTCGAATTCCGCTTTCTGGTCAAAGCCGCCGATTTGGCGCAGGTCAACCGCATCATCCACGATTTGCACGCCATTCCGCAGGTGAGAAAAGTCACGCGAAGTTAGGTGGAAAACCGCACTGTTTGTATCCCGCAGTAAAGGCCGTTTGGTGCTTCGACTACGCTCAGCAACCTTTTCAGACGGCATTAAAACCGTTTCCAAACCTTGACAGATGCCGCCGTTCGGCGGATAATCCGCCAATTGTTTTCCCCGCGCAAAAGCGTACATTTCGGCTGAAGCCGACCTGTTAGGAGGTGATGTTTACATCACGGCGCGTATCCCGCCGGTCTGATTCAGACACCCGCGATATACCAAACCAATTCTCAAGGCCGTCTGAAGACAGACCGCCGCATCTAACCGATTTAAAAAATATTGAAGGAAACAAAATGCCTGCAATCCGTGTAAAAGAAAACGAACCCTTCGAAGTTGCCATGCGCCGTTTCAAACGCGCTGTGGAAAAAACCGGTCTGCTGACCGAGCTGCGCGCCCGCGAAGCCTACGAAAAACCGACTACCGAGCGCAAACGCAAAAAAGCCGCAGCCGCCAAACGCCTGCAAAAACGCCTGCGCAGCCAACAGCTGCCTCCGAAAATGTACTGATTGCAGGCTTGCTGTAATTAGAAAAACACCGTAAAGCCTGCGCTTTGCGGTGTTTTGTTTTTCAGACGGCCTGAGGTTTTGTAAAAATCACAAATGCCGTCTGATGCTTCGATTGCGCTCAGCACAGGTGCTGCGACTGCATTCAGCAACCGAACTTTCACGGACATCATTCCCGCGCAGGCGGGAATCCACGTTTGATTTCCTGAAACTGTGTTAAAACAAGATATTGTTTGTATTTAACCGTGGATTCCCGCCTGCGCGGGAATGATGTCTGTTGAAGGATTAACTGTTTCAGACGGCCTTTAGGCGGATGTCTCTGATTTTTACAAAAATCTTGCTCTTTCTACATCCCGAAAAAATTCCAGACACCATGCCGTCTGAAAAAACATTTCCATCTTCCCATTCCCAAAAGGAGCAAAAAATGACCCTCAAAACCCGTCTGTCCGAAGACATGAAAACCGCCATGCGCGCCAAAGATCAGGTTTCACTTTCCACCATCCGCCTGATTAACGCCGCCGTCAAACAGTTTGAAGTTGACGAACGCGCCGAAGCCGACGATGCCAAAGTCACCGCGATTCTGACCAAAATGGTCAAACAGCGCAAAGATTCCGCCCAAATCTACACCAACGCCGGCCGTCAGGATTTGGCGGATAAAGAAAACGCCGAAATCGAAGTGTTGCAGCGCTATCTGCCGCAAATGATGTCGGCCGAAGAAATCCAAGCCGCCGTAACCGCCGCCGTTGCCGAAACCGGCGCGGCAGGAATGGCGGATATGGGCAAAGTCATGGGCTTGCTGAAAACCCGTTTGGCGGGCAAAGCCGATATGGGCGAGGTGAATAAGGCGCTGAAAGCGGCTTTGAGCTGATTTTCCGCTTGTACACCGCCGTGTGGCCGTCTGAAAATCTTGGCGTTTTCAGACGGCCTTTTGTTCTCAATGCGCCGTTTACAAACGCGTGACGCTCAATACGCCTTTGACGTCGCCCAAACTGGTGAGGATGCGCGGTAAGTCATTGACTTGTTTGACTTCCAGCGTAAAGCGCATACTGGCTTCGAGATCGCGCGACTGGGTTTGGACGGCGGTGACGTTGAGTCTGTGGCGGGCGAGGGCGTCGGAGACGTCGCGCAACAGGCCGCTGCGGTCTTGGGCGCGGATTTCGACATCGACGGCGAAAACCTGGCCTTCTTGGGCGGCCGCCCATTCGGCGTTGAGCACTTTGTCGGGTGAGAGTTCGGCGAGGTGCTGGAACGACGGGCAGTTGCGGCGGTGGACGGAAATGCCGCGTTCGCGGGTAACGAAACCGACGATGTCGTCGGGCGGTGCGGGTTTGCAGCATTTGGCAAGCGTGGTCATCAGGCCGTCTTCGCCGTCGATGAGGACGCCGTTTTTGCCGCCGCGCTTGATTTTCGACTGTTTGACGATGGTGGTTTCGTCAACGGAAACAGGGGGCGGTTCATTGAGTGTGCCGCAGGCTTTTTGGATGGCGCGCGGGGAGATTTCGCCCTGCCCCATGGCGGTGTAAAGTTCGTCGAGTTTTTTGTAGCCGAGTTTTTCCGCCAAGTCTTGCAGATTGGGTTTGGGGCTGATTTTGAGGAGTTGTTTGTCGAGCTGGGCGCGGCCTTCTTCACGCACTGAATCGGCGTTTTGCTGGCGGATGTAGGCGCGGATTTTGCTGATGGCTTTGCCGGATTTGACCCAGCCTTCGTAGAGCCAGTTGACGGAAGGGTGGCCTTCTTTGGCGGTGATGATTTCGACGCGCTGGCCGTTTTCGAGCGGGGTGGAGAGCGGCACAATCTGACCTTCGACTTTGGCACCGCGGCAGCGGTCACCGATGCTGCTGTGCAGTGCGTAGGCGAAGTCGATGGGCGTTGCGCCTGCGGGCAGGGACAGGACTTTGCCGTGCGGGGTCAAAACGTAAATCGTGTCGTTAAAGAGCTCGGTTTTGAAGGCTGCGGCGAGGTCTTCTTTGCCGCTTTCGGCCATATTTTCGCGCCAGTCGAGCAGTTGGCGCAGCCAGGCGATTTTCTGTTCGTAGGCGGAATCGCCTTTGCCGCCTTCTTTGTAGCGCCAGTGGGCGGCGACGCCGAATTCGTTGAACCGGTGCATTTCAAAAGTGCGGATCTGCACTTCGACGCCTTTGTCTTCGGGGCCGACGATGACGGTGTGCAGGCTTTTGTAGCCGTTGCCTTTGGGATTGGCGATGTAGTCGTCGAACTCGCCGGGCACGGGCTGCCACAGGCTGTGGACGATGCCCAGCGTGGTGTAGCACTCGGGTACGGTATCGACAAGGATGCGCACGGCGCGGATGTCGTAAAGCCCTTGAAAATCCAGCTTTTTCTTGACCATCTTTTTGTAGATGGAATAGATGTGTTTCGGGCGGCCGGCAACTTCGAAATGGATGTTGAACTTGTTTAACTCGCTGCGCAGAGTGGCGAGGAAATGGTCGATGTATTCGAGGCGCTCGGTGCGTTTTTCGTCGAGCAGGTTGGCGATTTCTTTATATTTTTCAGGCTGATGGTGGCGGAAGCCCAAATCTTCGAGCTGCCATTTGAGCTGCCAAACGCCCAAACGGTTGGCGAGCGGGGCGAAAATGTCGAGGGTTTCTTTGGCGAGCGTGCGTTTTTCAGGGTTGTCGGGCTGAGAGCCGATAAACTGCATGGTACGCGTGCGCATCGCGAGTTTGATCAACACGACGCGGATGTCTGTCACCATCGCCAGCAGCATTTTGCGCATGGTTTCGGCCTGCTGCGCGCGCTCTTCGGGCGTGGCGAGGCTGTCAACACGGGCGAAGTGGGTCAGCTTCTGCACTTCGTCTATGCCCTTGACGAGTTCGGTTACAGTCGCGTTGCATTGTTCGGTAACAATTTCCTGCCAGTTTTCGCAACAGCTTGAAATATCGGCTAAAATCGTGGCGGCAACGGCATCGGGCAGCAGATCCATTTCGTCTACCATCTGCGCCGCGCCCATCAGATGGCTTAACACCGGCTCGCCGCCCGAAACACGCATCTCTTGCGGATAATGCTGTTCGGCCAGCTTTAAGGCCGTCTGAAGCAGCGCGGCGTCTTTTTCGGGCAGCGCGGCGGTGCGGCGGTCGAACCATTCGCGGTAACGGCTTAAATCGGGGGCGATGCTGCTGGTTTCGTCGAGGTGGGCGGCCATGATGTTTTCCTGAACTCGCGTGGCAAGGATAGATGACATTTTAGCAGAGTGCGGGGCAGGGAATAACAACCGTTTGAGGTATATCCCGACGAGGCCGTCTGAAAACCACACACCGGCTTGTTTTAGACGGCCTGAAGTGCTAAGGTAGGTACGTTTCCAACTTTCAAAGGCATATCAACTATGAAACTCTATACTTACGACCATTGCCCGTTTTGCGTACGCGCACGCATGATTTTCGGTCTGCGCGGCCTGCCGGTGGAAGAGGTGGTGTTGGCGAACGACGACGAGGAAAATCCGATTCGGATGATCGGCGCGAAACAGGTGCCGATTTTGGAAAAAGACGACGGCTCGTTTATGGGCGAGAGTCTGGATATTGTGCGCTATGTGGATGAATCGGCGGGCAAAGGCCGTCTGAAAGAAAACGTGCGCTCCGAAATTCAGGCTTGGATCGACAAGGTCGGGAAATACAGCGGCAAACTGATTCAGCCGCGTACGGTTAAAATCGGCCTGCCCGAGTTTGCAACCGCATCGGCGGTGAAATATTTCGTTGATAAAAAAGAGAAAAACATCGGCAGCTTTGCCGGAAACCTCGCCGATACGCCCGCACTTTTGGCGCAAATCAATCAGGATTTGAAGGAACTCGAACCGCTGGTTGATCCCGTTTCAGACGGCATCAACGGCGAAGTGGGCATGGAAGATATTCTGCTGTTTCCCGTATTGCGCAATCTGACCATCGTCAGCGGTATTGAGTTTCCGAAAAACACCGCCGCGTATCTTACGCGCATGGGTAAGGCTTCGGGCGTGGATCTGTATTTTGACCGCGCAATTTGAAGCCGGAAATGTTCAAAGGCCGTCTGAAATTTCAGACGGCCTTTTTTATCAAGATTCAAATAAGCCGTTGGGAGTGAAACAGCTTATTTTAAAATCCGATTATTTTTTGCTTTTTTTGCTTTTTTTGCTTTTTTTAGCTTTGCTGGCTTTTGCTTTAACCGGCTGTTCGGTAGCAGCAGCGGCAGCATCAGGAGCAGCTACGGGCTCAGAAGCAACGGCAGGCTGTTGGGCTTGGGCAGCGGGTTGGAAACCTTTGTCGCGCATACATGCTTCGAAAGCAACTTTATCTTGAGCAGAAGTTTGGCATTGCTGCATAGCTTGCTCAACAGTCAGTTGGGGAGCGGCAGGTGCTTGGGCTTCTTCGGCTTTTTTGGTGCTTGAACAAGCGGTCAGCATCAGACCGGCGGCTGCGATTGCAAACAGAACTTTTTTCATGTCGTAATATTCCTAAATTGGTTTATTGATGGTTGCCGTGAACAACGGCGGGTACAGAATTCAGCTTCTGCATGGCTCTATTGAGTGTTGAAGCGCCGATTAGTTTCATTTGTCGGTGTAATAATACGCTAATGAAATTATTGTAAATGTTAATGACAAAAAGAAAATTTTCTTAAACTCAAAAGTTTGTATGCTGAAAAAGGACAGAAAAAAATTGACATTTTAATGGCGGAAAAACCGGAGGCCGTCTGAAAAAAAGAAAAATTGACCGCCGGCAGACGCGCTCGCTACAATGTAATAATTGGTTATACCAATTTATAAAAATAGGCGGAAACCATGAAACCAATCAAAACGCAAAAAATCAGCGACCAAATCCTAAGCATCATTGAAGAGCGAATCGCTGCCGGCGAATACGCGGAAGGCCGGAAAATCCCGCCCGAGCGCACGCTGGCGGAAGAATTCGGCGTATCGCGCCCGTCGGTACGCGCCGCGCTGAACATACTCGTATCGCGCGGCACTATGGAAGCACGGCAGGGTGACGGATATTATGTTTCCGTGAAACAGCGGCAGGATTTCCTGCAAAGCTGGCAGGAACTTTTGGGCCGGCATTCCCACTGGGAACACGACGTCTACGATTTCAGCCGCCATATCGAAAGCTGCATGGCCGGCCTGGCGGCGGCACGGCGCACTGAAGAAGACATCAGCCGCATCGGTTTTTGGCTGGAAAAATTTGAAAAAGCCTGCGCCGAAGGCAATGCCGGATACCAAATGGAAGCCGATGCCAGCTTCCATCAGGCCATTGCCGATGCCTCGCATAACATCTTGTTCAGCCACCTTTCCGGCAGCCTGCTGCGTATGCTCTACCGCCAAACCCGCAGCAGCATCATCCGCGACAAACAAAGCGGCAACCCGCGCCCGACCCTGATGGCGCAGCACCGAGCGCTGTTTGAAGCCATCGAAGCCGGCAACGCTGCGCAGGCCTCCGCTGCCGCGCAAAGCCATTTGGAATTCGTGTTCGAAAGCATCCGCGAAGACCGCGAATACCAAAGCCGCCGCCAACACGCGGGTACGCTGGCGCAGAATGATTTGGATAAGGTGAAAAACTGGTAGGGCGGTTGTTTGACTGATGGTTTGGAAAATAGGCCGTCTGATGCTTCGGTACGCTCAGCAACCGATATTTCAGACGGCCTCACCGCTTCCCCGCACTCTGTAAGGGCAGGGCGTTTTGTGGCATAATCGCCGCACGTTTTCCGTAAAAATTTCCACCGTCTGCCGCATTTTCTGCGTGCAGGCCGTTCAAAAATTCAAAAACCCGTTTCAGACGGCCTGTGCCTTATCCCGCAGCAAGGCCGTCTGAAAAGAAAGAGACCTGATATGAATCCGTTTTCCACACTCGGTTTGGGCAGTGAAATCGTCGCCGCGCTGACCGAACAGGGCTACGAAACCCCCACGCCGATTCAGGCCGCTGCCATTCCCAAGGCTTTGGCCGGCCACGACCTTTTGGCTGCCGCCCAAACCGGCACGGGCAAAACCGCCGCCTTCATGCTGCCCGGCCTCGAGCGCCTTAAACGCTATGCCACACCGAGCACTTCGCCCGCGATGCACCCCGTGCGGATGCTGGTGCTGACGCCTACGCGCGAATTGGCCGACCAAATCGACCAAAACACCGCCGCCTACATCAAAAACCTGCCGCTGCGCCATACCGTGTTGTTCGGCGGTGTGAACATGGACAAACAAACCGCCGACCTGCGCGCCGGCTGCGAAATCGTCGTCGCCACCGTCGGCCGCCTGCTCGACCATGTCAAACAGAAAAACATTAATCTGAACAAAGTCGAAATTGTCGTTCTCGACGAAGCCGACCGCATGCTCGACATGGGCTTCATCGACGACATCCGCCGCATCATGCAGATGCTGCCCAAACAGCGCCAAACCCTGCTGTTTTCCGCTACCTTCGCCCCGCCCATCCGCAAGCTGGCGCAGGATTTCATGAACGCGCCCGAGCGCGTGGAAGTGGCCGCGCAAAACACCACCAGTGCCAACGTCGAGCAACACATCATTGCCGTTGACGCGCTGAAAAAACGCAATCTTTTAGAGCGTCTGATTGTCGATTTGCAGATGAACCAAGTGATTGTATTCTGCAAAACCAAACAAAGCGTCGATCAGGTTACGCGCGACCTCGTCCGTCGCGGCTTGTCCGCCCAGTCGATACACGGCGACAAATCCCAGCAAACCCGCCTCGAGACGCTGAATGCCTTCAAAGAAGGCAGCCTGCGCGTTTTGGTCGCCACCGACGTCGCCGCCCGTGGGTTGGACATCGCCGAGTTGCCGTTCGTCATCAACTACGAACTGCCGACCCAGCCCGAAGACTACGTCCACCGCATCGGCCGCACCGGCCGCGCCGGCGCCGACGGCGTGGCGATTTCGCTGATGGACAAAACCGAACAGAAAATGTTTGAAGCCATTAAAGAATTAACCGGCAACGATTTGAAAGTCGAGCGTATCGAAGGTTTCGAACCGTTTTGGTGGGACAACACCGGCGCAGAAAACGAAATGCCGTCTGAAAACCGCGCATCCGCAAGCCGCCGTGAACGCAGCGAAAACCGTCGCGAACCGCGCGGCGAACGGAACGAACGCGACAGCCGCTACGGGCGCGTTTCCCCACGCAACGAAAAAACGCAGGCTGACAAAAACGACCCCAGTGCCGCCTGCGGAAAAATTGCCGGCCGAAGCCGCCGCAGCCGCCGCGAACGCCAAATCTGCGCGCTGCTCCAGCCGAATTACGGGTTATAGGCCGTCTGAAAAAAGATGCCGTCTGAACCTTCGGCTGCGCCCGGCAGTCGGCGTTTCAGACGGCATCTTTTTGATTTTGGCGCCGCCGGATCGGGAAATCCGGTACTTCGTTTTTTTCCAAATGTTCAGGCCGTCTGAAAGCTCCGGTTACGCTTGGTAAAGGGGTTTCAGACGGCCTGTTTGTCACCGGATCCGATTAATGGTGAGCGTGGTGTTTGGCTGGTGCGCTGTACGGTTGTCATGCTAATCCTTCTGCGGTTAAACGCTGTGGCGGTATGGCGAAAGAAGACTAAATTTTTTTCCGGTTTGTGAACAGGCGGAATGGATAGGCTGGGTTTTGCCGGGTTTCAGTTAAGAATGCAGGAGAGGTTTACTTTGGACGTAACTGTTTCAGATGACTGTTTTGGTTTTTGCAAAATCCGCAGGCCGTCTGAAAACCGTAAACCAAAAAGAAAGCGCGAACCCTTGCGGATTCGCGCTTTACTGTTTCCAAGCCGTTTTTCAGACGGCTTTATTTTTTGTCGTCTTTGACTTCTTCAAAGTCGGCATCGACTACATCGTCGTTTTTCTGGGCGGATGCGTCGGCCTGTGCGCCTTCGCCCGCCTGGGCTTCGGCTTGCACTTGGGCGTAAACCATTTCGCCGAGTTTTTGGCTGGCGGTACCCAAGGCTTCGGCTTTGGCGTCGATTTCGGCTTTATCTTCGCCTTTGACGGCTTCCTCGGCTTCTTTCAGCGCGGCTTCGATTTTTTCTTTCTCGGCTGCCTCGAGTTTGTCGCCGTAGTCGGCCAGCGATTTTTTAACTGAGTGGATCAGCGCTTCGGCTTGGTTGCGCGAGGCGACGAGTTCGGTCAGTTTTTTGTCTTCTTCGGCGTTGGCTTCCGCATCTTTCACCATGCGTTCGATTTCTTCTTCGCTCAGGCCTGAAGAACCTTGGATGGTGATGTTGGCGGCTTTGCCTGTGCCTTTGTCTTTGGCGGAAACGTGCAGGATGCCGTTGGCGTCAATATCGAAGGTCACTTCGATTTGCGGCATACCGCGCGGTGCGGGTGCGATGTCGCCGAGGTTGAACTGCCCCAGCGATTTGTTGGCGGAGGCGCGTTCACGTTCACCCTGCAAAACGTGGATGGTAACGGCCGACTGGTTGTCTTCGGCGGTTGAGAACACCTGCGACGCTTTGGTCGGGATGGTGGTGTTTTTCTGGATCAGTTTGGTCATCACGCCGCCCATGGTTTCGATACCCAGAGACAGCGGGGTAACGTCGAGCAGCAGAACGTCGCTGCGGCCGCCGCCCAATACTTCGCCCTGAATCGCGGCGCCGACGGCTACGGCTTCGTCGGGATTGACGTCTTTGCGCGGTTCTTTGCCGAAGAAGGCTTTAACGGCGTCTTGTACTTTCGGCATACGGGTTTGGCCGCCGACCAAAATCACGTCGTCGATGTCGGAAGCGCTCAGGCCGGCGTCTTTCAGCGCGGTGCGGCAAGGCTCGATGGAACGCTGTACCAAGTCTTCGACCAGGCTTTCGAATTTGGCGCGGGTCAGCTTGATAATCAGATGTTTCGGGCCGGTGGCGTCCATGGTGATGAACGGCAGGTTGATTTCGGTCTGCTGGCCGCTGGAAAGCTCGATTTTGGCTTTTTCAGCAGCTTCTTTCACGCGCTGCATCGCCATTGAATCGCCTTTGAGGTCGATACCCTGGTCTTTTTTGAACTCTTCGATGATGTAGTCGATGATGCGTTGGTCGAAGTCTTCGCCGCCTAAGAAGGTGTCGCCGTTGGTCGCCAACACTTCAAACTGTTTGTCGCCGTCGACATCGGCGATTTCGATGATGGAAATATCGAAAGTACCGCCGCCCAAGTCGTAAACCGCGATTTTGCGGTCGCCTTTGCTGCCTTTGTCCATACCGAACGCCAAAGCGGCGGCGGTCGGCTCGTTGATGATGCGTTTGACTTCTAGACCCGCGATGCGGCCGGCGTCTTTAGTGGCTTGGCGCTGGCTGTCGTTGAAGTAGGCTGGAACGGTAATTACCGCTTCACTTACTTTTTCGCCCAAATAGGCTTCGGCGGCTTCTTTCATTTTGCGCAATACTTCGGCGGAAATCTGCGGCGGAGACAGCTCTTTGCCCTGCGCTTTCACCCATGCGTCGCCGTTGGACGATTTGATGATTTCAAACGGCATGGTTTCGATGTCGCGTTGGACTTCTTTGTCTTCGAATTTGTGGCCGATCAGGCGTTTGGCGGCGTAAACGGTGTTTTTCGCATTGGTTACGGCTTGACGTTTGGCCGGCGCGCCGACGAGGATTTCGCCGCCGTCGAGGTAAGCGATGATGGAAGGCGTGGTGCGCGCGCCTTCGGCGTTTTCGATTACTTTGGTTTGGCCGTTTTCAGAGATGGCCACGCAAGAGTTG
Organism: Neisseria chenwenguii; assembly: GCF_002216145.1. Classification (NCBI taxonomy): domain Bacteria; kingdom Pseudomonadati; phylum Pseudomonadota; class Betaproteobacteria; order Neisseriales; family Neisseriaceae; genus Neisseria; species Neisseria chenwenguii. Next base: position 1,999,967 of record NZ_CP022278.1, read on the forward strand.
GTTGTACCTAAGTCGATACCGATGACTTTTGCCATTGTGTTTTGCTCCTAAAAAATAAAACTGCTTCATTAATAATAAACAAACTGTTTGGAACGTCGTTCCGTTGGCCTGTAGATAAGGCGGTTTAACCGCTTTTCAAGTGTGGAGAACAAAAATTTTTTCGATATTTTCGTTTTTCAATTCAAGTGCTTGATTTACTTATCCACAAGCTGTCTGAAGATTGGTTTTCAGACGGCCTGAAAGGAGGTGCGAATCAGTTTTATCAGAATGATTTTCCAATAAAGCGGCGGAACTTGATGTTTCCTACTGCGTTGCGGCGCCTCGCCGTACTATCCGTACTGTCTCCGGCTTGCTGTCTTGTATGAAATATCAATTTCCGTTGCTTGGGGGCGGAAGTGCTTTCGCGCCCGGCAGAGGCCGTCTGAAAATTTTATGCTTGATGAACTTCACCAAGCGGTGCCTTCAATCTTCTTTTTTCGCCACTACCACCATCGCGGGGCGCAACACGCGCTCTTCCAGTGCATAGCCTTTTTTCATCACGCTGACGATGGTGTTCGGCTCCTGATCCTCCTTCACCACCGCCTGCATGGCCTGATGTTGGTGCGGGTCGAGTTTGTCGCCCGGCTGCGGGTTGATTTCCTTGATTTTGGTCGCGTCAAACGCCTTTTGCAGTTCGGTCAGCGTCATCTGAACGCCCATTTTCAACGCGTCGAAATTACCGCTTTGGTCGAGCAGCGCCATTTCCAGATAGTCTTTCACCGGCAGCATTTCGGCGGCGAATTTCTGGCCGGCAAATTTATGCGTAGAGGCGATTTCTTCCTGATGGCGGCGGCGCAGGTTTTGCTCGTTGGCCAAACCGCGCAGCTGCTCTTCCTTCACCTGCGCCTCCAGGTCGGCGATGCGCGCTTCCAAGTCTTCGTAAGAGGGCTTTTCCGCCGCTTCGGCTTCGGGCGCGGCGGCTTCGGTTTCGACGGTTTCAACCGCTTCGGCGGCTTCGTTTTTTTCTTCTTCTGCGGTTTGCTGGTTTTGCTCGGTCATGACGGGCGTCCTTTTAAAAACGGGTTTCAAGTTTAATGTCGGGCATATAGGGCCGTCTGAAAAAGTTTTCAAGACGGCATAAAGAAGTTTCCGCTATAACCATATGATTTATTCCGCTATGCCCGCGTCCGGATAAACGGTAAGATGAAGCCGTCCCCGACTTCTTTTCATACGGCCTCATCATGAAAAAAGACCATCTCAACAGCCCCGATTTCGATTTGTGGCAGACCATACGCGAAGAAACCGAAACCGCCGTGGCTGCCGAGCCGATGTTGGCGAGTTTTTTGCACCAAACCGTTTTGCGCCACGAAACGCTGGATTCCGTTTTGGCCTACCACCTTTCCAGCAAACTTTCCGGCACGATTATGGACGCGCGTGCGCTGTTTGAAATCTACCAGCAGGCGCTGGCGAGCGATGCGCACATCAGCAAATGCGTCGAGGCCGACCTCAAAGCCATTTACGAACGTGACCCCGCCTGCGACGAATATTCGCTGCCGCTGCTGTATTTCAAAGGTTTCCACGCCATTCAGGCGCACCGCATCAATCATTGGCTCTACCAAAACGACCGCAAAACGCTGGCGTATTTTCTGCAAAACCGGATGTCTGAAGTGTTCGGTACCGACATCCATCCCGCCGCCCGATTCGGCCGCGGCCTGATGCTCGACCATGCGACGGGTTTTGTGGCGGGCGAAACCGCCGTTTTGGGCAACAATATTTCGATTCTGCACGGCGTGACGCTCGGCGGTTCGGGCAAAGAAAGCGGCGACCGCCACCCGAAAGTCGGCGACGGCGTGATGATCGGCGCGAATGCTTCCGTGCTCGGCAACATCCGCATCGGCGAAAACGCCAAAATCGGCGCCGGCAGCGTGGTTGTGGCCGATGTGCCGCCGTCGGTTACCGTGGTCGGCGTGCCCGCCAAACCGGTCGGCCGTTCACTGAAAACGCCGTCGGCGGATATGGATCAGAGCCTTCAGGCAGTGGGTTGGGATTTTGTGATTTGAACGTCGGATTTCAAAGAAACAGGCCGTCTGAAAATTTTCAGACGGCCTTTATCACAATTGCCGTTACCCCTCCGCTCGCGCGCCCCCTCTTGGGTGTTTGTAACGGTTGTACATAAACAGATACTGAAAAGGAAAGCGGCGTATCCAGTTTTCGACGTTTTGGTTGATGAGCCGCGCGTCGTGTTCCTTGTCGCCGTTCAATCCGCCTTGCAGCGGTTCGATGTGGAGCACGAATCCTTTGCCTTTGGGCAGGCGTTCGCCGCAGAAAAACAGCGCGGTCACGTTTTTCACCTGCGCGAGTTTGCCCGCCAGCGTCATGGTGTAGGCGGGTTTGCCGAAAAAGTCCGCCCACACGCCGTCGCCGCCTTCTTCGGGCGAGGGAACGTGGTCGGGCAAGATGATTGTCGCTTCGCCTGAGCGCAGGGCTTTGATAATCTGCTTGACGCCCTGAATGTTGGTTGGCGCGGTTTTGCCCTTGCCGCGCACGCGTCCGGCCTGCATGACGGCGTCGAACATTTTAATTTTCGGCGGTTTGTACATCGCGGTCAGCGGGAACGGAAGCTGCTGGCTGATGTAGCGGCCGGCCAGATCGTAGCTGCCCAGATGCGGCGTGATGAACAGCAGGCCGTTGCCCTGATTTAAGGCCGTCTGAACGTGTTCCCAGCCGCGGATTTCCGTAAACAGCGTTTCAATTTCTTCGGGCCGTCTGAAAAACGCCACCGCCAGCTCGAGTGCGCCTTTGGCGGTTTCTTGGAACACCTGTTTTACCGCGGCATCATCGGGATTCAGTCCCGCCTGCGCCATGTGGGCGTAAACGCGGGCGTAGTCTTCTTTGCGCAGGTGAAAGGCGAGGCCGCCCCAAAACTTGGCGATGCGGTGCAGCAGCGGCAGGGGCAGGGCGGCGGTGAGTTTGAACAGCAGGGTGAGGAGGGTTTGCATAATCTGATTTGATGTTGTGGCAGGCCGTCTGAAAAACGGCGGCTGCGGATTGGATTTCGGGGATTGTAATGGAATCGCGGGCAAAGCCCAAACGCTTTCGGAAAAGCGATAGAGAGGCCGTCTGAAAACCGTGTGTCCGCCGCTTTTCAGACGGCCTTGCGCCTTGCGGAAACGGGCGGAACCTGCTATCATCCGCCCCGCATTAAGAGTTGGGGATTCCATGCCAACCTGCTGTTTCAAATGAAAAAGTAAGGTGGACGGTTTGTAAAACCGATGTGGCTTTCGGCAAACGCGGAAAGCAATACCAAACCCGCTTGATGCGGGATTTTTTTTGCCTGCGCAAAACGAATTCCGGCAAATGAGAAAATTTTCATTTGTGATGACACGATAGGGCGGAAAGCGTATAGTTTCTGCCGTTAACAGTCTGACAGGCCGTCTGAAAAACGATAACAGCCTGTTTATTAAGAAAGTATAGAAAATGAGCGAATACCTGTTTACTTCGGAATCCGTTTCCGAAGGCCATCCCGACAAAGTGGCCGACCAGATTTCCGATGCGATTTTAGATGCAATCTTCACGCAAGACCCCAAAGCGCGCGTTGCCGCCGAAACTCTGGTCGCAACCGATTTGTGCGTATTGGCGGGCGAAATTACCACCGTCGCAAAAGTCGATTACGAACAAGTCGCCCGCGACACCATCGCCCGCATCGGCTACAACAACCCCGAATTGGGCTTCGATGCGAAAAGCTGCAAAGTCATTTTGAACTACGGCGTGCAGTCGCCCGACATCGCGCAGGGCGTCAACGAAGGCGAAGGCTTGGATTTGGACCAGGGCGCGGGCGACCAGGGGCTGATGTTCGGCTACGCCTGCGACGAAACCCCCACGCTGATGCCGTTTGCCATCTATTACAGCCACCGCCTGATGCAGCGCCAGAGCGAACTGCGCCGCGACGGCCGCCTGCCGTGGCTGCGTCCCGACGCCAAAGCCCAGCTGACCTGTGTTTACGACGCCGAAACCGGTAAAGTCAAACGCATCGACACCGTCGTTTTATCGACCCAACACGACGAATCAATCGGCTACGACGAACTGCGCGAAGCCGTCATCGAGCAGATCATCAAGCCCGTATTGCCGTCTGAAATGCTGACCGCCGAAACCAAATACCTGATCAACCCGACCGGCAAATTCGTCATCGGCGGCCCCAAAGGCGATTGCGGCCTGACCGGACGCAAAATCATCGTCGATACTTACGGCGGCGCAGCCCCGCACGGCGGCGGTGCGTTTTCCGGCAAAGACCCGAGCAAAGTTGACCGTTCCGCTGCCTACGCAGGCCGCTATGTGGCGAAGAACATCGTCGCCGCAGGCTTGGCCGCGCAATGCCAAATCCAGATTTCCTACGCCATCGGAATTGCCGAGCCGACCTCGATTTCCATCGACACCTTCGGCACGGGCAAACTCAACGAAGCCGAACTGATCAGACTCGTGCGCGAACATTTCGACCTGCGCCCCAAAGGCATCGTGCAAATGCTCGATCTTCTGCGCCCGATTTACGGCAAAACCGCCGCCTACGGCCACTTCGGCCGCGAAGAGCCGGAATTTACCTGGGAGCGGACAGATAAAGCAATGGCGCTGAAAGCCGCAGTGGGTTTGTGATTGTTTGAATGATGAAGGCCGTCTGAAAAATGATTTTTCAGACGGCCTGTTTCCTTATACAATGCCTGCATCAGCCCGTTCACATACATAAGGAGCAGCAAAATGTTCGGTAAACAGCTTTTTGAAGAAGTCAGCGCGAAAATCAGCGAAACCATCGCCAACAGCCCTGCCAAAGACGTGGAAAAAAACGTCAAAGCCATGCTGGGCAGCGCGTTTAACAAAATGGATTTGGTCACGCGCGAGGAATTCGACATCCAACAGCAGGTTTTGGTGAAAACCCGCACCAAATTAATCGAACTCGAATCGCGTCTGGCGCGTTTGGAAGCCGGTCAGAACACGGCTGCGGCGGCAGAGGAAGTTTCCGCCGAAACGCAGGAGGCTGCCGAAAAAGCGGCTGAAGCGGTTGAAGACGACAATATTTGAGTTGAGGCCGTCTGAAAAATGTCGCTGGCTTTGGTTTACAGCCGCGCTTTGAGCGGTATGAATGCGCCGTTGGTCGAGGTGGAAGCCCATCTTGCCAACGGCCTGCCTGCTTTTAACATCGTCGGCCTGCCGGATACGGAAGTGAAGGAAAGCCGCGACCGTGTGCGCGCGGCGATTATTCAGAGCGGCTTTGATTTTCCGGCCAAGAAAATCACCGTCAACCTCGCGCCGGCGGATCTGCCCAAAGAATCGGGACGGTTTGACCTGCCGATTGCCGTCGGTATTTTGGCGGCTTCGGGGCAGGTTTCGGCGGAAAAGCTTGCGCAGTATGAATTTGCGGGCGAGCTGGCGCTGTCGGGGCTGCTGCGTCCCGTGCGCGGTGCGTTGGCGATGGCCTGGCAGGGAATGCAGGCGGGGCACGCGTTTATCCTGCCGTCTGAAAATGCCAAACAGGCGGCGGTGATGAAAGGCATCACGGTTTACGGCGCAAATTCTTTGGGCGAAGTGGCGGCGCATTTAAACGCCGTCGAGCCGCTGGCGCAGGCCGAGTGCGACATCGCTTCAAGGCCGTCTGAAAACGGCAGACTGCCCGATTTGAGCGACGTCAAAGGCCAGCATACCGCGCGTTTGGCGCTGGAAATCGCGGCGGCGGGCGGACACAGCCTTTTGATGATGGGTCCGCCGGGTACGGGCAAATCCATGCTTTCGCAGCGCCTGCCCGGCATTCTGCCGCCGCTGACCGAAGACGAATTGGTCGAAGTTTGGGCGCTGCGCTCGCTTCTGCCCAACCACAGTCAGGATTTGAGCGGACAGCGGCCGTTCCGCAGCCCGCACCACGGCGCCAGCTCGGCGGCGATGGTCGGCGGCGGCCCGGATCCGCGTCCGGGCGAAATTTCGCTGGCGCACCACGGCGTTTTGTTTTTAGACGAACTGCCTGAGTTTGACCGTAAAGTTTTGGAAGTTTTGCGCGAACCGCTGGAAAACGGCGAAATCCACATTTCCCGCGCCGCGCGGCAGGCGGTTTATCCGGCGAAGTTCCAACTGGTGGCGGCGATGAATCCCTGTCCGTGCGGCTATCTCGGCCATCCGAGCAAGCCCTGCCGCTGTACGCAGGAAAGCATCGCCAGATACCGCAGCAAAATTTCCGGCCCGCTGCTCGACCGTATTGATTTGACGATTGAAGTCCCCGCGCTTTCCGCCGCCGAACTCATGCAGCAGGAAGCGGGCGAAAGCAGCGCGGAAGTGTTGAAACGGGTAACGGCGGCGCGGGCGAAACAATACGCGCGGCAGGGTAAAGTGAATGCGGCTTTGAGCGTGACCGAGCTGGACAACGCGGCAAACATCCGCAAAGACGCGCAGGAAGCGCTCGGCGCAATGCTGGAAAAACTGTCCCTTTCCGCCCGCAGTTTCCACCGCATCATGCGCGTGGCGCGCACGCTGGCGGATTTGGCGGGCGACGAGGAAGTCGGGCGGCAGCACGTTTTGCGTGCGGTCGGTTTCCGCAGGGCTTTATAGCGCGGCAGACGCGGTGTTCGGCAGTTTCAGACGGCCTTTGCGCTTCCCTCAGTTTGCGTAAAAAGAATGTAAACAAGAGGGCGCGCTTTTGCCGAAGTCCGAGAGATGTTGATAAAATAGCCGTCCCGATTGCTGGCGGTTTTTATTTTGAAGGCCGTCTGAAAAAACAAAGGTACGATATGAATAAACAGACACAACATGGCAAAGGCCTTTCAGGCTTTCTTTCCGGCTTACTGCTGGCAACGGCGGCGATTGCCGGTATTTTGTTTTTCTTAAACAAAGGCAACCAAAGCGCATTTAAAGAAGAAATTGTGAAAGACCGGCCGGCAGAGCAGAGCGAGCCGGAAGTGTTGAAGCCGCAGGAAAAACCGAAAAAAGCAGAAACAGCTCCCGCTGAAACCACGGTAACGCCGTCTGAAAAACCGGCGCAAACCGAAACCAAAACGGTAGAAGAAAAACCTGCCCAAACCGAACCTGTAGAGCAGCCGAAAGCGGAAACCAAACCGCAGGAAGAAACCCCGCGCATCGTGGTTACCCCGCCGAAGCCGCAAGCCCAGCCGCACCAACATCAGCAGTCCCAACCCAAAGTTGAGACAACGACTACTGTCACCGAGCCTGCTTCCGGTGTGGATGCGGAAGCGGCCAAAGCCGAAGCTGCCCGCAAACTGGCCGAGAAAAAAGCCGAGTTGCAGAAAAAACGCGCCGGGCGCGAGCAGTCCGCCAAAGCCGGCAGCGACAAAAAAACCGAGCTGACCGACAAACAGAAAACCCGCGCCGAGCGCAAGCTGGCTGAGAAAAAAGCCGCCAAGCAAAAAGCGGAAGAAGCGAAAAAGTCCGCCAAACCGACGCCCGAGCAGATTCTGAACAGCGGCAGCATCGAAAACGCCCGCAAAGCGGCTGACGAAGAAGCAAAAAAAGCCGCCAAAGCCGAAACCGCCAAAAATGCCGATGCCAAAAAATCTGAAAAAACCGCCTACGGCGATGATTCAGACGGCAAAGGTTCGGGCAAAAAAGTCGTGTTGCAGATGGGTTCTTATGCCGACCGCAAGAGCGCCGATGCGCAACGCGCCAAGCTCGCCATGATGGGCGTCGCTTCCCGCGTGGTCGAAGGCAGCGTCAACGGCAAGAGCGTTTACCGCGTCCAAAGCGGCAGCCTGAGCCAGGATGCTGCCAAGCGCGCGCAGCAGACGCTCAAAGACAACGGCGTCAACAGCTTTGCCCGTTCGGCACAATAACGGAGACGCACAATGAAACTGAAAACCGCAGTTGCTGCATTCGCTTTGACATTTGCAGGTTTCGCGCAGGCCGCGACGGAAGGAACGGATTACACCGTTCTTTCCAAGCCGATTCCGCAGTTGCAGGCGGGTAAAGTGGAAGTGTTGTCGTTTTTCGGCTATTTCTGCGTCCATTGCAACAACCTCGATCCTGTTTTGCTGAAGCACAGCAAAACTTTTGCCGCCGATACCTACCTGCGCCCCGTGCATGTGGTGTGGCAGCCTGAAATGCTGGGTCTGGCGCGCGTGGCTGCTGCGGTAAACAGCGCGGGTATGGTGCATCAGGCCAACGGCGCGCTGTTTAATGCGGTGTACGGCCAGAAAATCAATCTTGCCGACAGTGCAACGTTCAAACAATGGGCGGCTGCGCAACGCGGTTTCGACGGCAAAAAGCTGACGGCGGCCTACGACAATCCCGCCAGCCTGGCCGAAGCCAAAAAAATGCAGGCGCTGACCGAGACTTACCGTATCAGCAGTACACCGACGGTAATCGTCGGCGGGAAGTATAAGCTTGAGTTTCCCAACGGCTACGCGCAAGGCATGAAAACTGTGGACGAATTAATCATAAAAGTACGCAGCGAGCGCGGTTTGAAAAAACGCTGACAAACCAAACCGGTACACGGCAGCCCGTCGCGGCTGCCGGTATTTTTTCAAACGTGGGCAACGCCGTTTTCAGACGGCATGAGACCTTTGCGAAAATCAAAAAAGCCGTTTGACGCTTCGACTACGCTCAGCACTAGAATTTTCACGGACGTCATTCCCGCGCAGGCGGGAATCCACGTTTGATTTTCTGCAACTGTGTTGAAACAAAATATTGCCTGTTTTTAACCGTAGATTCCTGCCTGCGCGGGAATGACGCCGGTTGAATGATTAACTGTTTCAGACGGCATTCAGGCGGGCGTTTCTTATTTTTGCATAAGTCTCAACCAGAAAACCCGACGGCTGAAGAGGCTGTCTGAAAAATTTTCCGAAAAATCCTGAAAGAAAAAATGGACATCCTGATTTTGTTTAAAGCCCTGATTTTGGGCATCATCGAAGGTTTGACCGAGTTTCTGCCGATTTCCAGTACCGGCCATCTGATTGTGTTCGGCGATCTCTTGAATTTCCACAGCAACGGCAAAGTATTTGAAATCGCCATCCAACTCGGCGCCGTGTTGGCGGTGATATTTGAATACCGCCAGCGTTTTACCCATGTCATCACCAATCTCGGGCGCGATAAAACGGTCAACCGCTTCGTGTTGAACCTCGCCGTCGCGTTCGTCCCCGCCGCCGTGGTCGGTTTGCTGTTCAGCAAACAAATCAAACACTATCTGTTCAACCCGATTTCCGTCGCCACCATGCTGATAGTGGGTGGACTGATTATTTTGTGGGTGGAAAAACGCCAAGACGCGAAAACGCCGGAAGTGCTCAAAGTTGACGATATGCGCCCGATTGATGCGTTGGTGGTCGGCTGCGCCCAAATCTGCGCGCTGGTGCCGGGCACTTCGCGCTCGGGCAGCACCATCATGGGCGGCATGATTTGGGGTTTGGAGCGTAAAGTCGCCACCGAATTTTCCTTCTTCCTCGCCGTGCCGATGATGATTGCGGCAACGGGTTATGATGTTTTGAAACACTACAAACTCTTCACCGCCCAAGACATCGGCCTGATTGCCGTCGGCTTCGTTGCCGCATTCGCCGCCGGTCTGCTTGCGGTCAAAGCGCTGCTGAAATTCGTTGCCTGCAAAAACTATGTGCCGTTTGCCTATTACCGCATCGTGTTCGGCGGTTTTATCCTGTTGACTTGGGTAATGGGTTGGGTGAATTGGAACGCTTAACCGGTTTTTAAAAAACAGGCCGTCTGAAATTTCAGACGGCCTGTTTTTTATCCCGCTTATCCCAACGCCGTTCAAGCCGGTTCGGCCATTTGCAGGGCTTGTTGGATATCTACGGAAACGATGCGGGAAACGCCTTTTTCCTGCATGGTCACGCCGACGAGCTGTTCGGCCATTTCCATGGTGAGGCGGTTGTGGGAAATGTAGAGGAACTGGGTTTGAGCGCTCATTTCTTTGACGAGGTTGCAGAAACGCGAGGTGTTGGCGTCGTCGAGCGGGGCATCCACTTCGTCTAAAAGGCAGAACGGGGCGGGGTTGAGGCTGAACAGGGCAAATACGAGGCTCATGGCGGTGAGGGCTTTTTCGCCGCCGGAGAGCAGGTGGATGGTGGAGTTTTTCTTGCCGGGCGGGCGCGCCATGATGGCAACGCCGGCGGTGAGCAGGTCGTCGCCGATCATTTTGAGAGTGGCTTCGCCGCCGCCGAACAGGGTAGGGAAGAAGGTTTGTACTTTTTCGTTGACGGCGTCGAAGGTTTCTTTGAAACGGGCTTTGGTTTTGTCGTCGATTTGGGCGATGGCTTCTTCCAAAAGGTCAATGGCGGCCTGCACGTCGCCGCTCTGGCTGCGGTAGTAGCCGTCGCGCTCGCGGGCTTCGTCGAGCTCTTGCAGTGCGGCGAGGTTGACGGGGCCTAAGGCTTCGATTTGTTGGGTGAGGCTGCCGATTTGGTTGTTCAACACGTTCAGACGGCCTGCTTCTTTGGCGAGGGTTTCCAGTGCTTCCAAGTCGGCTTCGCGTTCGGCGAGGTTTTGGTGGAAGCGTTTGGCGTTGATCAGGGCTTCCTGCTGCTGGAGCAGGGCGGTTTGGGTGGCGGCCTGAAGCTGGGGGAGCTTGGTTTGCAGCGCCTGCCAGGCGGCGTATTGTTCTCGCCCGCGCGTTTGGGTGGCGGAAAGTTCGCTTTGCAGTCCGGCGGACTTTTCGTCGAGCTGCATGACGGATTCGGTCAGGGCTTCGAGTTTGATTTGGTGTTCGTCGTCCTGCATTTCGGTTTCGTAGGAGAGGGCGAGCTCTTGCTGGCGTTCCTGCCATTCCAGCGTTTGCTGCTCGAGGCGTTCGAGTTGCAGGCGCTGGTTTTCTTTTTGCTGCTGGAGTTTGTGAACGGCGACTTCGGCCAGTCCGTATTGGCGGTTGGCTTCCAAGAGGGCGAGCTGCGCCTGTTTCAGGCGGCCTTGCTGGGCTTGGCGGCTGCCGCCGGTGTTTTGCTGCTGGTGTTCGAGTTCGGCGGCGGCTTCGTTTAATGCAGCGATGTCGTCTTCGAGGCCGTCTGAAGATTGTTCTAAAACGGTTTGTTCTTCTTCGAGCTGAAGCAGCTCTTGGGCGATGTGTTCGCGGCGGAGCTGGCCCTGGTTGATGCGCGCCAGCATTTCGGCGGCGCGTTGCTGGGCTTGGTTGTATTGCTGTGCGTGCTGTTTCTGCTGCTGGGTCAGGTTGCGCAGATGGCCTTCGGCCGCTTCGAGCGCGGCTTGGGCTTGGCTGCGGGCTTGGGCGGCGGCGGCGAGTTTGGGCGCAACGGCGGCGGTTTCGGTGCTTAATTCGTCCAAACGGGCTTTTTGCGCCATCAGGTTTTCGCCTACGGGTTGGGCGTAGAGCAAGACGCTGACTTTATCGATTTGGTGGCCTTCGGGCGTGAGCCAGATTTGGCTGCCGCTTAATTCGGCTTGGCGGGCGAGGGCGTAATCCAGATCGGGGGCGCACAACACGCCGTCGAGCCAATGGTGTAAGGCCGTCTGAAAAGGCGGCTTGGCTTGGATTTGGTTGAGCAGCGCCTGCACGGGCAGGGATTTTTTAATGCCGCCGCTGAGGTTTCGCGACAGCCACGCGGCGCGGCCTTGCGGCAGCGGGGAGGGCGGGGCGAAACCGTCGTCAACGGCACGGGCGTGCAGGCGTTCGGCCAGAATGATGCCGAGCGCGTGCCGCCATTCGTCGGGCGCGCTGATGTGCTGCCAGAGCTGCGGGGCGTTTTCGCTGCCGGCGGCCTGCCAGAAATCGGAGGATTCGCGGTTTTGCGCCAGAATCTGTGCGAGCGCCTGCTGTTGCGCTTCCAATGTGATGTGCTGCTGCTGGAGGTTTTGGAATGTGTTTGAGGCCGTCTGAAAATCTTGGCGCAGTTTGTCGCACTGCGCTTCGGCGGCGAGGATTTGTTCTTCGTAGTGTTCCTGTTGGGTGTGCAGCAGCGCGGTCTGCTCTTGCGCGGCGTCGGCTTCGTGTTCGTCGGGCAGGTTGAGGGCTTGGTTTTCCTGTTTCAGACGGCCTTGTCGGGCTTGGTGCTGCCGGAGACTTTGTTTGGCATGCGCAAGCTGCTGCTGCTTTAAGGCCAGCTCGCGTTTGATGCGGGCGGCTTCGTCCTGCTGGGTTTGGAACGCGGCGTTCAGCACGGCCTGAGCTTCTTCTAGTTCGGGCAGGGTTTCTTCGTGTTCGGCAACCTGCATGGCGAAATCGGCGAGCTCGACCTGTTTTTCCTCAATCTGAATGTCGGTTTCTTCCATCTGTGCGCGAATCTGCTGCTGTTCCTGATGGATGCGCTGAAGCTGAATCTGCGCGGCTTGGCGGTCGCGTTCGATACGCTGGCTGAGGTTGCGCATATGCCGCATCTGCTCTTCCAAACGGGCAATCTGTTCGCGCAAAACGCCGCGCCGGTTGTTCATTTCGTGCACATCTTGCTGCTGCGCCTGTTCGGCCGTCTGAAGGGCGTGAACTTCGTCGGCCAGCGTTTGAATCTGCGCGGCGGTTTCGTCCTGCTGCCGCCGGAAGGTTTGGTGTTGCGCGGTGGCTTTGTCGGCCTGCTGCAAAGCCTGCTGCCATTGCACGAAATCGAGCAGATCCTGCTGCTGGGAAAGCTGTGCGGTCAGCGCTTGGTAGCGTTCGGCGGTTTCGGCCTGTTTTTCCAGTTTTTCGACCTGGCGCGCCAGCTCGCTCTGCAAATCGGCCAGCCGTTGCAGATGTTCGCGTGTATCTTTCAGACGGCCTTCTGTCTCTTTGCGGCGTTCTTTATATTTGGAAACGCCTGCCGCCTCTTCTATATAGGCGCGCAACTCTTCGGGACGCGCTTCAATAATCCGCGAAATCATGCCCTGTTCGATCACGGCATAACCGCGTGCGCCCACGCCTGTTCCCAAAAACAAATCGGTAATGTCGCGGCGGCGGACGACTTGGTTGTTGATGAAATAAGTGGATTCGCCCTGACGGGTAAGCTGGCGCTTGATGCTCACTTCGGCATACTGCCTCCATGCGCCTTGAAGGCTGTGGTCGGCGTTGTCGAAAACCAGCTCAACCGTCGCGCGCGGGGCGGGGCGGCGGGTCGCGGCGCCGTTGAAAATCACGTCCTGCATACTTTCGCCGCGAAGCTGTTTGGCCGAGGCTTCGCCCAAGACCCAGCGCACGGCGTCAATCACGTTGGATTTGCCGCAGCCGTTCGGCCCGATAACGGCCACAAGCTGGCCGGGCACATGAATGGTGGTCGGGTCGGTAAAGGATTTGAAACCGGAAAGTTTGATGTGGGTCAGGCGCATTGGGGATAAAACAGCAGGTTGTTCAACGAAAGATGCGTATTTTAACGGAAAGCGGGCAGGGGTTTCAGGATTTGTCTGAAAACGGCCTGCTTTTTTGTTTGAGCGTTGCATTGTTCCGTATCTGATTATTATCTTTGTTGTATAAATGATATAAGGGTAAATGCTCTTGTAATGGTTTTAGAAGGGGTGTTGTTTAAAATAAATATGCTATTTAATAAATACTTATATGAATTTTTTAGTGTAAATACAGGGTATTTTGCATGAATCTGACAGTATGAAATATACCTATTATCTGATTTAATTACCGCTGGTATGATTTATGAATATAAAAGTACAAATGGATATATTATTAACGCATACGCAGTCTGCCGCATTTGCACCGGCTGGAAATGCGGCTTTGAAATATCGGAAAACAGGTTACTCAAGCCGAAAAAATATTTTATTTAAACATCAAGCATCACGATTATCAGGAGCGATGAAATGCTGAAGCGAAGCAGTTTGTTATGGGGTTTGTTGCCGCTGGTGGCGCTGGTCGGTTGCGCGCAACAGAAAAAAGAAACATGGGTCAATACGACGGAATCGGGTTACACCACCGGCGTGCCGGAAGGGCGCTCGTCCATTGTGTTCTACCGTCAGGCCGATGCGGTGCAAGGGCCGACTGTGAATATTTATGTTAACGGCCAATATTCCGGTTCGCTGCAGCCGAATGCCTACCGTCAGGAGCTGGTGTGCGCGCAAAACCAGAAAATCCATGCCGATTTTACCCGCCAAGACGCTGCTTACTACAACAAAGAACACGCCGGCGACTACTACGACCTGCCTGAATCTGCCGTTTCGTTCTTCAAAATCGTTGATAACGGCCGCGGTCGGCCGGCATTGCAAAACGTTTCGCCCGAGCAGGCTGAAGAGGAAATGAAAGGCATCAAGCGCCAAAATCATACGCTTTCGCGTGTTACCAGCCCGGAAAAATGTGCGCAAATCCTGAAGAAATACAGCCTTCAATCCTCTGCGTTGTTTAAATTCGACCGCTCCGGCTACAACGATATGCTGGAAAAAGGCAAGCAGGAAGTGGCCGCCATCTCTGCCGACATCAAACAAAATCCGGATCACGTTACCGGCATCGAAGTCATCGGCCATACCGACCCCGAGGGTACGCCGGCTTACAACAGCCGCTTGTCAAGCGAGCGCGCGGCAACGGTCAAACAGGCGCTGTCTGAAAGCGGCTTGAACCCGAAAGTCATTTCTGCGCAAGGACGCGGCGAGCAGCAACTGCTGGTAGCCAATTGCCGTAAACGCTTCCCGAAAAATGCCCAAGCACGCCAAGAGTGCGACCAACCCAACCGTCGTGTGGAAATCATTCTGCACGGTGAAAAATAACGAACGATAAAAAGGTATTGAAAATGTCTAAAAACATTACGTTAACCATTAATGGAAAAGAAAAAGTTTTGGAGACCGTCAAATTTCAGACGGCCTCGGGCGAAGCATTGCGTATTCCCGCGCAGTCTAAAGTGAATTATCAGTTTATTGATGAGGCGACACAGTTTGGTCCGGAAAACATCATGACCAAACGCGTCGGCGATAACTTGGAAGTGGCGTTTGAAGGCTCGGATATCGCTCATCCGGATTTAATTATCGAAGGCTATTATTCCAATGAAACGGGCGCTTCCAAAGGTAGTCTGCTGGTCGGTCAGCATGAAAACGGCGGTTTGTATCCGTATATTCCCGAAAGTGCAGAGGCATCCGATGCAGTGACCATGCTTGCCGAAGAAGTGATGGCTGGCCAGGCGCTGGGTGGCGAAGTCATTGCCAGCTCATGGGCGTTTAATCCTTTATGGCTGCTGGGTGCGTTACCTTTGGGCGCTGCAGCTGCCGCATTGGGCAATAAAGATGATAAAGACGATAAAGCCGGTATTACGGTTGATGCGCCGAACGATTCTTCCGATGCGACTCCGTCCATTACCGGTACGGTAAGCGATGTCGAAGCCGGCCAAGTGGTTACACTGACCGTGACCGACAGCGGGGGCAGCGTTCAAACCTTAACTGCTACCGTTCAGGAAAACGGCACTTACAGCGCAGAAGTTCCCAATGATCTGCCCGAAGGTCCTTACCGTGTTGATGCAAATGTTGCCGATAAGGCAGGCAATACGGCTAAAGCCAACGATTCCGGCGTTATTGATGCCGTTATCACATTGACCGTAGATGCGCCGGACGAGGTGAGCAATGATGCAACCCCGATGATTACCGGCACTTCCGATGCTCTCGGCAGCATTGTTACATTGGTCATTACCGATGCACAAGGCGCGGTTCATACCGTGACCGTTCCTGTAACCGAAGACGGCATCTATGCAATTGAAGTGCCTGATGCGTTGGCTGACGGCAAATATACCGTAGAAGCCAAAGTGACCGATTCAGACGGCAAAACAGCTACTGCAAGCGATGCCGGCGAAATCGATATTATCGCGGCCATCACTGTTGATGCGCCCGATCTGACCAACGACAACACCCCGACCATTACCGGCACCGTTCAAGATGTCGAAGTGGGTCAGGTTGTTACTTTGACCGTTACTGATGCTGCAGGCGTTGTTCAAACCGTTACCGCAGCCGTTCGGGCTGACGGTTCATATTCCGTTGATGTGCCGAATACGCTTTCAGACGGCCAATATACTGTGGATGCAAGCGTTCAAGACAAAGCGGGCAATACGGCTAAAGCACAAGATGCCAACGGTGTCGTTGATGCGCAGGCGCCTGTAATTACGGTTGATGCGCCGGACGCTGTTTCACGCGACAACACGCCTGCGATCAAAGGCACGACTGACGCAGAAGAAGGTCAAATCGTCACCCTGACCGTGACCGACAGCGCAGGCAAAGTACAAACCCTGACCGCGACTGTTGAAAGTGACGGCACCTACAGCGCCGAACCGGCCACCCCGTTGGCCGACGGCGGCTACAGCGTCCGGGCACAGGTAAAAGACACCGCCGGCAATGCGGCCGAAGCGAAAGACGACGGCTCTGTGGACACCACGGCCGCCATCACCGTCGACGCCCCCGACCTGACCAACGACAGCACCCCGCTGATTACCGGAACCGTCCAAGACGTCGAAGCCGGCCAAATCGTCACCCTGACCGTGACCGACAGCACCGGCGCGACCCAAAGCGTGACCGCCGCCGTCCTTTCAGACGGCACCTACAGCGCCGAAGTGCCCGCCGCACTGCCCGAAGGCAGATACAGCGTCACCGCCGTCGTCGCCGACCGGGCCGGCAACAAAGCCGAAGCAGGCGACGACAACAACGGCCAAGGCAACATCATCGACACCACCGCACCGACCATCACCGTTGACGTACCGGACAACGGCAACGACAGCACCCCGACCGTAACCGGCAAAACCGACGCACCGGCCGGCAGCATCGTGACCGTGACCGTCACCGATGGTGAAGGCAAAGTACAGACCGTCACGACGACCGTTCGGGACAACGGAGGCTACAGCGTCGACGTACCCGCCCCGCTGGCCGAAGGCGAAGTGAAAGTCGAAGCCGAAGTCAAAGACCCCGCCGGCAACACCGGCAAGGCCGAAGACAAAGGCATCGTCGACACCAACGCCCCGGTGATCAGTGTTGATGCACCCGACAACACCGCCGACAATACTCCGGTGATCAGCGGCAAAACCGACGCGCCCGCCGGTTCCGCCGTCACCCTGACCGTGACCGACAGCGCAGGCAAAGTACAAACCCTGACCGCGACTGTTGAAAGTGACGGCACCTACAGCGCCGAACCGGCCACCCCGTTGGCCGACGGCGGCTACAGCGTCCGGGCACAGGTAAAAGACACCGCCGGCAATGCGGCCGAAGCGAAAGACGACGGCTCTGTGGACACCACGGCCGCCATCACCGTCGACGCCCCCGACCTGACCAACGACAGCACCCCGCTGATTACCGGAACCGTCCAAGACGTCGAAGCCGGCCAAATCGTCACCCTGACCGTGACCGACAGCACCGGCGCGACCCAAAGCGTGACCGCCGCCGTCCTTTCAGACGGCACCTACAGCGCCGAAGTGCCCGCCGCACTGCCCGAAGGCAGATACAGCGTCACCGCCGTCGTCGCCGACCGGGCCGGCAACAAAGCCGAAGCAGGCGACGACAACAACGGCCAAGGCAACATCATCGACACCACCGCACCGACCATCACCGTTGACGTACCGGACAACGGCAACGACAGCACCCCGACCGTAACCGGCAAAACCGACGCACCGGCCGGCAGCATCGTGACCGTGACCGTCACCGATGGTGAAGGCAAAGTACAGACCGTCACGACGACCGTTCGGGACAACGGAGGCTACAGCGTCGACGTACCCGCCCCGCTGGCCGAAGGCGAAGTGAAAGTCGAAGCCGAAGTCAAAGACCCCGCCGGCAACACCGGCAAGGCCGAAGACAAAGGCATCGTCGACACCAACGCCCCGGTGATCAGTGTTGATGCACCCGACAACACCGCCGACAATACTCCGGTGATCAGCGGCAAAACCGACGCGCCCGCCGGTTCCGCCGTCACCCTGACCGTGACCGACAGCGCAGGCAAAGTACAAACCCTGACCGCGACTGTTGAAAGTGACGGCACCTACAGCGCCGAACCGGCCACCCCGTTGGCCGACGGCGGCTACAGCGTCCGGGCACAGGTAAAAGACACCGCCGGCAATGCGGCCGAAGCGAAAGACGACGGCTCTGTGGACACCACGGCTCCTGAAGTTTGCGCCGAAGACCAGTCGGTTGAAGAAGCATCGTCAGCAACGGTAAACGGCGTGATCCGTGTAACCGATACCGCTGTAGCTTCTATTACAGTGGCCGGTAAAGACGTGACTGCAGTAACCGCTTCCAACCCGATCAGCATCAATACGGCAAAAGGTGTTCTGCTGATTACCGGTTACGATGCGGCCAAAGGCGAAGTGTCTTACCGCTATACTGAAAACGGCAAAGCGGAAAACCACAGTGCCGGCGATAATTCAGTCAAAGACAGCTTCTTGGTTGTGGTACGCGATGCAGCCGGCAATACCGTGATGGGCAGCTTGGATATCACCATTACCGATACCGCACCTGTTGCCGTTAACGATACAAACAGCCTGTCTGAATCCGCAGCTTCTGTCAGCGGCAATGTGTTGGCAAACGACAATGTGAATGCAGATACACTAGTAACAGTTACCGCCGGCAGCACCACAGGCCAATACGGTTCATTGTCTTTGGATGCAAATGGTCAGTACGTTTACACCGTCAACCAAAACAATGCAGCAGTTAAAGCCTTGAACAGCGGCGAATCGCTGAAAGAAACCTTCAGTTACACGGTAACCGATGCAGACGGTGATAAGTCTTCCGCAACCCTGACCATTACCATCAATGGCGAAGATGCAGACAAATCGACCATCGGCGGCAACGATACCGATGTGATTAAAGGTGGTTCGGGCAATGATGTACTGATTGGCGATACCAGCGGTTACGAGCTGATTATCAAACCGGGCGAGAATTACAACATCGCCGTGATGTTGGATACCTCCAACAGTATGAATCAGTACCGTACCAAAGGCGGCGAAGCCTATATCGAGATGGCGCGCAAATCACTGTTGAAACTGGTTCATGACTTTGCCGGACACGACGGTGAAGTGAATGTCACGTTGTTTACATTCAATACAACTTCCAAATTAGTATTGAATATTCAAGACCTGAATGAATCCAATGTCGATCAGCTTGTTACGAAGATTTTAGGCCTGCGTGCTTCCGGTTTGACCAACTACGACGACGTGTTCCGCGATGCAGTTGATTGGTTTGAAGACGTATCCAGCAACGGTTACCACAACGTAACCTACTTCCTGACAGACGGTCAGCCGACCACTTACGGCGACAGCGGCCGCTCGGAATGGCAGGGTTATGTGAACCAAAGTGCGGTTAACAAATCGTTGTCCAGCTTTGCCAAACTGTCTGATTTGTCGGCTGTTCATGCTATCGGCTTCTCCGAAGGCATTCAGAAAAATATGCTGAATTTCTTCGATAATACGGTTTCAGACGGCCAGACGATTACTGATCAATCTTTGTCGGTAAAAACCTATCCGGCTACTGTGGTTTATCACGGTGAGTCAGGAGATTCGCAAGTGGTGTCTAATCCTCAAGAGCTGGGCGCTGCACTGGAAAGTGGTACGACCGAACGTGTTATTAACAGTGTGTCTTCCGATACACTCGAAGGCGGCAACGGCAACGACATCATCTTCGGCGACAGCATCAATACCGACCATTTGTCTTGGACAGACGGCCTGACCGGCATCCAACACACAGAAGGTACGCATGACGGTATGGGCGCGAAAGCATTGACCGAATACATCAAGTGGACGGACAACGCCGGTACCGATGCCAGTGACCAGCAGGTTGTCGATTACGTGCGTGAAAACTGGCAGGAGCTGCTGGATAACCGCAACGACGGTGGTGCTGATACACTCTCCGGCGGTAACGGCGACGATATCATGTTCGGCGGCGCAGGTAATGACAGTCTGACTGGCGGCGAAGGTGTGGATCAGTTTGTATTCCTTGCCAATAGCAACAACGGCAATGATGTCATTACTGACTTCCAAGCAGGTGTCGATAAGGTCGTCTTTGCCGATTTGGTCAGCCCGCAGCAGTTGGAAAATGCGGTTTGGAATGACGAGACCCATACCCTGAGCTTTACCGGCAAAGGCGAAGACGGTCAGACTTACCAAAACAGCATTGCCTTCAACGGCTTGTCGGTCGGTGAAACGTTAGACAGTGTATTGCAAAACCACGTTGAAACCATCGGCTGATTGTCGGCTTGAAACAAGCCCCGCGATATGCGGGGCTTTTTATGGACTGAATTAGATTGGTAGGGAAGCTAATCTAATTCAGCACTTTCGTTATTTCCGTGAAGCTAAGAAAGCCATGATTTGAATAAGTAATTAAAGGTTTAAGAAGTTGATCGCAAACTTTAGTCTGTATGAGTGGGGTGGTTGCTGAAATTTCAGACGGCATGACAACACTCCCGGCTACCTGAACGGCCAAACTTTGCCATCAACAGATCAAGCTGTTAAACTTACCATACTATTTTTCAGAAGCGCAAACCCGTTTTATGAAAGACTCAGATCAGAGCAGCGACATACCGCATCTAAGTTTTTGCGCCCGAGAATCAGGCAGTCTGACCGCCCCTTGCCGTCAGGCTGCTTTTTCACGTTTTTAGGAATAAAAAATCATGGATTTCAGTTGGTTGGCCGAACCGCATACATGGATAGGCTTTGCAACGCTTTTGGTGCTCGAAGTGGTTTTGGGCATCGACAACCTCGTTTTCGTCGCCATTTTGGCAAACAAAGTCAAACCTGCCCAGCGCGACCGCGCGCGGATTACCGGTTTGGGGCTGGCGGTATTGATCCGCATCGTCATGCTCGGCTTTATGGCGCACATTATGACGTTGACCCGCCCGTTGTTTGTCTGGGGCAGTTTGGACGTTTCGGGCAAAGATTTGATTATGTTCGCCGGCGGCATTTTCCTGCTCTACAAAGCGACCACCGAGCTGCACGAGCGTTTGGAAGGCAACAATCATTTCGCCGTCACTGACAATCATAAAAAACACGCGCCGTTTTGGGGTGTGGTGGTGCAGATTCTGATTTTGGACGCGGTGTTTTCGATTGATTCCGTGATTACGGCGGTGGCGATGGTCGATCACATCGTGATTGCGATGGCGGCGGTGGCCGTGGCAATGAGCGTGATGATTACCGCCAGCAAACCGCTGACCGCGTTTGTCGACAAACACCCGACCGTCGTTATGCTCTGCTTGGGCTTCCTGCTGATGATCGGGTTCAGCCTGATTGCCGAAGCCTTCCATTTCCACATTCCGAAAGGCTATCTCTACGCCGCTATCGGTTTCTCGATTCTGATTGAGGTGTTCAACCAGATTTCGCAGAAAAACAGCCGCAAAAACGACTACATCAGCAGCTCGTGGCGCAAACGCACGGCGGAAAATGTGCTCGGTATGATGGGCATCCGCGAAAGCGTGTTGGAAAAAGCAGGCGGCGAGGCTGATGACGATGCACATTTTGAAGAAAACGAAAAATCCATGATCCGTAGTGTTTTGACGCTGGCCGAACGCCCGATTCCGGGCATCATGATTCCGCGCCGCGACATCGAGCGGCTGGACATTTCGCAAAGCAAAGAAGAGCAAACTGCGCAACTGAAAAACACGCCGTACAGCCGCCTGCTGGTCGTCGGAAAAGCCGGCGTGGACGAGCCTTTGGGCTACATCAACAAAAAAGATCTGCTCGCGCAGCTTTTGGAAAACGGCGAAACCAATATTCAGACGACCCTACGTCAGCCGCTGGTTTTACCCGACTCCACCACCGCCCTCAACGCGCTCGAGCTGTTCCGTAAAAACAGCGCCGACTACGCGCTGGTGGTGGACGAATTCGGCGCGGTTTTGGGGATGCTGACCGTCAAAGACCTGCTCGAAGCCATTGCCGGTGAGTTCCCCGAAGAATTTGAGCGTGAGGAAGAACCCGCCGTTCAGGAAAACGCCGACGAAAGCCTGACTGTGGACGGCGCGCTCGAATACGTCGAACTCGCCCCCCAACTCGGCCTACCGACGCAAAGCGAAGACGCCGACTTCCACACCGTCGCCGGCTTGATTATGGAAGAACTGCAAAGCCTGCCCGATGTGGGCGATTCCGTCAATTTCCACGGCTGGCGTTTTGAAGTAATGGAAAAAGAAGGCCAGCGGATCGAGCGGGTAAAAATCAGCAGGCTGCCGGAGGAGTAGGGTGCGTGTTTCTTTGATGACGGAATAAGGAAAGAAAGTAGCTGGCTATATTGCTGCATTTTGCTGTTTTGGCAAAGTTAAGCCGAACGGTGGGCAAAGCTGCATTTATGGAAAGTTTTGCTCTAAAGGGAATGCCGACTGAAAAATTCTGTCGGATTTTGGGGATAGAATTTTTCAGACGGCATTCCGGACTACAGAGCGGTAAGGGCCGGCCAAAGAAAATTAAAAACATTTCCTGCTGCTTCTACTGATACGAGGAGGGCAGGTGAAACAGGTAATGGCAAAAAACTACTTCAGACGGCCTGATATTTATGAAATATCAGGCCGTCTGAATATATTAATGTTGATGGACGCCGGAAGCTGCTCCGTGATGTTGCGAATCAGATTTTGGTGCATTTTTCACGACTACTTCTACAGTCTGCGGTTTGGCGTTTTTGAATTTTAGTGTCAAAGGAAATTTATCACCAGGCTTAAGCTGTTTTTTCAAGCCCATAAACATCACATGATAGCTGCCCGGTTTCAGCTCGGTAACGCCTTTGGCTTCCAGCGGCGCACCGTCTTTGGCTTGGCGCATCCGCATCACGCCGTTGTCGTTGACGTGGGTGTGAACCTCAATACGTTCGGCAACGGGCGTACTGCCGCCGATGAGGAAGTCTTTTTGGGCTTCGTCGTTTTTAATGGTCATAAACGCACCACTCATGTTCATGCCTTGAACGGTCGAGCGTGCCCACGGATTTTCAACCTGAACGCCAGCCGCCGCGGCGGCTTGGCACAATCCTGCTAAAGCTAACACAGTAATCATTTTTTTCATCGTGGTTTCCTTTTCTATCAAGGGGTGGGGGAAAACTACGGCAACTATCTTATTATAGTGAATTAAAATAAGAAATCTACTTCGTTGGCTGCGGATGGGCTCAAAGAGGACGATTCACTATGGCGCCGAAGCGCCAAGTTCATCTGTGCCGTACTACCCGTACTGTCTGCGCCTTGCCGCCTTGTATCCTTCTTATTTTAAGTCACTATACAGGAGCAGACCGTCTGAAAACTTGATTTAGGCTAAATACTTTAGATATTAGTATCTAATTATAAGTAATCAGTTTGAGGCGGGTGGAACAAGTTCAAACCGCATCGCCGAAAAGCGCCATCAGCCACAAAATGCCCAGCAGGGTCAAAGCCAAAAGCTGTGCGGCCGAGCCTGCGTCTTTGGCGCGTTTGGCCAGCTCGTGTTTTTCGGTGGAAGTGTGATCGACCGCCGCTTCGATGGCGGTGTTGAACAATTCGGTAATCAGCGAAACAAACGATACGGCAATGAGCAGCATGGCGGTGGTGGTGCTGAAATCCAGAATCAGCGCCAGCGGAATCAACACGGCATGCAGCCAGACCAACTGACGGAACGCGCTTTCGTAGCGGTAGGCGGCTTTGAGGCCGTCTTGGGAATAGCCGAAGGCGTTGGTAATGCGGGTCAGGCCGGTTTTGCCTTTTTTCTCGGCGGCGTAGGAATTTTGATCTTGGTTCATGATGGGATTTGGGGTGGGGAAAGTATCGGCATCATCGTTCAGGCCGTCTGAAGATGCAACGGGTTTTCAGACGGCCTGGGGCTTTTGTAATAATCAGAAACGGTCGTCTAAAGGCCGTCTGCAAAAGTTTCAGACGGCCATCTTGATTTTTGCAAAGGTCTCAGGCTGAGACCTTTGCAAAAAAGCTGAAAATATTGAGAAATGCTTGCAGGGGCGGGTTTTACACCCGCCCGAACGCTAAGAATTCTGAAATATTAAATCTTTTCAGTAAATTAAAGATTTTCAGGCGGGTGTAAAACCCACCCCTACAAGCTGGCGTTTCTTATTGTTGCAAAGGTCTCCGGCCGTCTGAAAAGTCCGAGGCCTACTAACGTCGTGTTTGTGCGGATATTTCGGGAATTTCAGACGGCCTTCGGCGCCGTAAGCCGGCTTGCCGTCCGAACGCTCAATTTCCCGACCATTCCGCTACGGCGTCGGCAAACATGGCGGCGACGTCGAAGTTTTTCTGTTTCATGATTTCTTGGAAACCGGTCGGGCTGGTGACGTTGACTTCGGTCAGGTTGCGGCCGATGACGTCCAAACCCGCCAGCAGGATGCCGCGGCGTTTGAGTTCGGGGGAGAGGGTTTCGGCGATTTCGCGGTCGGTTTCGCTTAACTCCTGCGCTACACCGCGTCCGCCGGCGGCGAGGTTGCCGCGGGTTTCGCCTTTTTGCGGAATCCGCGCCAGCGCAAACGGCACGACTTTGCCGCCGATGACGAGGATGCGTTTGTCTCCGTCAATGATTTCGGGAATGTAGCGTTGCGCCATGATGGTGCGGGTATCGAGCCGCATCAGGGTTTCCAGAATGCTGCCGATATTGGGGTCGGTTTCGGTCAGACGGAAAATACCCATGCCGCCCATGCCGTCGAGCGGCTTGACGATGATGTCGCCGTGTTCCTGCAAAAAGGCGCGTACGTTGGCGGCGCGGGTGGTTACTAAAGTCGGCGCGGTAAATCCGCTGAAATTCAAGATGGCGAGCTTTTCGTTGAAATCGCGCATGGACTGCCCGCTGTTGAACACTTTCGCGCCCTGCGTTTCGGCCAGCGTCAAAAGTTGGGTGGCGTAGAGGTACTGCATATCGAAGGGCGGGTCGGTGCGCATAATTACGGCATCGAAATCTTTTAAGGCCGTCTGAATTTTTTCCTGCACGCGAAACCAGTCGTGATCGTGGTCGTCTTTGGCACCGAGAAATTCAAACGGCGCGGCGTTTGCGCCGACCAAGCCGTTGCGAACGGACAATTCGCTGCTTAAGGTGTGGAAAAGCTGCCAGCCGCGTTTGGCCGCTTCGTGCATCATGGCGTAGGTGGTGTCTTTATAGGTTTTGAAACTTGCCGGCGGGTCGGCGATAAACAGGATTTTCATCGGATTTCCTTATGGTAAACGCCTGCCATCATACCCTTGATAAAGGCTGTCTGAAAAGTGGCGGACGGGTTTCAGACGGCCTCGGCTTATTCCGCTGCCAGCGAGAGCATTTCGGCGGCGTGGCTGCGGGTAGTGTCGGTAATGGTTTCGCCGCCGAGCATCCGGGCGATTTCTTCGGTGCGGCCGTTGTTGTCCAATACTTTGATTTCGCTGACGGTTTGTTCGCCTTCGCTGTGTTTGCTGACCTGCCAGTGGTTTTCGCCGCAGGCGGCGACTTGGGGGAGGTGGGTGACGGCGAGCACTTGGTGGGCTTTGCCGAGTTTGCGCAGGGCTTTGCCGACGGTTTCGGCGACGCCGCCGCCGATGCCGGTATCGACTTCGTCGAAAATCAGCGTGGGGACGTTGGTGTACTGGCTGGCGACGACTTGCAGCGACAGGCTGATGCGGGCGAGTTCGCCGCCGGATGCGACTTTGTTGAGCGGGCGCTCGGGGCTGCCTTTGTTGGCGGCGACTTGGAACTGTACTTGTTCCAAGCCGTGCGCAGTCGGTGATGAGGGCAGCAGCGCGATGGTGAAACTGGCGCCTTTCATGGCCAGATGCTGCATATGTTCGGTGGTTTCTGCGCCGAGCCGGCCGGCGGCCCGGTGGCGTAATGCGGACAGGACTTGCGCGGCTTCTTGGTAGTCGGCATGGCTTTGGGCGACGTTTTGTTCGAGCGCAGCCAAGTCGGTGGCGGCTTGGAGGTTTTGCAGTTTGGCGTCGATTTCGGCGAGTTTTTGCGGCAGCTCTTCAGGTTCGACGCGGTATTTGCGCGCCATGCCCATCAATTCGCCCATGCGCTGTTCCTGTGCGGCCAATTCGGCGGGGTTGAGGTCGGAACGGGCGGCAACGTCGCGCATATTGGCGCTGATTTCGCCCAGTTCGGCTTCGATGCTGGCGAGCATATTCAGGCTTTCGGCAAAACGCGGCTCGATGGATTGCAGATTGCCCAAGAGCTTTTGGCATTGGTAGATTTGGCGTTGCAGGCCGCTGTCGCCGTCTATGGTGCTGCCGACCTGTTCGGCGGCTTGCAGCAGCTCGGCGGCGTGCGCCAGCGTGTCGTGGCTTTGATTGAGGTTTTCCCACTCGCCTTGTTGCAGGTCGAGCCGGCTTAATTCGTTGAACTGCCATTCCAGCCTCTCGCGCTCGATGGCGGCGGTTTCCGACTGCGCCTGTGCTTCTTGGAGCGCTTTTTTGGCATTGACCCAGTTTTGGTAATGCTGCTTGACCGTTTCGGCCTGCGCGCTTGCGCCGGCAAATGCGTCGAGCAGGCTGCGCTGGGCGGATTCCTGGTTGAGCGAGTGGTGGGCGTTTTGGCCGTGAATATCGATCAGCTGCTCGCCCACGGCTTTAAGTTGCGCGAGTGTGGCGGCTTGGTTGTTAAGGTAGCTGCGGCTTTTGCCTTTGGCATCGATGATGCGGCGGATGCTCAATTCTTCGCTGCCGTCTTCGAGCAGTCCTTGTTCGCGTAACTGGCTTTGCAGCGCGGGCAGCGCGGAAATGTCAAACAGGGCAGACAACTGCGCTTCTTTCGCGCCGTTGCGCACCTGACTATAATCGGCTTTGTCTCCCAGCAAAAGCCCGATGGCGTCGAGCGTGATGGATTTGCCCGCGCCGGTTTCGCCGGTGAGGACGGTAAAACCGCTTTGGAAATCGAGGTTTAAATTTTCGACAATGACAAAATCGCGTAGGGAGAGCGCCAGCAGCATAGCTTATCCTTGATATAGGCCGTCTGAAAAAACGGTTTTAAACTTTTTCTGATTATAGCTAAGATTTTTTATAGTTTGAATAAGATTTTTCGTAGTTTGCTGATGATTTTGTTTAGTGTGGATTTAATTAATTGAATTTTATGGATTTGTTTTGTTACGAAAAGGCCGTCTGAAAGTTTCAGACGGCCTTTTGAATCGGTTTACATGAAGATGTCGAAGATGAGTACCAGCGCTAAAGCGGTGAACGATCCGATAAACGAAACCATGGTTTTGGCCATAAACTGATCTTTGACTTCTTTCAAGCCGTAGAGACCGTTGAATACCCAGAATCCGCTGTCGTTGAAATAGCTGAAAGAGACGGCACCGGCGCAGGTGGACATGGCCACGAGGGTAGGATTCAGCCCCAGTTGCGGGACGAGCGGCGCGGTTAGGGTGGCGGCGGTAATCAGGGCGACGGTGGCGCTGCCGAGTGAAATACGCATGAGTGCGGCGATAACAAACGGAATCAGGATGCCGGGCATACCGATGGTGAGAACAGCTTCGCCCAGCGCGTTACCGATACCCGCGTCGCGTACAACGTAGCCTAATGCACCGCCGGCACCCGTGATGAACAGAATCATACCGGTAGATTTCACACCTTCTTCAATCGATTTATCCAGCTCTTCTTTTGAGTGGCGTACACCCAAGCCGTAGAGGGCAATCAACAGACCGACAATCAGGGCGATAACGGGGTGGCCGATCATTTTCAGGAAAGCGGCAAATCCGTTTTCAAGTTTGAGGAAGCTGACGACGGTATTGCCCAGAATCAGAATCAGCGGAATGACAATCGGGGCAAATGAGAGGAATGCACCGGGCAGATTCATTTCTTGATAAATCCGTTCTACGTTTTCAATAGATTTGACGTATTCCTCTTTGAACTCTTTGCGTTCGAAGTCTGTGCCGTCTTCCGTCGGGATTTGATAGATTTTTTTACCCAACCATTTTGAGTAAAGTGTCGAGGCAACCAATACCGGCAGCGTCATGACCATACCCCAAAGAATCATCATGCCCATATCGACATCCAAAATCCCGGCAACAGCCAGCGGACCCGGAGTGGGTGGAATGAAAACGTGGGCCAGTTGCAGGCCGGTTGCCATGGCTAATCCGAGGCCGATGACGCTTTTCCCCGTCATGCGGGAGAGGGATTTGGCCAACGGGGTCAGAATCACCAGCCCTGAATCGGCAAAAACAGGAATGGCGACGACATAACCGGTTAGTGCCAATGCCCATTCTTCCTTGGCTTTACCGATGGTTTTAATGATGGAGAACGCCATTTGCTGGGCAGCGCCGGATTTTTCCAAAATGGCGCCCATCATGACGCCGAGGCCGATGATGATACCTGTGCTGCCGAGTGTGCTGCCGAAACCGCTGGTAATCGATTTGATAACGTCACCGAAGGGCAGACCACCGATCATGCCGGTTACCAAAGACGAAATAATCAGCGCAACGAAAACGTGGATGCGGGTTTTCATTGCCAGCACCAACAAAAGAATGATACCGACGGCCAAGCCGATGAGCATTTGGCCTGTGCTTACTGCTGCTGCTTCCATTTTTGTTTCCTTATAAAAGGTTTTATTGAAACTGACTGCCTAACATTTTCAGACGGCTTGATATGGAAAAAAGTTTTGTATAGAGAACTAAAATAAGAAATCTACTTCGTTGGCTGCGGCTTGCCGTACTATGTGTACTGTCTGCGCCTTGCCGCCTTATATCTTTCTTATTTGATTTCACTATTAAAAAACGTTTTGCCGTTTTGCGCAGACCGCTTTCAGACGGCCTGCGCATCAACGGATACGTCAGGTAAGCAAGACGTTTGTTTTAACGCACCAGACACGGTTTTTTGTTGTCGAATTCCCAACCCGGAATCAGGTACTGCATCGCCATGGCGTCGTTGCGTGCGCCCAAGCCCATGTTTTTGTAGAGTTCGTGGGCTTTTTGGACTTGATCCATGTCGAGTTCAATGCCCAAACCCGGTTTTTTCGGCACTTCCACCAAGCCGCCTTTGATTTGCAGCGGTTCTTTGGTAAGCCGCTGGTTGCCTTCCTGCCAAATCCAGTGGGTGTCGATGGCGGTAATGTTGCCCGGTGCGGCTGCGGCAACATGGGTGAACATCGCCAGCGAAATATCGAAGTGGTTGTTGGAGTGCGAGCCCCAAGTCAAACCCCATTCGTGACACATTTGTGCAACGCGAACAGAACCCTGCATCGTCCAGAAATGCGGGTCGGCCAGCGGAATGTCGACGGATTGCAGCGAGATGGTGTGCCCCATCTGACGCCAGTCGGTCGCAATCATATTGGTGGCGGTCGGCAGGCCGGTGGCACGGCGGAACTCGGCCATCACTTCGCGGCCGGAATAGCCTTGCTCCGCACCGCACGGGTCTTCGGCATAAGCCAATACGCCTTTGAGTTCCTTGCCGATTTCAACGGCTTCGGCCAACGACCAAGCACCGTTGGGGTCGAGCGTAATACGGGCTTCGGGGAATCGTTTTGCCAACGCCTTGATGGACTCGGCTTCTTCAAAACCGGCCAACACGCCGCCTTTGAGTTTGAAATCGTTGAAACCGTATTTTTCGTAGGCGGCTTCGGCCAAACGCACCACGGAATCAGGCGTCATGGCCACTTCGTGACGCAGGCGGTACCAGTCGCAGGCATCGTTTTCCTGATTTTGGTACGGCAGGTCGGTTTTTTTGCGGTCGCCGATGAAGAAGAGATAGCCCAGCATTTCCACCGCATCGCGCTGCTGGCCGTCGCCCAAGAGCGAAGCCACGGTCACGTTCAGGAATTTGCCCAACAAATCGAGCATGGCCGCTTCGATGGCGGTTACGACGTGGATGGTGGTGCGCAGGTCGAAAGTCTGCAAACCGCGTCCGCCCGCATCGCGGTCGGCAAATTGATTGCGGACCGCAGTCATCACGTTTTTATATTCGCCGAGCGTTTTGCCGATGACCAAAGGTTTGGCATCTTCCAACGTCTGACGGATTTTTTCGCCGCCCGGCACTTCGCCCACGCCGGTGTTGCCGCTGTTGTCTTTCAGGATAACGATGTTGCGCGTGAAATAAGGGGCGTGCGCGCCGCTCAGGTTCAGCAGCATGCTGTCGTGGCCTGCAACGGGGATAACCTGCATTTCGGTAATAACGGGGGTATTCATTTTGTTCTCCTGATTGAGATGTTTCGGATAATCTGTTTTTCAGACGGCCTCAAATAGCGGTTAGGTCGTCTGAAAATCTGTCGGTGTAGGCAGGTACGGTTAGCCCGCCTTAAGCAGTGTAACCATACGAACGCTTCTTCCCGAGTGATACGGTATCGAATGCGTGCTTGCGTACTACTTGTTTATAGTGGTCACTTTTACCGCTTTCTTTTTTGGCCTGATCCATGTTGACCAAACCACCGCCTTCTTCAATATATCGCACTTCCGCTTTATTGGCTTTCGGATGGTCTTTCGGGTCGTGAACCATTTTCAGCCAGGCAAGGCTAATGAGGATGCCGACCGTACCCATGGAGATGAACACGGATTCCCAGCACAATTCACCGGCATCAAAGCCCAGCGTTTCCGACATCGGTTTGCCCGCAATCGCCAGCGTGGCGCGGTCACCATAGTTGACGTTGGTAACGAAAAAGAGCAAAGCAACAATCATCCAGCGCACATTGGTGCGCTTCATTTCTGCACCCTCGGGCGGAACAGCGGTATTACTGCTCATGGCCAATTTCCTAAATGGAAGCTACTGATGATTACGGATGAGTGCCATTATAGGGAGAGGGATAAACAAATGAATTAGCAGAAATTCTTAAAGCAACGGGGATTTATGGTAGATTTTTGTGCGAAAGCACGAAGAAGAGAAAGGGTAGGGGGAGATGCCCTGACCTTTGCGGGTTTGGTTTATTTTACGCAAAGGTCTTGGGCCTTTTGATTTTTGCAAAGTTTCAGGCCGTCTGAAACGGCTTGTTTTGCTGCTGTCCACAGGAAAAATTGAAAATGCGGACGGAGGGTTTTGTGAAGATTCAGGCTGACGGATTCCGGTTTGCCGTATTCAGACGGCCTATGTCTTGTCAGCGTTTGTTCCGTTCATATATAGGCATGACTTCCGGCAGTATTCTGCGGATGGCATTCATTCGGGTTTCGTTGGCAGGGTGGGTGGATAGGATGGCGATGGATGTTCCATTGCCTGCGCGGTTCATCTTTTCCCAAACGGTAAGTGCGGCCTGTGGATTGTAGCCCGCCTGCGCCATCAGCCGAACACCGCCCGCGTCGGCTTCGCTTTCCTGATGGCGGGAAAACGGTTTGGTAGCGATGAGATCCGAACCGAGCCCGACCAGATCGCCGTCCACGCCCGTCGCTCCTACCAGCAGGCTGCTGCCCAGCCCGGTCAGAAACTGTCCGCCGATGGCCTGTTTGCTGTGTTCTTGCAGGGCGTGTGTCATCTCATGACCGATAACGGCGGCGATTTCGTCGTCGGTCAGCTTCAGGCGCTCGACCATGCCGGTGTAAACCGCCATTTTCCCGCCCGGCATGGCCCAGGCGTTCATTTCGTTACTGCGGATGACGTTCATCTGCCAGTTGAACCTGACGCCGGTTTGGTTGGCGCGGTCGGCGTAAGGACGCAGACGGTTGAATACGCGGTACACGCGCTGTGCGGTCGGCGAAGAAACGTCCAAAGCATGTTTGCTTTTCGCCTGATTGAGCACTTGGGCGTAGCTTTTTGCGGCGTTTTGGTTGAGGGTTTCGGTGTCGTAACCGACCATGTCGGCAACGGATGTGCAGCCGGCCAGCGCAGATACCAACCCCAGCCACAGATACTGTTTTTTATTGATATGTCCCATTGTTAAATCCTTCCGATGGTTTTAAGAAAGTCTGAATTTGTTGCAATATAATAAATATACGGCAAAAGGCCGTCTGAAACATTTTCCGCAAGTTTAGGAAATATTTCAGACGGCCTTTTGGTTCCAACCGCCGAGCGCGGATGAGGATTAAGAACGGCGCTGCTGCGACATCCAGGATTCAATCCGGCGCGCATCGTTTACGCGCGTGGTTGAAGAGGGCGAGTTGAGCAGAACGATGGTAATCGGTTGGTTTTGAACATTGGCTTTGACCACCATCGAGCGGCCGGCTTCGCGGATGTAGCCGGTTTTCTGCAATTCGATGTTCCAGCCACCTTCGCGTACCAGTGCGTTGGAGTTTTTATAGCTTTGGCGGCGGCCTGAAGCGGTATAGACCGAGCCGTAGTTTGAAGTCGAATTCTGACGGATTTGCGGGTATTTGCTGGCGGCGGCAACCATGCGGCTCAAGTCGTGCGCAGTCGAGACGTTGCGCGAATCCAAACCGGTCGGCTCGTAGAAACGGCTGTTGTTCATGCCGAGGCTGCGGGCTTTTGCGTTCATTGCGGCGACAAACGCGCCCATACCACCCGGATAGGTGCGTGCAAGCGCATGAGTGGCACGATTTTCGCTGCTCATCAGACTCAGGTGCAGCAATTCGCGGCGGCTGATGGAAGAGCCGACGCTCAGGCGGCTGCCGGTGCCTTTCAGGCGGTCGATTTCGTCAGGGGTGATTGTGATCATTTCGTTCATGTTCAGCTTGGCATCAAGCGTAACCATCGCGCTCATCAGCTTGGAAATCGAGGCAATCGGCATCACGCGATTGGCATTTTTCTGATACAGCACTTCGCCCGTTTTATTGTTCATAATCAGCGCAGACTGCGAAGACAGTAGCGGGCCGGCAATGGCGGCTTGGGCTTCGACCTGCTGCGCTTTGCTGATGGCAAGCGCTTCCAGCGGGTCTTGCTGGGTCGGATAATTTTGTTCTAAAAACTGGCCCAAAACGTCCATATCGTCTGCTGCGACGGGCATGGCCGCCATCGCCAGAGCCGCACCCAGACAGGCGGCACTGATTTTTTTATAAAACTTGGTCATCGACATAACAAACTCTCAAAATCAAAAAATGCGTGTTGAATCAAGTGGAAACAATTTTATAATTTTGTGCGCTTTCTTTTTTCTTGTAAAGCAACATCTTGAATTTTTGCGATTGTTTGCAACATTTATCTCAATAATAATGCTAAATAAATTAAAATTGCAACAATTACCCGCGAAATTTGATAAACCCCGAGATACTTATTATAATTTTCAGCTTTCTCTGCGGGTATTTTCCCCCGCTCCACCGCCCATCTCATTTTAAATTAAATTTTTAAAGAACAAATCTCCATGTCTGAAGAAAAACGCTTCTGCTCCTTCTGCGGTAAATCCGAAAACGAAGTCAAAAACCTGATTGAAGGCGAAAGCGCCTTTATCTGCAACGAGTGCGTCGAAACCTGCGGCACCATGCTGCACGGCACCGAAAGCGGCGAAACCGCCGAAACTGCCGCCGTTCAAAGCGAAGAGGGCGGCAAACTGCCTACGCCCGCCGAAATCGTCGCCAACCTTGACGACCACGTTATCGGCCAAGAGCAGGCCAAAAAAGCGCTGGCGGTTGCCGTTTACAACCACTACAAACGCCTGCGCCACCCCAAAGCGGGTGGCAACGTCGAATTATCCAAATCCAACATCCTGCTCATCGGCCCGACCGGCTCGGGCAAGACCCTGCTGGCGCAATCACTGGCGCGCAAATTAAACGTGCCGTTTGTGATGGCCGACGCCACCACGCTCACCGAAGCCGGCTATGTCGGCGAAGACGTCGAACAAATCATCACCAAACTCTTGGGTAAATGCGATTTTAACGTTGAAAAAGCCCAACGCGGCATCGTTTACATCGACGAAATCGACAAAATTTCCCGCAAAAGTGACAACCCCTCGATTACCCGCGACGTATCGGGCGAAGGCGTGCAGCAGGCGCTGTTGAAACTGATCGAAGGCACGGTTGCCAGCGTTCCCCCGCAAGGCGGCCGCAAACATCCGAATCAGGAATTTATCAACGTCGATACCACCAACATCCTCTTCATCTGCGGCGGCGCATTTGCCGGCTTGGAAAAAGTCATCCGCCAGCGTACTGAAAAAGGCGGCATCGGCTTCGGTGCCGCGGTGCACAGCAAAGACGAAGACGCGAAAATCACCGAGCTCTTCAACATCGTCGAACCCGAAGACCTGATCAAATTCGGCCTGATTCCTGAATTAATTGGCCGTCTGCCCGTAATCGCTACGCTGGCGGAATTGGACGAAGACGCGCTCATCAACATCCTGACCGAGCCGAAAAACGCGCTGGTCAAGCAGTATCAGACACTCTTCGGCATGGAAGACACCGAGTTGGAATTTGAACAAGACGCGCTGCGCAGCATTGCCAAGCTGGCGATGGAACGCAAAACCGGCGCCCGCGGCCTGCGCTCGATTGTCGAACGCTGCCTGCTCGAAACCATGTACTGCCTGCCTGATTTGCATGATGTAAAAAAAGTCGTCATCGGCAAAAACGTGGTCGAGAAAAACGAAGCGCCGAAACTGCTTCTTGCCGACGGCAGCGAATACAGCGCGACGGAATAAAACTAAATATCTGACAAAAGCAAAAATAGCGTTTCAAGTTGAGAAGTAACTGCCGAAGGCCGTCTGAAAATTTCAGGCGGCCTTCGACTTTGCAGCCCTTTGGCATGATTCGTTTTTTCTGACTACATCCGACAACATGACGATTCACATTTTGTAAAAATTAGTCTATGATTACAGACAAGATTGTTTACAATCTTCCGTCTGCAAACTGCTTGCAGTTTTTCAGAAGAAAAACACGATAAGGAACAAATGAGATGTTAGAAGCCTACCGCAAAGCCGCCGCAGAACGCGAAGCGCTCGGCATTCCTGCCCTGCCGCTGAATGCGCAGCAAACCGCCGATTTGTCCGAACTGTTGAAAAATCCGCCCGCCGGCAAAGAGCAGTTTTTGCTGGATCTGCTCGCCAACCGCATTCCTGCGGGTGTGGATGATGCTGCCAAAGTAAAAGCGTCTTTCTTGGCTGCCGTGGCTGAAGGCAGCGTTAAAAGCCCGATTGTCTCACCCGAATACGCAACCGAACTGCTCGGCACCATGCTCGGCGGTTACAACATCCATCCGCTGATTGAGCTTCTCGACAACGAAAAACTCGCTCCTATCGCCGCCGAAGGCCTGAAACACACCCTGCTGATGTTCGATTCTTTCCACGACGTGAAAGAAAAAGCCGACAAAGGCAACCAACACGCCAAAGCCGTTTTGGAATCTTGGGCGAATGCCGAATGGTTCACTTCGCGCGAAGCCGTTCCTGAAAAAATTACCGTAACCGTATTCAAAGTCGACGGCGAAACCAACACCGACGACCTCTCTCCCGCGCCCGACGCATGGTCGCGCCCCGATATTCCGCTGCACGCGCTGGCGATGCTGAAAAACCTGCGCGACGGCATCAATCCCGACAAACCGGGCGAAGTCGGCCCCATCAAACTCTTGGAAGAACTGAAAGCCAAAGGCCACCCCGTTGCCTATGTGGGCGATGTGGTCGGCACGGGTTCTTCGCGCAAATCCGCGACCAACTCCGTAATTTGGCACACTGGAGAAGACATTCCTTTTGTGCCGAACAAACGTTTCGGCGGTGTGTGCTTGGGCGGCAAAATCGCACCGATTTTCTTCAACACCCAAGAAGATTCCGGCGCGCTGCCGATTGAAGTCGATGTTTCCGCATTGCAAATGGGCGATGTGGTCGACATTCTGCCGTATGAAGGCAAAATCGTGAAAAACGGCGAAACCGTTGCCGAATTCGAGCTGAAATCGCAAGTTCTGCTAGATGAAGTGCAGGCAGGCGGCCGTATCAACCTGATTATCGGCCGCGGCCTGACCGCCAAAGCCCGCGAAGCCTTGGGTTTGCCCGCTTCCGACAAATTCCGCCTGCCGCAAGCTCCTGCCGAAAGCAAAGCAGGCTTCTCGCTGGCTCAGAAAATGGTCGGTCGCGCCTGCGGTCTGCCCGAAGGCCAAGGCGTACGCCCCGGTACTTACTGCGAACCGCGCATGACCACCGTCGGTTCTCAAGACACCACCGGCCCGATGACCCGCGACGAGCTGAAAGACTTGGCCTGCTTGGGTTTCTCCGCCGATTTGGTGATGCAGTCTTTCTGCCATACCGCCGCCTATCCGAAACCCGTGGACGTGAAAACCCACAAAGAATTGCCTGAGTTCATCTCCACGCGCGGCGGCGTTTCCCTGCGTCCCGGCGACGGCGTTATCCACTCTTGGCTGAACCGCCTGCTGCTGCCCGATACCGTCGGCACCGGCGGCGACTCGCACACCCGTTTCCCGCTCGGCATTTCATTCCCTGCCGGTTCCGGCTTGGTGGCCTTTGCCGCCGCTACGGGCGTAATGCCTTTGGACATGCCCGAAAGCGTCTTGGTGCGCTTCAGCGGCAAGCTGCAACCGGGCGTTACCCTGCGCGATTTGGTCAACGCCATTCCGTTGTACGCCATCAAGCAAGGCTTGTTGACCGTTGCCAAAGCCGGCAAGAAAAACATTTTCTCCGGCCGCATTCTGGAAATCGAAGGCCTGCCCGACTTGAAAGTCGAGCAAGCGTTCGAATTGTCCGACGCGTCTGCCGAACGCTCCGCAGCAGGCTGTACCGTACACCTGAACAAAGAGCCGATTATCGAATACATGAAGTCCAACATCGTGTTGATGAAAAACATGATTGCCGACGGCTACAAAGACACGCGCACGCTGGAACGCCGCATCAAAGCCATGGAAGCATGGCTGGCCGACCCACAACTGCTTAAAGCCGACGCCGATGCCGAATACGCCGCAGTCATCGAAATCAACATGGACGACATCAAAGAGCCGATTATCGCCTGTCCGAACGACCCCGACGACGTATGCTTCATGTCTGAAAAATCCGGCACCGTCATCGACGAAGTATTCATCGGTTCGTGCATGACCAACATCGGCCACTTCCGCGCCGCTTCCAAACTCTTGGAAGGCAAGAGCGACATCCCGGTTCGCCTGTGGATGGCTCCGCCGACCAAAATGGACGCACAGGAGCTCACCAACGAAGGCCACTACGGCGTACTCGGCCGCGCCGGTGCCCGCATGGAAATGCCCGGCTGCTCGCTGTGCATGGGTAACCAGGCTCAGGTACGCGAAGGCGCAACCGTAATGTCCACCTCCACCCGCAACTTCCCGAACCGCTTAGGCAAAAACACCAACGTGTTCTTGGGTTCGGCAGAGCTGGCCGCGATTTGCTCCAAACTGGGCAAAATCCCGACGGTTGAGGAATACAAAGCCAACATCGGCATCATCGACGAAAACAGCAACAAGATTTACCGCTACATGAATTTCAACGAAATTCCCGAGTACAACGAAGTCGCCGAAGGCGTAAATGTGTAAATGCCGTCTGAAATAAAGGCCGTCTGAATGTTCAGACGGCCTTTTTTATTCAGCCTTTTTTATTCAAACCCGCGAGCCGGTCTTCCGGTCATAACTTTACTTTTCAGACGGCCTCTGCCAGCGTCGCAACAGCCTGCGCCAGTAGGCGGCTGTGGGTTTCGGTATCGGCCACACCCTGCGTCTGCGCAGAAACAATCAGCCCCTCGCCTCCGAGGTAGAGCAGTTCCGCCAT
Organism: Neisseria chenwenguii; assembly: GCF_002216145.1. Taxonomy (NCBI): domain Bacteria; kingdom Pseudomonadati; phylum Pseudomonadota; class Betaproteobacteria; order Neisseriales; family Neisseriaceae; genus Neisseria; species Neisseria chenwenguii. The sequence goes on from NZ_CP022278.1 coordinate 2,037,205, forward strand.
TTCCGCCGCGCGCGGGAAACCGGCCGTCTGAAAGCGTTCGCGTAAAAGTGTGCGCACGGCCTGTTTGTGCGCGGCGGCCTGCCGGTGCGGTGCATCGGCGGACGCGGCGTATTCGGCGCAGGCATTGATAAACAGGCAGCCGGCAAATTCGGGCGAACGGATCCAGCCGTTTAAAAAATCAAGATAGGCCGCGGCGGTTTCGGCGGGCGGGCGGGCTTCGAGCGCGGCTTGAAGCTGCCCGATGAAATCCTGATGGCGGTAGTCGAGCGCGGCGGCAATCAGGCCGTCTTTACTGCCGAAGTGGCTGTACAGCGTGCGTTTGGTCGTTCCCGCGTTTTGGGCGAGCCATTCGACGCCGCAGGCATGAAAGCCGCTGCGGGCAAACAGGCGGTATGATCGTTCGACGATTTGCTGTTTGGTGTCCATCCGTTTTCCTTTGATGCTTGCTTAAATATACCGTTCAGTATACACTTAGTTTGATATACCGTTCGGTATATTTCAGACGGCCTTGCGGCAGGTGTTTTTCATTTCCGCAAAGGTCTTACGCAAAGGTCTTACGCAAAGGTCTTATTTTTATTTTTAAAGGAAAACAAAATGAACTTTCTTCACGCTTGGTGCACCGCCGCCGACCCGCGCCCCGCGCGCCTGCCCGCGAAAAACATCGCGCTGGCGTGGTTCGGCGGATTTTTGGCCACCGCTGCTTTCGCGGGTACGGGCGATGCTGCCAACCTGCCGCTGGTTTTAGGCTCGTTCGGCGCAAGCTGCCTGCTGGTTTTCGCCTATCCCGCCAGCCCGTTTTCACAACCGCGCAACGTCGTCGGCGGGCATTTCACCGCCACGCTGACCGGCTTGATCGTAATGGCGCTGTTCGGCGTACACTGGTGGAGCATGGCAATCGGCGTGGGTACGGCGGTTGCGCTGATGCTGCTGTTGCGCGTTCCCCATCCGCCCGCCGGCTCGAATCCGCTGATTGTAATGCTCGGCGGCGTCGGCTGGGATTTCCTCTTTACACCCACGTTGTTCGGCTCGCTGATTCTGGTCGCCGTTGCGCTGTTTTACAATAACCGGGGCGGCAAAGAACGGCGTTATCCGCTGTATTGGTAAAGCGGAGAAAGGCCGAGTCTGTTGCAAAAATCAGAAACATCCGCTTAAAGGCCGTCTGAAACGGTTAATTCCTCAACGGACGTCATTCCCGCGCAGGCGGGAAACTACGTTTGATTTTCTAGAACTCATTTTAAAACCAAGATATTGCCTGTATTTAACCGTGGATTCCCGCCTGCTGCGCGGGAATGATGTCCGTGAAAGTGCTTGCGCTGAGCGCAGTCGAAGTCAGGCGAGCATTTTTTGCAAAGGTCTCAAACCGTCTGAAAACTTCCGTTACTTTTGCAACGGGTTTTCAGACGGCCTTTTGCGTTATACTCTGCTTAAGCGATCGAAAATATACCGAAAGCAGAAAACGCCATGAATTCAGATTCTTACACCCTCAACCACCCTGAACGCCTGTTTCAGACGGCCTCACAGTTTCCCGACGTTTTCAAACCGCGCGCGCCCGAAAGCCATAAGGGCACTTACGGCACGCTGGCCGTTATCGGCGGCGCGGCGGGCATGAGCGGCGCGGTTGTTTTGGCGGCGACGGCCGCAATTTATCAGGGCTGCGGCAAGGTTTGGGCAGGGTTTAACCAGCTTCAACTGCCGTTTGCCGTCATTCCCGAACGCGCCGAAATCATGCTGGCGACGGCGCAAATGCTGCTTGAACGCGGCGATATCAGCGCGTGGGTATGCGGCTGCGGCATGGGGCTGGACGGCGCCGCCGAAGCACTGCTGCCGCAGGTTTTGCAACGCGCGCAAGGCCGGCCGCTGCTGTTGGATGCCGATGCGCTGACCCTGTTATCCGGGCCGTCTGAAAACCATCTGCACGAAACCGCGCGGCAGCACGGCGCGCTCATCCTCACGCCACACCCAGCCGAAGCAGCGCGGCTGCTGGGTGTTTCTACCGCTGAAGTCCAGCAAAACCGCATAGAAGCCGTGCAGACCCTAAGCGCGAAATTTAACGCAGTAGCGGTGTTGAAAGGCCGCCACACGCTGGTTGCCGCGCCAAACGGCGACACCTACACCAACCAAAGCGGCAACGCGGGGCTGGCGACGGCGGGCAGCGGCGACGTTTTGAGCGGCGTCATCGGCAGCCTGCTGGCGCAGGGTGTGGATGCATTTCAAGCCGCCAAAGCCGGCGTGTGGCTGCATGGCGCGGCGGCGGACGTTTTGCGCGACTCGGGCACAGGCGAAATCGGCCTGCTCGCAGGCGAAATCGCGCCCGCAGCCAGATGGCTGCGGAATAAGCTGTGCGGTTGAAATATTTTTTTCAGACGGCCTAATATGAACAAAGCCGTCTGAAAAAAAATGAATCCGTTATTTATGGAGTTGGTTGCTTTCAGCAAAGGTTTTAACCTTTCAGACAGCCTTTTGCCCTTTTGTAAACAAGTGTATCCTTACGCCTTTCCATTTTGTTGACAATTTCACCATGAACCAGCTTATCCGCATCAGCAATTTCATCGGCAAAACGTTTGCGCTGTGGGCGGCGTTGTGCGCCGGCACCGCCTTTGCCGCGCCCGATATCTTCAAATGGGTGTTGCCGCACGTTCCGCTTCTTTTGGGCGTAATCATGTTCGGCATGGGGCTGACGCTTAGTCCGTCGGATTTCAAAATCATCGGCAAATATCCGAAAGCCGTCGTTGTCGGCGTCATTGCCCAGTTTGCGATTATGCCGCTGACCGCCTACGCGCTGACCCGCGCGCTGCAACTGCCGTCTGAAATCGCCATCGGCGTAATTCTGGTCGGCTGCTGCCCGGGCGGCACGGCTTCTAACGTCATCACTTACCTTGCGCGCGGCAATGTGGCGCTGTCGGTGGCGGTAACGTCCGTCACCACACTGCTCGCGCCTGTGTTCACGCCCGCGATTTTCCTGCTTTTGGCACACGAAATGCTGGATATTCAGGCTTCGGCGATATTTGTGTCGATTTTGAAAATGGTGTTGCTGCCGATTGTTTTGGGCGTGATTGCGCACAAATTTTTCCGCAGCCAAACCGAAAAAGCTGCCGGTCTGCTGCCTATGGTTTCGGTAGTGGCGATTGTGCTGATTATCGGCGCGGTGGTCGGCGCGAGCAAAGGCAAAATCATCGAAAGCGGCCTGCTGATTTTCGGCGTGGTTGTGTTGCACAACGGCATCGGCTACCTGCTCGGCTTTTTTGCCGCCAAACTCTGCAAACTGCCGTATGACGCACAAAAAACGCTGGCGATTGAAGTGGGTATGCAAAACTCGGGGCTGGGTGCCGCATTGGCCGCCGCGCATTTCGCCGCCGCGCCCGTGGTCGCCGTTCCGAGCGCGCTGTTCAGCGTGTGGCACAACATCTCCGGCTCGCTGCTGGCGTCTTACTGGGCAGCGAAAGCAGAGAAGGAAGGGCATTAAGCCGCTGTTTGTATCGTAAAAAACATCATGCCGTCCGAAAAAGCCGACTGCGTTTGCGCAAGGTTTTTTCAGGCGGCATGATATTTTCCCAACACGAAAAATTCAGCAATAAGCAAATCTTTCATGCATCCGTCTTTTCAGTTTTTAAAAAATGTTATACCATAACAAACATTCATCAACCTGAACGGAAAATCCCATGAAAAAAACCGCTTTGTTACTCTCCGCCTTCCTCTTCTCCACCGCCGCCCATGCCCACCGTGTCTGGGTCGAAACCGCCCACACCCACGGCGGCGAAGTTTTGAAAGCCGAATTGGGCTACGGCGAATTTCCCGAGCTCGAGCCGATTGCCAAAGACCGCCTCGACCTCTTCAAACCCATGCAGCTCGTTACCGAAAAAGGCAGACAGGATTTGGTGCGCGTGCGCGGCGGGCAGAATTACCAGTTTCAAAGCAAAAGCGCCGTAAAAGACGGCAGCTACCTCGTTACCGCCGAATACAAACCGACTTTCTGGTCGAAAAACGCCGCCGGCTGGAAACGCGCCGACATGAAGCAGATGACTGATGCGACCTACTGCGAAGAATCGGCGATGTACGGTAAAAACATCGTCAACGTCGGCCACGAAAGCGCGGGTACGGCCGTCATCACCAAACCCGTCGGCCACCGTCTCGAAATCGTACCGCTCGACAATCCCGCCAATATCCACGTCGGTTCGCCGTTTAAAGTCAGGGTACTGCTCAACGGCGAGCCCCTGCCCAACGTCACGCTCACCGCCACCTTCGACGGTTTCGACACCAGCGACCGCAGCAAAACCCACAAGGTCGAAGCGCAAGCCTTCTCCGACACCACGGGCGACGACGGCAGCGTCAGCATCATCCCGCTGCGTCAGGGTTTCTGGAAAGCCAGCGTGGAACACAAAGCCGATTATCCCGACCAAAAAACCTGCCAAAAACAGGCCAGCTATTCAACCCTGACCTTCCAAATCGGGCACACGCACCATTAAAAGCACAAGACCTTATCCGAAACCGAAAAACCTGCCGCAGATACACTCTGCGGCAGGTTTTTTCAGACGGCATGGAGAGGAGACTGCTGCAAAATCCGACGCGGCCGTTTATAGGGGCGGGTTTTACACAACTCAAAACGGCCGGTAGGCCGTGTTTCAGAAAACCTGCTTTGAGTTGTGCAAATACCTATGGTTCTATAAGTCATCCCGTCAGCTGCCGCGGTAAGTCGAATAACCGAAAGGCGACAGGGTAATCGGCACATGGTAATGGCTGCCGTCTTTCAGTTCGAACGATACTTCCACAAACGGATAGAAATTATCCGTCTTTTCTTTGGCAAAATATTCTTTACGTTTTGAATTTCAGCTTGTAGACGCCGCGGTTGTCCGCGCCGGATTTCAGCGGAAGAAAATTCTTAATCCGACCCTGCGCATCCGTTTTATTTTCTGCGATTTCCCGCCACTGCCCTTTACCGTCCAGCTTATAAAGCGCAACGCCGACGCCGGGCGCGGGGCGGCCCTTGTTAATGTCCAAAATATGGGTGCTGAGCTGGTATTCGCCGGCGGCGAAAGCAGACGGCATCATGCAGGCCAGCGAAACAAACAACAGGGTTTTCAATTTCATAAACAGTTTCCTTGTTTTTCGGTTGAGAGATAACTCTTGTCATTTATATTATATAGTGTATTTATTCCATATTCAAAGCTAAACAGATAAACACCCGTTCAGACGGCATGTTCAAACCGGCTCGGCAGCCCCGCCTTTCTGTTAAAATCCCCATATTCCCAAACACGACCGATAACCGCCGCCATGCACGAAATCAAATGCCCCCACTGCCACACCGCCTTTACCGTCAACGAAGCGAGTTACGCCGATATTCTCAACCAAGTGCGCACACAGGAATTTCAAGCCGAACTGCGCGAGCGGATTGCGCAAAACCAAGCGCAGTTCCAAAGCGACTTGAAGCTGGCCGAAACCGAAGCCCGCCGCAGTTTCGAGCAGACGCTTGCCGACAAAAACCGCGAAATTGCCGACCTGCTCCACCAAATCCAAAATCATGAAAAAGACAGCCGCCTCGCCGCCGCCGAAAGCGAAGGCCGTCTGAAAACCAAAATCGCCGAACAAGAAAAACTGATTGCCGAATTACGCGCCCAAGCCAAATCGCTGGAAAGCGCGAAAAACATGGAAAAAGAGCTGGAAATCACCAAAGCCCTCGCCGCCAAAGACCGCGAGCTGGGCGAGCTCAACGCCCGCCTGATGCTGCAAAACAAAGAAAGCCAACTCGAGCAGCAAAGCCTGCGCGAAAAATACGAAAGCGAACTCAAACAAAAAGACGAGGCCATCGCTTTTTATAAAGACTTCAAAGCCCGCCAGTCCACCAAAATGGTCGGCGAAAGCCTCGAAGCCCATTGCGAAACCGAGTTCAACCGCATCCGCGCCACCGCCTTCCCGCAGGCTCAGTTCGGCAAAGACAACGACGCCGCAAGCGGCAGCAAAGGCGACTACATCTACCGCGAATTTGACGAAAACGGCACCGAAATCGTCTCCATCATGTTTGAAATGAAAAACGAAAACGACGAAACCGCCACCAAAAAGAAAAACGAACACTTTTTCAAAGAGTTGGACAAAGACCGCCGCGAAAAAAACTGCGAATACGCCGTCCTCGTCTCCCTGCTCGAAGCCGACAGCGAGCTGTATAACATCGGCATCGTGGACGTGTCCTACGCCTATCCGAAAATGTATGTCGTACGTCCGCAGTTTTTCATCCCGCTGATTTCCCTGCTCCGCAACGCTGCACTTAACTCATTAAAATACAAGCAGGAAATTGCCCAAATGCGCGCGCAGAATATCGACATTACCCACTTTGAAGAAGACCTCAACAGCTTCAAAGAAGGCTTCGCGCGCAATTACGACCTAGCCAGCCGCAAGTTTCAGACGGCAATCGAAGAAATCGACAAAACCATTACCCACCTGCAAAAAACCAAAGACGCGCTGCTTTCCTCCGAAAACAACCTGCGTCTGGCCAACAACAAAGCTGCCGATCTGACCGTGAAAAAACTCGTGCGCAAAAACCCGACCATGAAAGCCGCGTTTGAAGCGTTGGGGAAAGAAGCGGAGTAGGGGAGGGGGAAACTGACTGTAGTAAGGCCGTCTGAAAACAGCATAGATTTCAGACGGCCTTATTTTTGAATTAAAACCGGTTTGGGCGGGTTTGTTTCCAGATGAATATGACTATGTTAATTAATCAAATAATTTGTTTATTATTTAATATTTTTGATAAAAAATTAAATTGATGAACTATCTTGGATGTGCTTAGGTCTCAATAATACCTGGGGTGTGTAGTTTTAGGTAGCTTGTTATTTTTAATGAACTTTCAGGAGTTAAAAATGAAAGAGTTGAAATTGTATGGATTAGAGTATGTTGCCGGTGGTGACAGCGGCATCTATAAAATTTTTTATGCTATCGGCAGAGTGGTTCATCAAGGAATAAATTATCAGGAAGTGAAGCGGAGTAGAGGCTACAATCCATATGCCTAAAAATCAGATAGTTGTATAGGGTTGTTATATCCAAGAAGATACTACATTTTATTTTTATTTAGGAGTGTATCATGAAAGTTTTAACTCAATCAGAATTACAATGTGTAAGTGGCGGCAAGGGATGGTGGCGTTTTGCAGGACCTGTAGGAATCGGCATTGGCCTTATCAATGCGGGCAGTGATGCATGGTCAGGTCTTCGTGATGGATGGAAATCTGTGTAAGAGTCAAGTCTGTAGGCCGAATGCTTGTATCTGTTAGAGATCCTATGGTACCGTAAATCGGTATGACTTCGGTTTAAAAAACCGACTTGTACGACTGTAAGTAATATGCCGTCTGAAATGTTTTTTCAGACGGCATCGTTTTGCAGTCAGATTAAATGATGGCTAAGGCAGCCGCGGCGGCCGTATTGTCGTCATTGGCGGCTGTTGCGGTTTGTACAGTATAGCTTACGCTGTCAGTATCGGCGTTTACGCTGCTCAGACTGTTGATATTGCCGGTTTCGGACAGTGTGTCCATCAACTGTTGCAAAGCCAGCGAACCGCTGTCGAAGCGGAAGGTATCAATCACGCCGTCGGTGGTGTTGCCGTTTGCGAACTGATTGTCGACGGTAATGATGTCGCCTTCGTTGCCGTTGACGGTAATCGTCCAGTCGATATTGCCTGCGGCATCGGTTGCGGCTTGGACGTTCAGGTCTTCGACTGTGATGCCGCTGCCGAATTGGATGGCATTGTTGCCGGCGGCATCGTCTGTGATGGTGTCGTGTCCTTCGCCGCGGCTGAAGACGTAAGTGTCGTCGCCCGTGCCGCCCGCCAGATTGTCCGTGCCTGTGCCGCCGAACAGGGTGTCGTTGCCGTTGCCGCCGCTCAGACGGTCGTTGCCGTCTTCGCCCAGCAAGGTATCGTTGCCGTCTTCTCCCAGCAGGTTGTCATTGCCGCTGCCGCCGTTGAGATGGTCGTCGCCCGCGCCGCTTTCCAGACTGTCGTGTCCGGCGTCGCCGTTGATGGTGTCGTTGCCGCCTGCGCCTGCCAAACTGTCGCTGCCGTCGCCGCCGCTGATGAAGTTGCCGCCGTTTCCGCTGACGGTAACGGTATCGTTACCGCCGTTGGCGTAGATGGTGTTGTTGCCGTCTTTGCCGTTGATTTTATCAACACCATCCGTACCGTCGATTTTATCGTTTCCGGCGGTTCCCGTGATGTCGGTAACGGTAACGGTTTCGTAACCGAGGGTTTCGCCGTTGTAATAGTAGTTGGGGCCGGGGATGTAAACGGTTTCCTGATGCGTGCCGTAACTGATTTCCTCCGTGCCGGCGGCGATGTTTTCGGCAATCACCGAATCAAACATGGCAGAACTGCTGACCGGATTGTTTTCCAATGAAACCGTATTTGTGCCGGAACCGTCCGAAATCGGCCGCAATTGGGTAATGGCCTCCGAAGACAGATTGTTGACGATAGCATTGTCTTTAATCGATACGTTGTGGATTTTTCCGTTGACTTCTTCAAGGTCGATGGAGCCTTTGACTCGTCCGTAAGGGTCGGCGTTGGTTCCGTTGTTTACCAGCGCGTTGTTGCGGATGGAGATGCCTTTGTCGTTCAAATCGAAATTGTGCCCGGCAAATACGGTGTTGACCCGGATGCCCGACCAAGAGGTATTGTCCCGAATCAGATTGTTGGCAACTTCATGGCCGCTGCCGCCGAAAATGCCTATGCCTGCTGCGCGCCAGCCCAGTTCGACCGTATTGTTCAGGAAACGGTTGTTTTCAGCCAGTTTGGACTCACTGCCGGAATTGATGCTGGACCAAGTGGCCAAGCCGTCATCGCCGTTACCACGGATATTTGAATTGATAACGGTCGAGTTGCTCGTGCCTTGCGCAAAGTTCACGCCGTCTGCCAGATTGTCGCGGATACGCGCGTTGGAGATGGTCAAGCCGTCGGTGTATTGCATTTCGGCAGCCTGCGCGTAATCGCCAATCCATACGCCGGCTTCAAAATGTTCGATGGAGATGTCGTGGATGGAAGAGTTGGAACCCAATGTTCCCGAAATACCTTTGTAGTTGGCACTTTCGTTGTAGCGGGAGGTCAGATTGGAATCCATCGAAACGTTGCCGAAGTCGACATTGTTCGTGCCGTGTTCAAATACGATACCGCCGCCGCCTTGCGCACTGCTTGTGAAATGCAGGTCGGTGTACCATTGACCTGCACCGCCGATGGTTACGCCCTCGGGTGCATAGATGTGGAGCTGCTGGTCAAAGTCGAACTGACCTTCGGGAATGTAAACGGATTTGCCCGATGCTTTGGCTGATTCGATGGCAGAGAGCAGGGCGTTCGAGTCGTCGGTATTATCGTTGGCAACCGCACCGAAATCCGTGATGCTGACGCTGTTTTCAGGCTGTTTGACGGCATCGGGGGCTTTTTCCAAATCGACAAAGTCGATGCCGACGGGGGTGTCGGCCGAAGTGTTGGTCAGCGTAACAACGTCGCCGCTTTTAATGGAAGCATCTTTCAACAGTGTATTGACTTCGTCGAATTGGAAACGTGCGCTGCGACCGTCTCCTGCTTCGTCGTAGATATGATCGCCTTGCAGGTATTGCCAGTTGGATTTGGACGACAGGTCGAGGGTGCCGACGGATGTGCCGTTCACTTTAACATCGACTTGTCCGGTTACCCCGTCCGGAACGGTATAACGGACGGTCATGGCATCCGCATCGGCTTGCGCTTTAAACGAAACGGACGCGTTGGACGGCAAATCAACATACGACTGCCCGCTTGCTTCGACTGCTGCCGACGGGGAAGACGCGGTATTCTTAACGGCGGCTCCGCCTGCTAGCGTGCCTTTGTCGGCTTCGTATGTGGTATAAGGGACTTCGGCACCGAAGACGGAAGAATCATATTGGTCGGTGCTGTAGCTGTATTGGTCATTTTATGCTCCCAAAAATATACTGGTATTGATATTATCTTGTTTGATATCATTGTCATATAACAAGACGTTTGAATGAGACAAAGAAACTGCCGAAAAGTTCGATAAATTTAAGAAATCCTGTAATTTCTAAACGTAATTTTCCAAACACTAATGCCGTCTGAAAAATATTTTTCAGACGGCTTTCTTTTTTCAGACGGCTTTATTCGGGCTTTTTGAAATGGCGGCGGCGTTCGAGTTCGCTCAGGTAGCGTTTGCGCAGGCGGATGGACTGCGGGGTGATTTCCACCAGTTCGTCGTCGTCGATAAACTCAACCGCGCTTTCCAGCGTCAGTTTAATCGGCGTGGTCAGACGAACGGCTTCGTCGGTGCCGCTGGCGCGTATGTTGGTGAGCTTTTTGCCTTTTAAGGGGTTGACCACCAAATCGTTGTCGCGGCTGTGGATGCCGATAATCATGCCTTCGTAGATTTTGTCGTTGGGGGAAACGAACATGCGGCCGCGGTCTTCGAGATTCCATAGGGCGTAGGCGACAGCTTCGCCTTGCTCTTGGGAAACGAGTACGCCGTTGTGGCGGCCGGGCATATCAGGTTTGACGGGGGCGTAGTCGTCAAAGACGTGGCTCATCAGTCCGGTGCCGCGTGTCATGGTCATGAATTCTCCTTGAAAGCCGATCAGGCCGCGTGCGGGAATGTGGTATTCGAGGCGGGTGCGGCCGTTGCCGTCGCTTTCCATGTTGGTCAGCTCGCCGCGGCGGCGGCCGAGTTCTTCCATGACGGCGCCCTGGTTGTCGTCGGGAACGTCAACGGTAAGGTTTTCATACGGCTCGCATTTTTGGCCGTCGATGTCGCGGTACACGACGCGGGGTTTGCCTACTGCCAGCTCGAAACCTTCGCGGCGCATGTTTTCCAGCAGGATGGTAAGGTGCAGCTCGCCGCGGCCGGAAACTCGGAATACGTCGGCATCTTCGGTGTCTTCGACGCGCAGGGCGACGTTGGTGAGCAGTTCTTTGTTCAAACGGTCGCGGATTTGGCGGCTGGTAACGAATTTACCTTCGGTGCCGGCAAGCGGGCTGGTGTTGACCATGAAGTCCATGGTCAGCGTCGGCTCGTCCACGCTCAGCATGGGCAGACCTTTGGGGTTGTCTTTTTCGGTAATGGTGACGCCGATGCCGATGTCTTCAATACCGGAAATAATTACGATGTCGCCGGCTTCGGCTTCTTCCAACGGAATGCGTTCCAAGCCTTTGAAACCCAAAAGCTGGTTGATGCGGCCTTGCGCGATTTGCTCTTCGTGGTTCATCACGGCGACGACTTGGCCGGGTTTGATACGTCCGTTCAGAATGCGGCCGATGCCGAGGCGGCCGGTGTAGTTGTCGTAGTCGAGTTGGGAAATTTGCAGTTGCAGCGGGGCGTCGGCATCACCGCTCGGCGCGGGTGTGTGTTTCAAAATGGTGTCGAACAGCGGGCGCATGTCTTCGCCGGTGTCGTCTTCGTTGAGTTTGGCAAAGCCGGCGAGGCCGGAAGCGTACACAATCGGGAAGTCGAGCTGTTCGTCGGTTGCGCCTAAGTTATCAAATAATTCAAAGGTTTGGTCGATGACCCAGCTCGGGCGGGCAGACGGTTTGTCGATTTTGTTGATGACGACAATTGGCTTCAGACCCAGCGCCAGCGCTTTTTTGGTCACGAAGCGGGTTTGCGGCATCGGGCCTTCTTGGGCGTCAACCAGCAGGACGACGCAGTCAACCATGCCGAGCACGCGCTCTACCTCGCCGCCGAAGTCGGCGTGTCCCGGGGTGTCGACGATGTTGATATGGTAGCCTTCGTATTCGATGGCGGTGTTTTTTGCGAGAATGGTAATGCCGCGCTCTTTTTCGAGGTCGTTGCTGTCCATCACGCGCTCGTCAACCTGCTGGTTGGCGCGGAAGGTGCCGGATTGGCGAAGAAGTTGGTCAACCAGCGTGGTTTTGCCGTGGTCGACGTGGGCGATAATCGCGATATTGCGGATTTGTTTCATGGCTCGAATGCCTTAATGGGGAGTTTCAAAAATTTGATATTGTATCACGATACAGCGTATCTGTTTGTCGGGAAAACGGTTTTTCAGACGGCCTTCGAGGCGGTTTTTTTTAAACAGGTATTTGAATCATTAATAAATTGATTTCATGAGGGTGGAACAAGTGTTTGAAAAATGCAATAGTTAAACTGAGTAAATATTTATTATCAATGCAAGAAATTCCTAATTCCAATTGCAATAAAAAATCAGGCAAAACAGCGAGTTAGATTTTCCAGATGGTCTGGATGACAGTGGATATTTTTGATAATTGTTTGTATTTTAAAAGGAAAATTTGTCTGAAGTTTATATCTTGAATACAATGGCTGCATCAAATCACACGACAAAGAAAGCGAAAATATCATGCAAGGCAATCAAGCAGTTTTAGATTACATGAACGAATTACTGGCCGGCGAACTGGCTGCCCGCGACCAATATTTCATTCATTCACGTCTTTATTCCGAATGGGGTTACAGCAAACTTTTCGAGCGCCTGAACCACGAAATAGAAGAAGAAACCCAACATGCCGAAGACTTCATCCGCCGTATCCTGATGCTGGGCGGCAAACCGAAAATGACCCCCGCCGCGCTGAATATCGGCACCGACGTCATTTCCTGCCTGAAAGCCGACTTGGCCACTGAATACCATGTTCGCGACGCGCTGAAAAAAGGCATCAAATTGTGTGAAGACGCGCAAGACTACGTCACCCGCGATTTGATGATCAACCAGCTTAAAGACACCGAAGAAGACCACGCCCACTGGCTCGAACAGCAGTTGCGCCTGATCGAACTCGTCGGCGAAGGCAACTACTACCAAAGCCAAATGTAATCCGGGCCGAAAGGAAACAACATGAAAGGCGACCGCGACGTTATCCGCGAGCTTAATAAAAACTTAGGCCTGCTGTTAGTCACCATCAACCAATACTTCCTGCATGCCCGCATCCTGAAAAACTGGGGCTTGGAAGAGCTCGGCGAACATTTCTACAAACAGTCCATCGTCGAAATGAAAGCCGCCGATACCCTGATTGAGCGCATCCTCTTGCTGGAAGGACTGCCCAACCTGCAAGAATTGGGCAAACTCCTCATCGGCGAGCGTGCTGAAGAAATCATTGCCTGCGATTTGACCAAAGAGCAGGAAAAACACAGCGCGCTGGCAGCCGCCATCAAACTGTGCGAAGAAAAACAGGATTATGTCAGCCGCGATTTGTTGGAAAAACAGAAAGATACCAACGAAGAGCATATCGACTGGCTCGAAACCCAGCAGGAGTTGATCGAAAAAACCGGTCTGCAAAACTACCTGCAAACCGGGGCGCAAGAGGACTAAAACACAAACCACTGCCAAATACAGCAGTTCTCTGCAAAACTAAAAACGGCGTATCCGTAAGGATACGCCGTTTTTTTTGGGGGGGGGGAGGGGACGCAACGCGATAATTTTTCCAACCACAAGGCCGTCTGAAACATATCGTTTTCAGACGGCCTTAATCAATGTGGCGGAACCAAATCATGCGGGCGTTCGCAGGATTCCATAACCTCCCGCAATACCTCAAGCGGATTCCATTCTAAAGCCGCGCAATATTACCAAAACTCAAATACATCCAAACGGCGGTCGCCTGTTTCCACTTTTCCGATAAAAGAATGCACTACGCCCAAACGCTCTGCCAGCGCACGCTGGGACAAACCCAACTCCAGTCTGCGCTGGATAAAGCGGTGCCGAAGCAGGCTGTGCTCGGCAGAGTGGACGGAAAGGCGCAGGTTTCTCATTGCACCGATTTTAGGTGCAAATAAAGAAAACTGACAGAAAAATGACCGCCATTCCGATACTTAGAGAAATTCCGACAGACGCAATCTACCGTGCCGTCATCGACGAATATTTAAGCCAAGAACAAGCCTATCCGTGGATAGTTACCTTTTCAGGCGGCAAAGACAGCACTTTAGTCGCACACTTGGTTTTTGAGGCATTGCTCGAACTTCCGCCCTCATTGCGCCAACGTCGGATTTATTTTGTTTCCGACGATACGTTGGTCGAAAGCCCGCTGGTTGTGCAACATATGCGTAACACTCTGGAAAAAATTCTTAATGCTGCCGAAATCTACAAGCTGCCCGTCAGCGGCGAAGTGATTACGCCGAAATTGGGAGAAACATTTTGGACGTTGCTGATTGGCAAGGGCTATCCCTCACCCAACCGTAATATGCGCTGGTGTACCGACCGCCTGAAAATCCAGCCGACCAGCCAGTTTATCCTGCAAAAAGCCGCAGAAAACGGCGCCGCAATCATCGTTTTGGGTGTTCGTAAAGATGAATCTTCCACACGAAAAGCCAGTATTGAAAGCCATCAAAATATCGAAAATTCCAACCTCACACCGCACGGCAGCCTTGCCAATGCCTTTGTTTACCGGCCGATTGTCGATTTGACGACTGACGAAGTATGGGAATTTCTCGCGTCCAACAACCCGCCGTGGGGCGGTACTCATGACGGTTTAATCAGGCTTTACCGTGAGGCGGCCGGCGGAGAGTGTCCGATTGTTTTGTCGCAGGACGAAGCTCCCGGCTGCGGTACGAATTCCAACCGTTTCGGCTGTTGGACGTGTACTGTCGTCAATAAAGACAAAAGTCTTCAGGGTTTTCGATGTCGGCAAAACCGAATACCAACCTTTAATCGAATTCCGCGACTGGCTGGTGGAAATCCGCAATATGCCCGCAGGTAGAGAGGCGAAACGGTACGGTAACGATTAAACAGGGCAAGCATATTCCGGGGCCGTTTACCGTTGAGGCACGGCAGATGATTTTACAAAGGCTGTTGGATGTTCAGACGGCCTATAGAAGCGAATTGATTTCTCAGGAAGAAATCGAACTTATCAAACAGATTTGGGCGCAAGACCTTATTCAGACTTACACAAGGAAAAACGTATCAGCGATTTGCTGCTGTGGAACGATCAGGAGGCTAAAAGATTGATGGAGGAAATTGCTGCCGAACACGGTGTGGCGGTTGATGCCATAGCCGAACTTGTTGCATGGGAGCGCGGGCAACAGGAAAAGATGAGCCGACGCGGGATGACGGAGGTTTTTGATGAGGTATTTGATAACAAACAATATTGGAAATAAAAATGTGGATTCATTCAATCAAATTACGGAATTTTAAGTCTTACGACCATGCCGAATTCAGCTTTCCCCAGCCGGAAGACGGACGCAATATCGTTTTGGTCGGTGCGCAAAACGGCCATGGAAAAACCACTTTGCTCGAGGCTGTATATCTCTGCTTGTACGACAAAGATGCCATCAGCCATTTGCAGCGTGCGGGGTTGAATACGCAGAAAAACAACTATCCCGAATTTTTAAAATCTGCGCGGCATCATGAAGCGGAACTCAAATACGGCCAATATGATATGGGTTTGGAAATCGAAATCCGCCAGAATTACCGCGGTGCAGCACACGGATTACGCATCAAGCGGACATGGCATTTCGACAGCCGGCGCAATCCGATAGCAGGAGAAAAAGGTCATTCGCTTCGCGCGGAAATTCTGAAAAGCGGATTGTACGAACCGGTCAAAGGCGAAGAAATCAACCAGTACATCAATGCGTTTGCCCTGCCTTTCGATTACGCGCCTTTTTTCTTTTTTGATGGCGAAAAAATCGTTCAGACGGCACAGCAAAGCGGAACGGGCTTTTGGCTCAAAGCGGCGTTAAAGGGCTTGCTGGGCGTGACCTTATTGGAAAAACTGCGGGTAAGTTTAAAAGACTACCGCAATAAATGCATCTCAGAGAATGCGACGCAGAAGATTATTGATGAATTAAATATCGCAGAAAAAAAGCTGCAATCAGCTGAAGCAACTTTGCAGGTATTTAGAGAGGAACTGGTCGATGCGCAGGAAAAATGGCAGCAGAAAGCAGAGGAACGCGAACGCCTGATTCAGCAGCTTGGTGGTGGGAGCGATATTCGTACATCGGATGATTTGCTTCGCCAGCGTGAAAAGCTGGAGAAGGAAATGGCGGAATTTGAAAATAAAGTCAAAGCCGCCGTTAAAGCCATGCCTTTGGCGTTTTTACCCCGAGAAAGTTTAAAAGCCCTGCAACATCAGTTGGAACAGGAGAAAAACCGACTGAACCATGAGGCAGGTAAAAATCAGATTGCCGAAAAAGTGGATGATTTTTGGAATGCATTTGTCGACAGCGACAAAGTCAAACAGGCATTGGGCACAACGGCCGATATGATTTTAAACCAGCCTTTGATGAAAGAGGCGGTAAAAGACTGTTGGGAGGATTTGTTTTATCCGCTGCCGCCTGAATGTGCCGACAAAATCGAACATAATTGAACATAATTATCTGTCGGTTAATGCTCATGCTGAAATTCAAAACGAAATCGGCAGATTGCAGGGAATGCCGCAAGAGCAGCCCGGTACATTGCTGGCTGAAAATGATAAACACGAAGCGGAGCACAAACGGATTTCTGCGGAAATTGAAGCGTTGAAAGGTACCAATAAAGACGAATTGGTCGAACAGTTGAAAACGGCCAATGAGGAAACCGAAAAATACAAAGAGCGCGCAGGCCATCTGAAAAGCAATGTTATCCGACAGGAAAAAGAACACCAACGCTTGCAGAAAGAAGTTGAAGATTTACAGAATGCCATCAGTGACAGCAATCCGAAACTGTTGAAATCACGCAGGGCGGGAGAAGTAGATAAAGTCATCGTCCGGCTTACGGAAGAATTGCTGAAAAAGAAAGTCAACAAAGTCGGTGAGGCGGCAACCCGTATCAACCGTGCCATTGCGCACGACGACCGTATCGATAGAATCCGTGTGGAAACCGACGGGCACATGGGGCTTTTCGGGAAAGACGGTTATGAATCGCGCGTGGATTTATCGGCAGGCCAGATGCAGATTCTGATTATGTCGCTGGTGTCTGCGCCGGCGGAAGTAATCCGCTACCATGCCCCGTTTATCATCGATACCCCTCTGGCGCGTTTGGACGAAGGCCACAGGGGAGGTTTGTTCAAACATTGGTGTGGTTTGGAGCAGCAGGTTATTTTGTTGTCGCAGGACACGAAAATTACCGCCGAAGTGTATAAGCGCTTGGAACCGCATGTCTGCCGTACTTGTCTGGTTGAAGCGCAATCATTAAATAGCGCAGGTGCACGTTCGCGTGTTTCTGCCGATGTTTAGATGTTTATTTTGAATAGGGGGGAAAGATAATGTATCAAATAGATAACTCAAACGGCTGGGATACCGATTATTTCCATACGTTGATGGGTGAGAAGCGGATTGTTTCCAGCACGGAGGCAAAGAATATCCGCAACGAGTTAAGCAATGCAGGTGCGCTGCCGCCGCTGGACAATAACTTCGACGGGCAACACTCTGCATCGGCTATTGTTTTGCCAAAGGATTGGTCGGGTCTGCCGGTCAATTGATTCCCGCTCCTGATGCAAAAGGAACGGAAATTCCGTCTTCCCAAACCTGTTTTCAGGATTATTCGCGGCTGTGGCTGGTATTGCTGAGCGAAACCCTGTTCCGCCTGAATCCGGGAAAAGCCGTGACCAAAGACGACTTATATACTTTAATTCAATCGCTTTGGCATACCGGCGCAGTAAAATTGGCCGACAGTTGGGAACGCTGTAAAAACTTCAAAACTTCAAACCTGATTCGGATTTGGAGGCACGACAGGCATTTTTGAACGAACTGACCGAGTTGGCAGTTAAAAACGTAGGCTGTGCCGGCGTTTCAGACGGCATAGCTGCGGGTACAAACCAAGTTTCGGAAACAATAATTTCCCAACCCGAAATAGACCTAGGCCGTCTGAAAGATGCCTTCGAGCATTCGGGCATTCGTGTCAAAGAAATCGAATTCCTCGAGCACGGCCTGTGTTACGATTACTACCGCGTACAATTTAATGCCTATGCTGATTTGGAAAAACATCACGACCGTATCTGTTCCGAACTTGGCATGAATGCCGACAGCCTGCGTTCGGAAAACTACACCGGCGTTCCGAATTGCCGGAAAGTCAAAATCCTGCGCCCTGAAAACACTTGGAAAAAATACGGTAAAGCAGAATTTCAGACGGCCTTGCAATCATATAGCGGTAATTTTGTATTGCCAGTCTCTATCGGTGTCAGTGAAACCGGAGAAGCGCAGTTTGCCGACTTTGCTGACGCGCCTCATGCGATTGTTGCAGGTGAATCAGGTTCGGGGAAATCCGTCTTTGTCCGTGCTGCGTTGCATAGCCTGTGCCGTCTGAATTCCGCTGACCATCTTGAATTGATGATTCTCGACCCGAAACAGGTCGATTATCAGGGCGAGTTTGAACACTATCCTCACCTGTACAACGGCGCCGTTATTGCAGATACGTCAGAAATGCTTACGGCATTGGAAAAGTCGGTTGAAGAAATGGAATCGCGTTACAGCCTGATGGCCGAACACGGTGCCAAGAAAATTTCAGAACTGCCCGAGCATATCCGTCCGAAATACCGCATCATCATGGTGGAAGAACTGGCTGATTTACCGGATGAGTAGAAAGACGCAGAAACGCCGCTTGTCCGCTTGGCACAAAAAGCCCGCGCAGCAGGTATTTTCCTGCTTTTAGCTACCCAACGGCCTGATTCTAAAACTTTAAGCGGTCGCTTGAGAGACAATCTGCCGACCAAAATTGCATTTAAAGTCGGCAAATATCAATCTTCCAACATTATTCTCGGTGAGTCCGGAGCCGAAAAACTGCAAAAAGGCGGCGATCATTTGGTTCGTTGGAACGGCAGGGAAACGCAGTTCTTACACGGATATTTGGTTTAACTTCTGTTAAATACACAAGGCCGTCTGAAAAACATCATTTTCAGACGGCTTGTCTCCTTGCATCAACTTTTTCCTACCCGCCGTTCTGCTTCGCTTCCAGCATTTCCCAGCGTTCCAATTTTTCCAGCAGCAGCGTTTCGATTTCTTCCGCGCGCGTTTGCAGGGCGCCGGCTTTTTCGTAGTCTTTGAAGATTTCGGGGTTGGAGAGTCGGGTGTTCAGGTCGGACTGTTCGGCTTCGAGCGCGGCGATTTCGTCGGGGAGGGCGTCGAGTTCGCGCTGTTCTTTATAGGAGAGTTTGACGGTACGGTTGGCTTTGGGCTTGGCTTTTTCTTCGCTTGGGGCCGTCTGAATTTTCGGGGCGTTTTGCGCCTGTACGGCCTCTTCGCGTTTTTTGGCGTCGAGGTAGTCTTCGTAGCCGCCGATGTATTCTTTCAGACGGCCGTTTCCTTCAAAGACGATGCTTTGGGTGATGACGTTGTCGAGAAACATTCGGTCGTGGGAAACGAGGAACACGGTGCCTTGATAGTCGCGCAGGAGTTCTTCGAGCAATTCCTGCGTGTCGATGTCGAGGTCGTTGGTCGGTTCGTCGAGGATGAGGATGTTGGCGGGGCGCGTGAAGAGTTTGGCGAGCAGGAGGCGGTTGCGTTCGCCGCCGGAGAGGGAGGAAACGGGGCTTTGCGCGCGGGCGGGGTGGAAGAGGAAATCTTCCAAGTAGCTCATCACATGGCGTTTTTTGCCGCCGATTTCGACGTAGTCGTTGCCCTGGCCTAAGGTGTAGAACACGGTGTCGTTTTCGTTTAAGGCACTGCGGAATTGGTCGAAATAGGCCACTTCCTGTTTGCTGCCGATGCGGATGCGGCCGAATGTGGGCTGGAGTTCGCCCAAAATGAGTTTTAGAAATGTGGTTTTGCCGATGCCGTTGGGGCCGATGAGGCCGATTTTGTCGCCGCGCTGGATGACGGCGGAGAATTTGTCCATGATGGTTTTGTCGCCGTATTGGAACGAGGCGTGTTCCAGTTCGGCAATGATTTTGCCGCTTTTTTCGCCCGCGTCGAGTTTGAAGTTGACCTGCCCCTGCACGTTGCGGCGCTCGGCGCGCTGGCGGCGCAATTCTTCCAAACGGCGCACTCGGCCTTCGTTGCGGGTGCGGCGCGCTTCGATGCCTTTGCGTATCCACGCTTCTTCCTGCGCGTGGAATTTGTCGAACAGGCGGTTGTGTTCCGCTTCGACGGCCAGTTCCTGCGCTTTTTTCTCGCTGTATTTCGAGAACGAGCCGGGGTAGGAGCGCAGGATGCCGCGGTCGAGTTCGACGATGCGGCCGGCGACATTGTCGAGGAAACGGCGGTCGTGGGTAATCACGACCAGGCTGCCGTCAAACGCTTTGAGCAGGCTTTCCAACCAGATAATCGCGTCGATATCGAGGTGGTTGGTCGGCTCGTCGAGGAGCAATACATCGGGTTTCTGCACCCAAGCCTGCGCCAGCGCGACGCGCTTTTTCTGGCCGCCTGAAAGATTGGCGATGGTTTCGTTTTCGGGCAGGCCGAGTTCGCCTATGGTTTGTTTGACCGCCGCATCCAGCTTCCAGCCGTCTTGCGCTTCGATGGCGCTTTGCAGTTCGTTTAATTCTTTCAAAAGCGCCGTGTCGCTGCCGTTTTCCAAACGGTGGCTGACGGCGTGGTAGCGGGCGAGTAGCTTGGTCATTTCGCCCA
This sequence comes from Neisseria chenwenguii, assembly GCF_002216145.1. Taxonomy (NCBI): domain Bacteria; kingdom Pseudomonadati; phylum Pseudomonadota; class Betaproteobacteria; order Neisseriales; family Neisseriaceae; genus Neisseria; species Neisseria chenwenguii. The sequence continues at coordinate 2,057,643 of NZ_CP022278.1, forward strand.
ATCCCTCGGCAACGGTTTCAAACACCGTGGCTTCGGGTTTGAAAAACGATTCCTGCGGCACATAAACCGTTTTCAAACCGTTTTGCATGATAATCTGCCCGTCGTCGAGCTTCTGCACGCCTGCCAGAATTTTTAAAAACGACGACTTGCCTGCGCCGTTGCGCCCGATCAGGCCGATTTTTTCGCCGCTGTCGAGTTGGAACGAGGTTTTGTCGAGCAGGGAAACGTGGCCGACGGCAAAGGAAGCGTTTTCAACGGATAAGATGTTCATGGGATTGGGATTTTAGTCGGAATGTGGAAAGGGCGTATTTTAACTGATTTTGCGGCGGGGATTGTATGAGAGCCGTCTGAAAAGGCTGTAAAAAGGCCGTCTGAAAATTCAGACGGCCTTTGCCGTTTGTCCGGCGGATCAGGCTTTCAGCAGGTCTTGCAGTTCGCCCGCTTCGTACATTTCCATCAGGATGTCGGAGCCGCCGACAAATTCGCCGTTGACGTAAAGCTGCGGAATGGTCGGCCAGTCGCTGTATTCTTTAATGCCCTGACGCACTTCGTCGTTTTCCAAAACATTGACGGTAACGTAATCGGTGCAGCCGGCGGCGTTCAGGATTTGAACGGCGCGGGAAGAGAAGCCGCACTGCGGGAATTGTTTGGTGCCTTTCATAAACAAAACAACGCGGTGGGTAGTAACGACTTCTTTGATTTGGTCTTGGATGCTCATGGATGTTCCTTGCAATTCGGTTTGGTAAAAATCTCCCGCTATTATACGCAAGTTACAGAAATTTAAAATGATTGTTTACCCCGCCGTCTGAAAAACAATTTCAGACGGCGGGGGCGCCCCAATCCCGGCGTAAACCGTTATAATTCCTGCATCGCCGCACCGAATCCGACCATGACCGCACACCGTATCAACCACCAACCCGTTTTCCTTCTCGCCGCGACGCCGTGGCGCGAGAGCAGCCTCAGGCTGGAGGTGTTCAGCCGCCGTTACGGGCGCGTGGCACTGCTGGCGCGGAGTGCGCGCAAGCGGCAGAGCGAGTTGCGCGGCGTGTTGGTGCCGTTTGTGCCCATGAGCGCGTCGTGGTACGGCTCGCAGGAACTCAAAACCCTGCACCGCGCCGAGTGGCTGGGCGGTTGGCCGCAACCGCAGGGGCGCGCGCTTTTCGGCGGGCTGTACGCCAACGAGCTGCTGCTCAAACTGACCGCGCGCGAAGACCCGCTGCCCGAACTGTATAGCTGTTTTGCCGAAACCATGCGGACGGTGTGCACCGAATCCAACCACATCGCCGCGCTGCGCCGTTTTGAATGGACGCTGCTCACCCAACTCGGCTACGCGCCCGATTTGCAGCACGACGCCCACGGCGCGCCCGTCGAAACCGCGCAAACCTACTGGCTCAGCCCCGAAGAGCCGCCGCTGCCGCTTGCGCAGGCGCAGGGGCTGACGCAGCAAAATGCGGGCGTTGCCGTCGGCGGCGCCGCGCTCGTCGGCCTGCGCGAAGGCTGTTTCGACAGCCCCGCCGCCTTGCAGGACGCGCTCAAAGCCACCCGCCTGCTGCTCGATTTCCGCCTGCCCGGGGGCATCAAATCACGGCAGGTTTTGCAACAGCTTCAGGCGTTTCAGACGGCCGTCTGAAAAAACGTTCACGCCTCAAAAACCAAACCCCGAAAGGATTTCCCATGCTTTTAGGTGTCAACATCGACCATGTCGCCACCCTGCGCAATGCGCGCGGCACGGCCTATCCCAGCCCCGTCGAAGCTGCGCTGACCGCCGAAACCCACGGTGCCGACCTGATTACCCTGCACCTGCGCGAAGACCGCCGCCACATCAAAGACGCCGACGTGTTTGCGGTGAAAAATGCCATTCGCACGCGGCTGAATCTGGAAATGGCGCTCACCGAAGAAATGCTCGAAAACGCGCTCAAAGTCATGCCCGAAGACGTGTGCATCGTGCCTGAAAAACGGCAGGAAGTGACTACCGAAGGCGGCCTCGACGTATTGGTGCAACAGGAAAAAACCGCGCAGTTCACCAAAATCCTGACCGACGCCGGCATCCGCGTTTCTCTGTTTATCGATGCCGACGAAGCGCAAATCAAAGCCGCACACGATGTCGGCGCGCCCGTTATCGAGCTGCACACCGGTGCCTACGCCGATGCGGCAACGCCTGAGGCGCAGCGCCGGCAACTTCAGCGCATAGAAAACGGCGCCCATTTCGCCACCGATTTGGGGCTGGTCGTCAACGCGGGGCACGGCCTGACCATCCACAACGTCACCCCCATCGCCCAAATCCTCGCCATCCGCGAGCTGAACATCGGCCATTCGCTGATTGCCCAATCGGTATTTTTGGGCTTGCCCGAAGCCGTGCGGCAGATGAAAGAAGCCATGTTCCGCGCAAGGCTGCTGCCTTGAGTTTCAGACGGCATGATTTGAGGGATTGGGAAGGTCGTCTGAAACGGAAGTTTTCCGCAACCGTATTTATCGCGCTGAAACTTTTACGGACGTCATTTTTGTGCAGCAACTGCCGTAGGTACGGTTAGCCGCCCCAAAGGCGGCGTAACCGTACGAACCCACGCAAGCCGCAGTGTCTGAGTGTGCAAACCTTCCGACCCGTTTTTCAGACGGCATCGGCGGTATTATTTAAGACAAACGGCGCGATGTACGGTTACGCTGCCTTTGGGCGGCTAAAACCGTACCTACCGTTGATTGGTTTTGCAGCAGCAATATTTTTTCAGACGGCCTCAACCGCCTGCACGCAAGCAAAGGAGAACTCCCATGATTTACGGAATCGGCACCGACCTCGTTTCGCTCAAACGCATCGTGCGCATGAACAGAAAATACGGCACCGCCTTTGCCGAGCGTATCCTCAGTCCCGAAGAGCTGCGCGAATTTCCGCAGGCGGGCAAGCCGACCAACTACCTTGCCAAACGTTTCGCCGCCAAAGAAGCCTTCGCCAAAGCCGTCGGCACGGGCATCCGCGGTGCGGTGGTGTTCCGCAACATCGGCATCGGTCACGATGCTTTGGGTCGTCCCGAGTTTTACTACGCCCCCGCGCTGCAAAACTGGCTGGACGAACAGGGCATCCGCCACGTCAGCCTGAGTATGAGCGACGAGGGCGACACGGTTTTGGCGTTTGCTGTGGCGGAAAAGTGAGGCCGTCTGAAATTTGGAAAACTGTTTTTCAGACGGCATGGAACGGTATGAAACTACCGTAGGTAAGGTTGGCCGCCCCAAGCGGCGTAACCGTACAAACGTACGCCAACCGAACTGTCTGAACCATAAACTTCCTGCCCCGTTTTTTTTTCAGACGGCATCGATCGACGGCAGATGTTTCCAAATCGTGTGTGGCGTACGGTTACGCCGCTTGGGGCGGCCAACCTTACCTACGGTAGCGGAAACCCGCAAAGGCCGTCTGAAAAAACACTCTTCTAAAAAACCGAAAGGCCCTCATGACCCAAGATACCCGCACTCTGATCCGCGTCGTTGCCGCCATCGTGTTAAACCGCGACGGCGAATTTCTGCTCAGTTCCCGCCCCGAGGGCAAGCCTTATGCGGGGTATTGGGAGTTTGCCGGCGGCAAGGTCGAGGCGGGGGAGACAGAGTTTGACGCACTCAAGCGCGAGCTGGCGGAGGAGTTGGGACTGGAAATCCGCCGTGCGACGCCGTGGCTGACGAAAATCCATTCTTACGAACACGCCCGCGTGCATCTGCGTTTTCTGCGCGTGGAAGCCGACGACTGGTCGGGCGAAATTCAGGCCAAAGAAGGGCAGAAATGGGCGTGGCAGAAGGCGGGGGATTTTACCGTGTCGCCGATGCTGCCCGCCAACAGCGCGCTGCTCGAAGCGCTGTCGGTTCCGCGCGCGCTGACAGGCCGTCTGAAAACGGGTTTGCACGGCGAAAACGGTGCGGGCGCATATTTTGTCGCACCGTATGAATCGGCCGAACCGCTGCATCGAAATGTGTTGATTAGCGAACCCGGACTGCGGCGGCTCGGCAAAATGCCCGATGCGCAAAGCGTTTGGGTAATCGTGGAAAACGCCGCGCAATGGCAGCGGATTCAGGATGCCGACGTCGGCGTCTGGCGCGTGGAAAGTGAGGCGGCAGCGGACGGGGCCGCGCAGGCGTTGGCTGCGGGCGTTTCCATACCGTTAGTGGTTTCCGCCACGACCGAACTCGCCGCCAAACACCGCCGCGCGTGGCTGGAAGCGGGCGCGCAAGCCGTAGTAATTGAAGATGAAACCGAGGCGGTCTGAAAAATGAACAAAAACCGAACCCTATTAATTGCCGCCGTTTTGCTGCTGATATTTGCCGCCGTGAAATTCGCGCTGTTTTTCTGGTGGCAAAACAGTCAACCCGCTGCGCAACAGGCCGTCTGCGACCTGCGGCAGGGCTGCATGCTGCCCGACGGCGTTTACGCCAAAGCCGACAGAAAAATCCCGACCAACGCGCCGTTTGACATCGAATTGCGCAACGTCCCCGCCGGCGTAAAAGAAGTCAGCGTCAGTTTTTCCATGAAAAACATGGACATGGGTTTCAACCGCTACGGCTTGGCCGACGAAGGCGGCGGCGTCTGGACCGCCCGCCAAATCCGCCTGCCCGTCTGCACCGAACAGCGCCGCGACTATCTGGCCGACATCCGCATCGGCGGCGTGGTTTTTCAGACGGCCTTTACGGCGGATTAATCAGTTTAAACAATGGGATAGACAATGAAAACGCTCAAATTTCTTTTTATCTGCCTCTTCTGCGCCGGCCTGACCGCCTGCGACAAAAAAGACGAATGTTTGGATTCGGGCGGTTCGTATCAGGCCGATACGCAGCGCTGCGAACATTGACCGGAGCTGGCGTCCAGACGGCCTGTCATTGTTTCTGCAAAACTGAAAGGCCGTCTGAAAAACGGCGGCTGCGGTGTTGTATAGTTGATTAAAATAAATGAGACAAGGCGGCAACGCCCGCGGTGTACGGATAGTACATAAGGGCGTTGGCAACGCCGTATCATTGCGATTTTAATCAACTATATTTGCTTTAGCCGGTGTATGCAGATTATGTGTATTGTGTGAAATGGAATTTAATTGTAAGAGATGAAAAGAAACCTTCTGCTTTTTTTTGAGTATTTTCATTTCTTGTCATCATAATGGGTTTGAAATATTCGTTTCCCGGTAGAGATATGTTTTATTGGCAGGTTGGGATAAGCCTGGCGGCCGGAATTGCCATTATCCGAATGTTTGACCGTTAGCTGATGAAGCGAAGAAAATACACCTCACATATAGAAATGACGCCGATACTTTTCAGACGGCTTTTCTGATTTTTGCAAGGTCTCAAGCCGTCTGAAAACCATTTCACAAACCCAAAAAATCCCGCGCGGAACGCCGTACGGCACGACCCTGAAAGGAAACTTAAATGTCTGTTTATTCACTTTTTATTACCTGCCCGCGCGGTTTGGAAGCGCCGCTTTCCGACGAGCTGGCCGCGCTCGGTTGTGCCGATATTGCCGCGTCCGACGGCGGCGTGGCGTGTAAGGCCGATATGGCGCGGGTTTACCGAATCAACCTGCATTCGCGCACGGCAAGCCGCGTTTTGCTGCGGCTGACGAAGGGCGGCTACCGCAACGAGGCGGATATTTACAGGCTGGCGAAAAACATCCGCTGGCCGGAATGGTTTGCGCCCGAGCAGACGTTTAAGGTCAAGGTCGAGGGCAAACGCGCGCAGGTGAAAAGTCTGGATTTTGTCGGTTTGAAAATCAAAGATGCGCTGTGTGATGCGTTTCGCGAGCGTTTCGACAAACGCCCGAATGTGGATAAAAACCGCCCCGACGTGCGCGTCCACGCGTTTCTCGGCGGGCGCGAGGTGCAGATTTTTATCGACACTTCGGGCGAGGCGCTGTTCAAACGCGGCTACCGCCAGGATACGGGTGAGGCGCCGCTGCGCGAAAATCTGGCGGCAGGGCTGCTGCTTTTGGCGGGGTATGACGGTTCGCAGCCGTTTCAGGATCCGTTTTGCGGCAGCGGCACGATTGTGATCGAAGCCGCGCAGATTGCGGCAAACCGCGCGCCGGGGCTGTTGCGCCGTTTCGGTTTTGAAAAATTGAAAAACTTTGATAAAGCGCTGTGGGTCAAAATCCGCGAAGCGGCCAAAGCGCAAATCCGCCGCTCCACCGCGCCGCTTGCGGGCAGCGACAATGACCGCTGCATGATACGTGCGGCGGAGGCCAATGCCGAAGCGGCGGAAGTGGCGGATTTCATCGAATGGCGGGTGTGCGACGCACAGGACGCGCGCCCGAACGGCAGCGGCGGCATCATGATTTCCAACCCGCCCTACGGCGTGCGGCTGGCGGAAGTGCAGGCGCTTCAGGCGCTCTATCCGCAACTCGGAAGCTGGCTCAAACAGCATTACGCCGGCTGGAAATCGGGCATGTTTACCGGCGACCGCGAGATGCCGAAACTGATGCGGCTGGCGCCGAAACGCAAAATTCCGCTGTTCAACGGTAATTTGGACTGCCGGCTGTTTCTGATCGATATGGTGGCGGGTTCGAACCGCTGAGGCCGTCTGAAAAATAAAAAGGCCGTCTGAAAATGTTCAGACGGCCTTTTTATTTTTCAGACGGCATTCCTTATTTCTCATTTTGCGGCTTCATCATCACGGGGGTCACGGTATAACCCATGCGGCGCAGGCTTTCTATCATGCCGGTTTCGCCGAAGAGGTGGAGGGTGCCGACGGCGGCCAGCGTGGGGGCTTGCGGGAGGATTTTTTCCAGCTTGTGCTGCCATTTGCGGTTGCGCGCTTCAAGCAGGGTGCCGGTGTACCATTTCCAGACGGTTTCGCGGTCTTGTTCGGCGGTGAAACGCATGGCTTTTTCTTTGTTTAAAGCGTTTGCCGTGAGCTTGCGGATGCGGCCTTGTTGGTAGTTGGTAAACATTTCAAGCTGGTCTTTTTGGATGCCGTCGTGGTGGGCGATGAAGGAATCGGTGCTGCGCAAGACGACGTCGTTCGGCAGCAGAGTGAAGTAGTTGATGGATTCGGGCAGGGTTTCCAGCGGAACGACGGCGGCGTCGGCGGCTTTGTTTTGCAGGAGCAGCATTTCGGTGCCGGCTTCAACGCTGTATCCGTCGGGCAGGTAGGTGGTTTCAATCAGCATGTTAAACGCCCACGGGCGCAGAGCATCGGTTTCGGCGACGGGCACGGGGATGTTTTTCTGCTTCAGGACGGCGGCGACGGCTTGGTAGCGTTTGCTGCCCAGGCTTTTGGAAAGCGGGATCCGGTTTTGCGTGTCGTACATCATCATCGCCATCTGCTGAACTTCGGGATCGGCGGGGTTTTGCGCTTTTCTCAGATCGGTTTCCAAGACGAGCTGTTTCGACTGCTTCAGCGCGTCGCTGACTTCAGACGGCAGGATGCTGCCGTTTCGGTTGATGTGGATGGTGCCCAAAAGATAGGCGTCGGGCGCCCCTTTTTTGACGGCTTTCCATAAAGCGGTGTCGGCTTCTTTGGGGGAGGGCTGTCCGGCAGGGGCGGAGCAGGCGGCCATAAGCAGGCTTGAGGCGGCGATTAGGGCGGTGAGGAGTTGTTTCATTGGTGTCCTTTGAGGTGTGTAGGTATGGGTAGGCCGTCTGAATTTCCGCAATCGGCTGCGGAAATGTTCAGACGGCCTGTCTTTATCGGCTAAACGGGTTTACAAAGCCGCCAATACGGCATCGCCCATTTCGGAACAGGACACCGGTTTCGTGCCTTCTTCGTAAATATCGGCGGTGCGCAGGCCCTGCTCCAATACTTTCTGCACGGCGTTTTCGATTTGGCGCGCACGGGCTTCGTCGTTCAGGCTGTAACGCACCAGCATGGCGAGGGAGAGGATGGTGGCCAGCGGGTTGGCTTTGTTTTGTCCGGCGATGTCGGGTGCGGAGCCGTGGGAGGGTTCGTAGAGGCCTTTGTTGTTTTCATCAAGCGAGGCGGAGGGCAGCATGCCGATGGAACCCGTCAACATCGATGCTTGGTCGGAGAGGATGTCGCCGAAGATGTTGCCGGTGGCGATGACGTCAAACTGCTTGGGCGCGCGCACGAGCTGCATGGCGGCGTTGTCCACATACATATGGCTCAATTCGACGTCGGGATACTGTTTGCCCACTTCGTCGAAAATTTCGCGCCACAGCTCGGTGGTCTCCAAAACATTGGCCTTGCCGACCGAGCAGACTTTTTTGCTGCGTTTCTGCGCGGCTTGGAAGGCAACATGGGCGATGCGGCGGATTTCGCTTTCGCTGTATTTCATGGTGTTGAAGCCTTCGCGCTCGCCGTTTTCCAGCGTGCGGATGCCGCGCGGTTCGCCGAAGTAGATGTCGCCCGTCAGCTCGCGAACAATCAGAATATCCAAACCAGCAACGACTTCGGGCTTGAGCGTGGAGGCGTTGGCCAATTCTTTATACAAAATGGCGGGGCGCAGATTGGCGAACAGGTTCAAATCCTTACGAATCGCCAACAGGCCGCGTTCGGGGCGCAGAGGGCGGTCGAGCTTGTCGTATTGCGGCGAACCGACCGCGCCGAGCAAAACGGCATCGGCTTTGCGGCAGAGGTTTTGGGTGAATTCGGGATAGGGCGAACCGTAGGCATCATAGGCTTCGCCGCCCAAAGGCGCATATTCGTAGGCAGCGTCGAGGCCGTCTGAAATCAGTTTGTCGAGCACGCGTACGGCTTGGGCAACGATTTCGGGGCCGATGCCGTCGCCGCGTAAGATGGCGATTTGTTTGGTCATTTTGGGTTTCCTTTGCAGTTGGAAAGGTTGGGTGAAACGTTTTTTCAGACGGCCTGAACGATAGTAATGCCGCCTGAAAATATTCAAAGGCGGTGTCCTGCTGCGCGGATTTTAAACACGGCTTTGCGTATGGTTGCTGCGCTGCCGACCAACGGAGCATGGGCGTCGTCGGGGAAAAACAGGGCGAATTCGCCGGGATGTAATTCGAACCAGGTTTCGCAGCCGCAGTCGAAAAATTCGATGTCGCGTTTTTCATCGTAGCCCAAGCCGTTTTCCAAGTGGCTTCTGTCTGCCCAGCCGTAGGCTTCCGCGCCGCTGAGGGGCACTTGGATATCGATGTGTTTCAGATGCGCTTCGGGCTTGGCGGCTTCGCGGGCGCGCATGGGTTCGCGGCCGATGAAGAGGCGGATGTTGGGGTTGCCGGTTTCGATTCGGCCGTCGGGCAGGGCGGCGAAATCCAGCGTTTGCAGCAGGCGGACGGCATCGGCGAAATCGGGATGCAGGAGGGCGTAGCGGCCGGCGTTGGCGATGGTGTCGGTAATCATGGCGGGCGATGAAAAAGGCCGTCTGAAAATGTTCGGAGGGTTTTCAGACGGCCTGCGGTTTTATGCATTAAACAGCCACGGCTGGCTTTGGCGGCGTTGCGCTTCGAAGGCTTTAATGTCGTCGGCATGTTGCAGGGTGAGGCCGATTTCGTCGAGGCCGTTGAGCAGGCAGTGTTTGCGGTGTTCGGTGATGTCGAATTTGAACACTTCGCCGCTCGGGGTGGTGAGGCTCTGTTTTTCAAGGTCGATGGAAAGCTGATAGCCTTCGCTGGCTTCGACTTCTTTGAAGAGTTTGTCAACCTGTTCTTCGGTCAGAACAATGGGCAGCAGGCCGTTTTTGTAGCAGTTGTTGAAGAAGATGTCGGCAAACGAGGGGGCGATGACGGCGCGGAAGCCGTAGTCGTCGAGCGCCCACGGGGCGTGTTCGCGGGAGGAGCCGCAGCCGAAGTTTTTGCGCGTAAGCAGGATTTGCGCGCCCTGGTAGCGGGGCCGGTTGAGTGAAAAATCGGGATTGAGCGGACGTTTGCTGTTGTCCATGCCGGGTTCGCCGTGGTCGAGGTAGCGCCATTCGTCGAAGGCGTTGGGGCCGAAACCGGAGCGTTTGATGGATTTGAGAAACTGTTTGGGGATGATGGCGTCGGTATCGACGTTGGCGCGGTCGAGCGGGGCGACGAGCGCGGTGAGTTGGGTAAAGGCTTTCATGGTTCCGGCCTGATGCTGTTGGAAAGGAGGGTTTTGCCGTACCCCCGTTTTTTAAAACGGGTTAAAAAACGGGGGTGTTTGCGGCTTTGGAATTAATAGGATTTTGCACTTTCGGCTTTGTTGCTCATGGCGTCGGCGGCGGCGCTGACGTCTCTGCCCATGCCTGAAATGGTGTTGCAGGCGGAAAGCAGGGTCATGGCGGTCAAAGCGATCAATGCGAATTTTTTCATGTTTTAAGCTCCTTTCGTTGATGGTACGGCTGCGGCGGGGCAATCCCTGCTGCAACCGTATGGCTTAATGATAGTCAGAGTTGGCGGAAATGACAAATATTGCGCTACGGACGGTAGGCCGTGCCGTTTGAAAGGTTTTCAGACGGCATGGGTTTGCTTACAAACTGCACGCTTGGGTAAACGTGCCTGTCTGAAACGCCGGTTTCTGCGCGTTCTGCGGCGTTTTTACAGGCGGTTGCGGATGCTGTCGATGCGGTCGCCGATTTCATGGCCTTTGCGTTTGATGCCGTCTCCGGCTTTGTCCAAACCGTGTTCGATGCGCTCGCCGGCGCGGTCGGTGTTACGGTCGGTGTCCATTCTGAGGCCGTCCATGGTGTCGCTGCAGGCGGTCAGGATGAGGGCGGTGGCAACGGTGATGAGGATGTGTTTCATGATTTGTATTCCTTAAAACAAAACGGGGTAATCACAAGCATTGGGTTCGTTTGCGCGGATTTTGTTCCGCGTTGCATCATGCCGTCTGAAAATCCGGTTGCTGAGCGTAGTCGAATCATTCAGACGGCATGGTATTTATGGTTTTGTTTTATAGTGAAATAAAATAAAAAAAGATACAAGGCGGCAAGGCGAAGACAGTACGGGTAGTACGGGACAGATGAACTTGGCGCTCAGCGCCTTAGTGAATCGTCCTCTTCGAGCTCAGCCGCAGCCAACGAACCGGATTCGGTTTCAGACGGCTTGTAACAGCACAAACTGCTTACTCGGTGGCGTTTTGCAGTCGTTCTCCGGCATTGGTAATGCTGCGGCCAACAGCATTGCCGCCGCGTTTGACGGCTTCTGCAGCTTTGTCGAGGCCGTGTTCAATGCCCGATTCGGCACGTTCGGCATGATAACCGGCATCTTCTTTTGCACCGTGCCAAGTGTTGGCGCAGGCAGCCAGAGCCAAGGCGAGCAGGGCAGGGATAATGATTTTTTTCATGGTCGGATTCCTTATTAAGGTTAAACGGGGACGCAGTTGAATTTGAAACTGCTGCGGTACGGCATCTGCCAGCCGCTGATACGGCCGCAGCACTATCAGACCATTATCCGCTTGGGTTGGTTCCCGCTTCTGTTTTGTCATGCAGACTTGCTGCAAAGGCCGTCTGAAAATCCGGTTGCCGGGCAACGTCGAAGTACTTGTGCCGAGCGTAGTCGAAACATTCAGACGGCATGGTTTTATTTACAAACTGCGCACGTCGGTAAAGTGTCCGGCCACGGCGGCGGCGGCGGCCATTGCGGGGCTGACCAGATGGGTGCGCCCGCCGTTGCCCTGACGGCCTTCGAAGTTGCGGTTGGACGTGGACGCGCAGCGCTCCTGCGGGGCGAGGCGGTCGGCGTTCATGGCAAGGCACATGGAGCAGCCGGGTTCGCGCCATTCGAAGCCTGCTTCGGTGAAGATTTTGTCCAAGCCTTCGCGCTCGGCTTGTTCTTTCACCAAGCCCGAGCCGGGTACGACCAGCACGCGGTTGACGTTGGCGGCTTTCAGACGGCCTTTGGCGACGGCGGCGGCTTCGCGCAAGTCCTCGATGCGGCTGTTGGTGCACGAGCCGATGAATACCACGTCCACGGGGATTTCGTTCAAAGGCGTACCGGCCTGCAAACCCATGTATTCCAAGGCTCTTTCCATACCGCTGCGTTTGACGGGGTCGGTTTCGTCGGCAGGGTTCGGCACTTTGCCGTCCACACCCAAGACCATTTCGGGCGACGTCCCCCAAGTTACCTGCGGCTCGATGTCTTCGGCTTTGAAGCAGTAAACCTTGTCGAACTGCGCGCCTTCGTCGGAAACCAGCGTGCGCCAGTAGGCTACGGCTTTGTCCCAGTTTTCGCCTTTGGGTGCGAGCGGTTTGTCCTTCACATAGTTGATCGTGGTTTGGTCAACCGCAACGATGCCCGAACGTGCGCCGGCTTCAATGGCCATGTTGCACAGGGTCATTCGGCCTTCCATCGACAGGCTGCGGATGGCTTCGCCGCCGAATTCGATGGCATAGCCCGTACCGCCCGCCGTACCGATTTGGCCGATAATATATAAAGCCACATCTTTGGCGGTTACGCCTTTTTTCAGACGGCCTTCCACTGCAATCAGCATGGATTTGGACTTTTTGGCGGTAATGCATTGGGTCGCCATGGTGTGTTCGACTTCGGACGTACCGATTCCGTGCGCCAACGCGCCGAACGCGCCGTGGGTGGAGGTATGCGAATCGCCGCAGACCACGGTCATGCCGGGCAGCGTCGCGCCCTGTTCGGGACCCATGACATGAACGATGCCTTGGCCTTTGTCCATAAACGGAAAATAGGCCAGCGCGCCGAATTCTTTGATGTTTTTGTCCAAAGTATCGACCTGCAGCTTGGAAATCGGATCTTGGATGCCTTTATCCCAGTTGTCGGTGGGGGTGTTGTGGTCGGCAGTGGAGACGACGCTGTCGATGCGCCAAAGTTTGCGGCCGGCCATTTTTAAGCCTTCAAAGGCTTGCGGGCTGGTCACTTCGTGTACCAGATGGCGGTCGATGTAGAGCAGAACCGTGCCGTCTTCTTCTTCGCGGACGATGTGGCTGTTCCAGAGTTTGTCGTAGAGGGTTTGCGGGTTCATGATGTTTTTCAGATTTATAAAATAGCGGTTAACGGTCGGATATTAGTCCGATTGGTTGGAGAATGCAACAAGATTTGTCCAATTTTTTGATTGTTGACAATATATGCTGTTTGAAATGATAAAAATTAGACATTTTGTAGAATTTCAGACGGCCTGATGCCGTTTGTAAGCCAAACGGCTACTTGTCGGAATATAGAGAAAAGCACTATCATGCCGCCATTCGTTTTCTGAAAGGACAATACGATGAAATTGGCAGTAATCGCGCCGGAGCATGCCGGAGAGATTCGGGAATTTGAAAAAGTTATTTTGGGCAACTACGCGAAAATCGAAGCATGGTTCCGCGAGCAATGGAAGACGCACCGCCCGCCGTTTTACGGCTCGGTCGACATCCGCAACGCGGGTTACAAAATGGCTTCCATCGATATGAATCTGTTCCCCGGCGGCTTCAACAATCTGAACCCCAATTTCATCCCGCTGGCGGCGGTCGCAGCGCAGGATGCCGTCCAGCGCGCCTGCGAATCGGCAAAATCGGTGTTGATTGTGCCGGAAAACCATACCCGCAACACGTTTTACCTGCAAAACGTGTTTGCTTTGAGCGGGATTCTGCGTTCGGCGGGTTATGAAGTGCGCTTGGGCAGCCTGAACCCCGAAATTACCGGGCCGACCGAATTGGAAACGGCGCTGGGGGATAAAATCCTTCTTGAGCCGCTGTTGCGCACCCGCGATCGCGTGCATTTGGCTGACGGCTTTTCGCCGTGTGTCGTGTTGTTAAACAACGACTTGTCGGCGGGTGTGCCCGAGATTTTGAAAGGCGTGGAACAAACTGTACTTCCCCCGCTACACGGCGGTTGGACAACCCGCCGCAAAACCGCGCATTTCACAGCTTACGACCAAGTTGCCTCTGAGTTCGCCGAATTAATCGGCATCGACGAGTGGCAGATTAATCCCTATTTTGAAAAAATCGGCGGCTTGGATTTTCAAGAACGCGAGGGCGAGGAGGCTTTGGCTGAAGCGGTGGAGCGGATGCTGGCGAAAATTCAGGCCAAATATGACGAAAAAGGCATCACCGATAAGCCGTTTGTGATTGTCAAAGCCGATGCGGGCACTTACGGTATGGGCGTGATGAGCGTGAAATCCGCCGATGAAGTGCGCGGTTTGAACCGCAAAAACCGCAACAAAATGGCGAAAGTCAAAGAAGGCTTGGAAGTCAGCGAAGTCATTGTTCAGGAAGGGATTTATACCTACGAAACGCTGGGCGGCGCGGTGTCCGAACCTGTGGTTTATATGATGGACCGTTTTGTCATCGGCGGCTTTTACCGCGTTCACGAAGGACGCGGTGCGGATGAAAACCTCAACGCCGGCGGCATGGTGTTTGTGCCGCTGTCCAACAGCATTCCGACCGGCAACGGCGACGACGCGCCCGAATCCCCTGAAGCTTGCAAACGCGTGTTCGAGCAATGGGATTCGCTGGGTATGCCGCGTTCCGACCAAGACTGCGACATCGACAACCAACACAACCGCCTCTACGTTTACGGCGTGATGGCGCGGCTGTCGCTGTTGGCGGCATCGCTGGAATTGGAACAAACCGCAGCTTGAGGCCGTCTGAAAAAGAAAAATCAGTTCGCTGAAATCGGCTTGAATGCCGTCTGAATGCTCCAACGTTGCTCAGCAACCGGGTTTTCAGACGGCATTTGGTTTAGACGGCAGGTGGGGGCAAAGTCTCAGGCCGTCTGAAGTCTCCCCGACACCGACCGTTTTCAGACGGCCTTCCCGTATCCCGACCACCCGTCGGCGAAATAGCCCGCAAGGGCAGTCTTATGCTAAAATACACGCTTATTTTTGCCACCGGAAATTCAGAATATTATGACCGACGCAACAGTCCGCAACGACCACAAATTCGCGCTTGAAACCTTGCCCGTCAGCCTCGAAGACGAAATGCGCAAAAGCTACCTCGATTACGCCATGAGCGTGATTGTCGGCCGCGCGCTGCCCGATGTGCGCGACGGCCTGAAGCCTGTGCACCGCCGCGTGCTCTATGCCATGCACGAGCTGAAAAACAACTGGAATTCGGCGTATAAAAAATCCGCCCGTATCGTCGGCGACGTCATCGGTAAATACCACCCGCACGGCGACAGTGCCGTTTACGACACCATCGTGCGCATGGCGCAGGATTTTTCGCTGCGCTATATGCTGGTCGACGGCCAGGGCAACTTCGGCTCGGTGGACGGCGACGGCGCGGCGGCGATGCGTTACACCGAAATCCGCATGGCGAAAATCGCCCACGAAATGCTGGCCGACATCGAAGAAGAAACGGTCAATTTCGGCCCCAACTACGACGGCAGCGAACACGAGCCGCTGGTGCTGCCCACGCGTTTTCCCGCGCTGCTGATTAACGGTTCGTCCGGCATCGCCGTGGGCATGGCCACCAACATCCCGCCGCACAACCTGACCGACACCGTCAATGCCTGCCTGCAACTTTTAGACGACCCCGAAACCGGCATCGACGCGCTGATCAACACCATCCAAGCCCCCGATTTCCCCACCGGCGCCACCATCTACGGCCTCGGCGGCGTGCGCGAGGGCTACAAAACCGGCCGTGGCCGCGTTGTCATGCGCGGTAAAACCCACATTGAGCCCATCGGCAAAAACGGCGAACGCGAAGCCATCATCATCGACGAAATCCCCTATCAGGTAAACAAAGCCAAGCTGGTCGAAAAAATCGGCGAACTCGTGCGCGACAAAGTGTTGGAAGGCATTTCCGATCTGCGCGACGAATCCGACAAATCGGGTATGCGCGTTGTCATCGAGCTGAAACGCAATGAAAACGCCGAAGTCGTTTTAAACCAACTCTATAAGCTCACCCAGCTGCAAGACAGCTTCGGCATCAACATGGTTGCGCTGGTCGACGGCCAGCCGCGCCTGCTGAACCTCAAACAGATTCTCGCCGAATTCCTGCGCCACCGCCGAGAAGTCGTTACCCGCCGCACCCTGTTCCGCCTGAAAAAAGCGCGCCACGAAGGCCATATCGCCGAAGGCAAAGCCGTCGCCCTGTCGAACATCGACGAAATGATTCAGCTTATCAAAGAATCCGCCGACGCGCCCGAAGCCAAAGAAAAACTGCTCGCCCGCCCGTGGCAGTCCGGATTGGTGGGCGAAATGCTCTCGCGCACCGATTTGGACATGCAGATGGCGCGCCCCGAAGGGCTGTCTGAAGGATTGGGGCTGCAAAACGGCGGCTATTTCCTCAGCGAGCTGCAAGCCGACGCCATCCTGCGCATGAGCCTGCGCAATCTGACCGGTCTCGACCAAGACACCATCGTCAACGACTACAAAACCATCATGGCGCAGATTATCGATTTCTTGGACATTCTCGCCAAACCCGAGCGCATCACCGCCATCATCCGCGAAGAATTGGAAGAAATCAAAACCAACTTCGGCGACGAGCGTCGCAGCGAAATCAACCCCTTCGGCGGCGACATTGCCGACGAAGACCTGATTCCCCCGCGCGAAATGGTGGTAACGCTTACTCACGGCGGCTACATCAAAATCCAGCCTACCACCGACTACCAAGCCCAGCGGCGCGGCGGCCGCGGCAAACAGGCCGCCGCCACCAAAGACGAAGACTTCATCGAAACCCTGTTCGTCGCCAACACGCATGACTATCTCATGTGCTTCACCAACTTCGGCAAGTGCCATTGGATCAAGGTGTACAAACTGCCCGAAGGCGGCCGCAACTCGCGCGGACGCCCGATTAACAACGTCATCCAGCTCGACGAAGGCGAAAAAGTCAGCGCCATTCTCGCCGTGCGCGAGTTCCCCGAAGACCAATACGTCTTCTTCGCCACCGCACAGGGCATGGTGAAAAAAGTCCAACTTTCCGCCTTTAAAAACGTGCGCGCACAAGGCATCAAAGCCATCGCCCTCAAAGAAGGAGATGCCCTCGTCGGCGTGGCACAAACCGGAGGCGCAGACGACATCATGCTGTTTTCCAACCTCGGCAAAGCCATCCGCTTCAACGAATACTGGGAAAAATCCGGCAGCGACGAAGCCGAAGACGCCGAAACCGAAAACGACGAAGAACTTTCAGACGGTCTGTCTGAAAACGAAGACGACAGCAGCGAAGCTGCCGTCATCAGCGGCAAACACGGCGTGCGCCCGAGCGGACGCGGCAGCGGCGGCCTGCGCGGTATGAGGCTGCCCGCCGACGGCCGCATCGTCAGCCTGATCACCTTCGCGCCCGAGTGCGAACAGGGCAAACTGCAAGTGCTCACCGCTACCGCCAACGGCTACGGCAAGCGTACCCCGATTGCCGATTACAGCCGAAAAAACAAAGGCGGACAAGGTAATATCGCCATCAACACCGGCGAGCGCAACGGCGATTTGGTCGCCGCCACCCTCGTGTCCGACAGCGATGACGTGATGCTGATCACCAGCGGCGGCGTACTCATCCGTACCAAAGTCGAACAAATCCGCGAAACCGGCCGCGCCGCCGCCGGCGTGCGCCTGATCAACCTCGACGAAGGCGAAACCCTCGTCGGCCTCGAGCGCGTCGCCGAGCAGGAAGAGGATGGGACGGCAGAAGGCGCGGAAATTGTGGAAAACGCAGAAACCGGTGCTGAATCAGCCGCCGATGCCGTGCTGCCTGAAAATCCGGAAGCGGGCGATACAGAGGCGTAAGGCTGTATTTCTGATTTCCCGATAAAAGGCCGTCTGAAAAAGTTTTACTGCGTGTGCAGGCTTTTTCAGGCGGCCTTTTATTACACCTGAATTGTCAACAATCAGCCTTGAGGCCGTCTGAAAATGCTATAATTCCCCGCGTGATTATAGTGAAATAAAATAAGAAAGATACAAGGTGGCAAGGCGCAGACAGTACGGGCAGTACGGGACAGATGAACTTGGCGCTTCAGCGCCTTAGCGAATCGTCCTTTTTGAGCCCGGCCGCAGCCAACGAAGTAGATTTTTTATTTTAATTCACTATATTTTTCAGACGGCCTGAAGTTTTCTCTTCCCAACCGCCTGATTCTAAAAACCAACCTCGATAAGGATTTCGCAATGAGCAGCAATTCAGTCGTTACCGTCATCGGCAAAGACCGTGTCGGCATTGTTTATGATGTTTCAAAAATTCTGGCGGAAAATCAGATCAATATCGTCAACATCAGCCAGCAGTTGATGGATGATTTTTTTACCATGATCATTTTGGTCGATACGTCGAAATGTCCGAAGTCGCGGCAGGAGGTTTTGGATCTGCTGGCTGAAGAGGGCAAGAAACTCGCGCTCGACATCCGTCTGCAAAATGAAGAAATTTTCCGTGCCATGCACCGTATTTGATGAGGCTGTCTGAAAAATGAGCATTCAATCCAACGAGATTTTAGAAACCGTCAAAATGGTGTCCGACCAGAATTTTGACGTGCGCACCATTACCATCGGCATTGATCTGCACGACTGCATCAGCCGCGATATTGACGAGTTAAACCGCAATATTTTCAATAAAATCACCACCGTAGGCAAAGACTTGGTGGCAACGGCGAAACACCTTTCCGCCAAATACGGTGTACCGATTGTCAACCAGCGCATTTCGGTGACTCCGATTGCGCAGATTGCAGCGGCCACGGGTGCGGATTCGTATGTGAGCGTGGCGCAGACTTTGGACAAAGCCGCAAAAGCCATCGGCGTGTCGTTTATCGGCGGCTTTTCCGCGCTGGTGCAGAAAGGCATGTCGCCTGCCGACGAAATCCTGATCCGCTCGATTCCCGAGGCAATGAAAACTACCGACATCGTGTGCAGTTCCATCAACATCGGCAGCACGCGCGCGGGCATTAATATGGACGCGGTACGGCTCGCGGGCGGGACCATCAAGAAAACGGCAGAAATCACGCCCGAGGGCTTCGGTTGCGCGAAAATTGTCGTCTTCTGCAACGCCGTGGAAGACAATCCCTTTATGGCGGGTGCGTTTCACGGCTCGGGTGAGGCCGATGCCGTCATCAACGTTGGTGTTTCCGGCCCGGGGGTGGTTCAGGCTGCGCTGCAAAACTGTGCGGAAAGCGACGATTTGACGCAAATCGCCGAAGTTGTAAAGAAAACCGCGTTTAAAATTACCCGCGTCGGCGAGTTAATCGGCCACGAAGCGGCGAAAATGCTCGGCATTCCGTTCGGTATTCTCGACCTTTCGCTCGCGCCTACGCCCGCCGTCGGCGATTCCGTCGCCCGCATCCTCGAATCCATGGGCTTGAGCGTCTGCGGCACGCACGGCACCACCGCCGCGCTGGCGCTGTTGAACGACGCCGTGAAAAAGGGCGGCATGATGGCTTCTTCTGCCGTCGGCGGCTTAAGCGGTGCGTTTATCCCCGTTTCCGAAGACGAAGGTATGATTGCCGCCGCCGAATCGGGCATCCTCACGTTGGATAAACTCGAGGCCATGACTGCCGTCTGCTCCGTCGGTTTGGACATGATTGCCGTGCCGGGCGACACTTCCGCCGCCACCGTTTCGGGCATCATCGCCGACGAAGCCGCCATCGGCATGATCAACAGCAAAACCACCGCTGTGCGCATCATTCCGGTAACCGGCAAAGGCGTGGGTGAAAGCGTCGAATTCGGCGGCCTCTTGGGCTACGCACCGATTATGCCGGTGAAAGCAGGCAGCTGCGAAGTTTTCGTCAAACGCGGCGGGCGCATCCCCGCGCCGGTGCAGTCGATGAAAAACTGATTGTTTTGAAACGAGATACAGGCCGTCTGAAAATCCGGTTGCCGGGCGCAGCCGGTGTTTTCAGACGGCCTTTTGTGTTTGCCTGTGCACAAAATTCAAGCTGTCCCAAACCCAGTTTTCAGTTAGAATCAGCTCGTTTGAGAACTGTTTTGAGAGTGAAGAAATGAGCCAACAATACGTCTATTCCATGCTGCGCGTGAGCAAAACCGTGCCGCCGCAGAAAACCATCATCAAAGACATTTCCCTGTCGTTCTTCCCCGGCGCGAAAATCGGCCTGCTCGGCCTGAACGGCGCGGGCAAGTCCACCGTGCTGCGCATTATGGCGGGCGTGGACAAGGAATTCGAAGGCGAAGCCGTGCCGATGAGCGGCATCAAAATCGGCTACCTGCCGCAGGAGCCGCAGCTCGACCCCGAAAAAACCGTGCGCGAAGAAGTGGAAAGCGGTTTGGGCGAAGTGGCCGCCGCGCAGAAACGCTTGGAAGAAGTGTATGCCGAATACGCCAATCCCGATGCCGATTTCGACGCGCTGGCCGAAGAACAAGGCCGTTTGGAAGCCATCATCGCGGCCGGTTCGTCCACTGGCGGCGGTGCCGAACACGAATTGGAAATCGCCGCCGACGCGCTGCGCCTGCCCGATTGGGACACCAAAATCGGCGTGCTCTCGGGCGGCGAAAAACGCCGAGTGGCCTTGTGCAAACTCCTGTTGAGCAAGCCCGATATGCTGCTCTTGGACGAGCCGACCAACCATTTGGACGCGGAAAGCGTGGAATGGCTGGAGCAATTCCTCGTGCGCTTCCCCGGCACCGTCGTCGCCGTAACGCACGACCGCTATTTCCTCGACAACGCCGCCGAATGGATTTTGGAACTCGACCGCGGCCACGGCATCCCGTGGAAAGGCAACTATTCTTCATGGCTGGAACAGAAAGAGCAGCGTTTGGCCAATGAAGCCAAATCCGAAGCCGTCCGCATCAAAGCCATGAAACAGGAGCTGGAATGGGTGCGCCAAAACGCCAAAGGCCGCCAAGCCAAATCCAAAGCGCGTTTGGCGCGTTTCGAAGAAATGAGCAACTACGAATACCAAAAACGCAACGAAACGCAGGAAATCTTCATCCCCGTGGCCGAGCGTTTGGGTAACGAAGTGATTGAATTCGTGAACGTTTCCAAATCGTTCGGCGACAAAGTGCTGATTGACGATTTGAGCTTCAAAGTACCCGCAGGCGCGATTGTCGGCATCATCGGCCCCAACGGCGCGGGTAAATCGACGCTCTTCAAAATGATTGCCGGCAAAGAGCAGCCCGACAGCGGCGAAGTGAAAATCGGCCAAACCGTCAAAATGTCGCTCATCGACCAAAGCCGCGACGGCCTGCAAAACGACAAAACCGTGTTCGACAACATCGCCGAAGGCCGCGACATTTTGCAGGTCGGCCAGTTCGAAATCCCCGCCCGCGCCTACCTCGGCCGCTTCAATTTCAAAGGCAGCGACCAAAGCAAAATCGCCGGCAACCTCTCCGGCGGCGAACGCGGCCGCCTGCACCTGGCCAAAACCCTGCTTTCCGGCGGCAACGTGCTGCTGCTCGACGAACCGTCCAACGACCTCGACGTCGAAACCCTGCGCGCCCTCGAAGACGCCCTGCTCGAATTCGCCGGCAGCGTGATGGTCATCTCGCACGACCGCTGGTTCCTCGACCGCATCGCCACCCACATTCTTGCCGCAGAAGGCGACAGTAAATGGGTGTTCTTCGACGGCAACTACCAAGAATACGAAGCCGACAAAAAACGCCGCCTCGGCGAAGAAGGCGCGAAACCGAAACGGATTAAATACAAGCCGGTAACGCGTTGATTTGCTGATTGAGCAGCACAAAGCAGGCCGTCTGAAAAAGCAAACCCGCTTTTCAGGCAGCCTGACAACCGATAAAGGCCGTCTGAAAACGACGGGCCATTTCAGCCCGTCCCGTTTTTCACAGACCGCTTTTCAGACGGCCTAAACCAGATAGGCCGTCTGAAAAAACAAAGGCTGTTACACCGCGCGGTAACAGCCTTTCACACCGCCGCATAAGCCAACCCCTTTAAAATAAAACCAACATTCCCGCCCATGAACGCCATCGAAATCGAAGCCGCCGTCTCCAAGCTTTTTGCCCAGCCTTTCGACCACGCAGAATTTCCCTATGCCTTTCTCGAAGCCTTCGGCAACAAAGCCACCACCATCAAACGCCTGCGTTCGGGGGAGACCAACAAATCCGATATAGGCGGCGTGCTGCAAACCAAAAACATCCACCTAGCCGTCGCCGGCGAGGGAGAAACCGCCTCCGTGCTCTCGGCGCTGAAAGCAAGCCCGGCCACCGCAGTCGCCGTCGGGCAGCTGGTGAAAAGTTTGGAAGAATATATCGGCGAACTGCTGTTTGTACGGCAGACAGGCGGACGGGCGCGTTTGGTGCCGTCTGAAAACGCCCTGCGTGCGCTGCCCGACATTCAAAGCGGTTTCGATCGTCTGGCCGCAGGTTTGGAATCTCTGAAAAAAAACCGTCGATACAGCCATATTGAACCTTACTGCCAGCCCTGCCTTTGCCGCCAAATGGTTGCTGCCGCGTCTGGAAGATTTTCACAACCGTCATCCCGACCTCGACGTGCTGCTCAACACCAGCGCACAAAGTCTCAACCTTCCCGCAGAACGCATCGGCATCCGCTACGGCAAAGGCGGCTGGCCGGGGCTGACTGCCGAAAAATGGCTGGACGAAACCCTCTTTCCCGTCTGCTCGCCACATTTTTTGAACACCCACTCCGTCAGCAGTCCTGCCGACCTGCTCAATCTGCCGCTGATTCACGACATCTCTATGCCGTCTGAAAGCGGATTTCTCGGCTGGAACGATTGGTTCGCAACTGCCCGCAGCGTGATGGCCGAAGACGACCTGCGTGCAGGGCGGCTGGTCAGGCTGTTTCCCGAAACCGGATGTCTCAGCGCGCTGACTTACTATCTCGTTTACCGTCCGAACTCGGCAGCGTCGAAAAAAATCCGTGCATTTCGAGAATGGATGTTGGAGCAGGCAGCACCGTTTCAGACGGCCCAAATGCCGCCTCATGCCGTCTGAAAAACACAATGCCTGTCTGAAAACTGGCTGCTGAGCGGAGTCGAAGCATCAGACAGGCATTTCCCGTTCCTGCCAAACATTCCCGATTTCTTGGCACGAAACCGCCGAAATTGAAAACTTTCAGACGGCTTTATTCCGCTCACCGATTGTAAAAAGGCTGCGGAAACGGCCGGTGTAATTGAAGAAGTCTTGCGGTTTTGGCATAATATACCGTTTGTTTCGGGCGGGCGGCGCGGTGCCGTATCGTGTTTTTTTGCGCCCTGTTGCTTTTGGCGGCGGCAGTTTTTGGAGAATAAAATGCGCACATTTCTAGGCGTTTGTTTTTTGATTATCGGCGGCTGGGCGGTCAGCGTGGCAGATACGGTGGCTTTTCTGGATTTTATGCCTGAAAGCCGTCATTTTCTGTATGGCGCGCCGGCGTTGGTGGCGCTGGTGTTTATTGGTTTGGGGCTGCTTTGCATGAGAAGCCGCAGAGGATTTGCGCTGGGTGTAACGCTGTTTTTGGCTTCATTGTCTGTTTGGCTGACAGCAGCAGGCTATTCGGCTTTGCACGACCGTGCGCCTTTCAGCCGTTTGATACCGCCGAATTTTGATGAGTCGGTTGCCGACACGGGTTTTGGTTTTATGCTGCTGGCCGTTCAAACTGTTATCGCAGTTGCATTGATCGTGAAATTCAGAAAAGCAGCGGTCAAAGCGAAAACAGTAGCTGCTTGATGAAGCAGAATAAACAGTTTAAGCGTGCAAAAGGCCGTCTGAAAAAGAAAATTTTCAGACGGCCTTTGCCATTTTTTCAGCGCTCTGGATTATAATACGCAGCCCACGAAAACAATCTGTCAAGGAACACATCATGCAGGATAATCCACAATCCTACGGTACTGTCAGCCGTCTGTTTCACTGGCTGATGGCGGCCATGTTTGCCTTTATGTCGGTCAGCGCGTATCTTTTTACCGTTGACGACGAATATTTTTCACTGATGCCGTATCACAAAGCAACCGGCTTTTTCTTGGCGGTTTTAGTGGTATTGCGTTTGCTGTGGGCGCTGAAAAACGCTGCCCGCCGCCCGCATGGCAGCCTGATTGTCAAACTCGGCCATGCCGCTTTGTATGCGCTGATGATTGCCGTTCCCTTTATCGGCCTGATCCGCCAATACGGCGGCGGCCGCGGGCCGTTGGAAATCGGTGGTGTTACTGTTTTCCCTGCTGCGCCTGAAAAAATCCAATGGATGAGCGAGCTGGGCAACCATTGGCACGGCTTGCTCGGCTGGGCATTATTTGCGCTGGTTGCCGGGCATATCTTGATGGCGGTTGTCCATCAGCTCAAAGGCGAAAAAATCCTCAACCGTATGGCCGGCCCGCGTTAAGCGTTGCCAACGATAAAGGCCGTCTGAAAACTTCGACTTTGCTCAGCATAAACACTTTAGTGACTGAGGCTCAGTTCAAAGTTTTCAGACGGCCTTTTTGCATTTGAAACATTTAAAACGCTTCTTTTAAGCTCAAAACCGCTCGTCCGTGCGCAGATAGCGCCATTTGCCGGGCGGCAGTCTGCCCAGTTTGACCCGCCCCATGCGGATGCGTTTGAGGCCGACGACACGCAGGCCGATGAGTTCGCACATGCGGCGGATTTGGCGTTTTTTGCCCTGTTTCAACACAAAACGCAGTTGGTCTTCGTTTTGCCATTCCACTTTGGCGGGTCGCAGCTTTTCGCCGTCGAGGCTTAAGCCGTGGTTGAGCAGGGCGAGGCCTTTGTCATCGAGCCTGCCGCGCACGCGCACGAGGTATTCTTTTTCGCAACCGCTGTTTTCGCCGATCAGCTGTTTGGCGGTGCGCCCGTCTTGGGTCAGCACCAGCAGGCCGACCGAATCGATGTCCAAGCGGCCGGCAGGGGCGAGACCGAATTTGTGTTTTTCGCTGAACGTGATGCGGCTGTCGTCGCCTTCCCAGCGGTTTTCCGGCGTGATGAGTTCGGCGGCGGATTTGTAGCCTTTTTCGGCCTGCGCGCTGACGTAGCCGACGGGCTTGTTGAGCAGGATGGTTACGCGCGCGGCCTGCGATTCGTGCGCCTGTTTGTCGAGGTCGATGCGGTCGTTTTCGCTGACTTTCTGGCCTAGGATGGCGGTTTGGCCGTTGACTCTGACCCAGCCTTTTTCGATGTAGCTGTCGGCTTCACGGCGCGAGCAGAGGCCGAGTTGCGCCATGCGTTTGGAGAGGCGTTGCGGTTCTTGGTTGTTTGGCTGCATGGTGGTCTGCTTGAAAAAGAATGCCGGAATTATAGCATTTCTGCTTTCAGACGGCCTGTTGCCGCCTGATTTTGGCCGTCTGAAAAAAATAATGTGGAAAACGGAATTGTTGCCGGCTCTCTGAATGAAAAGTATATAATTCTTTCCAAATATCATTCTCATTTCCGGGTTTTCAGATTAGAGCAATAACATATTGACGATTCTCAAGCAATTCAAATGGTTTCTTAAAGATTACTGGTGGCGCAAAGACAATATGCTGTCTTGGCTGGTTTTGACGGTATTGGTGGCGCTGGGCTTCGGCGTGGTCGAGATCAATGTGCGGATCAACGAATGGAGCAAGTCGTTTTACGATACGCTGGAGGCGTTTCAGGCGGATAAGCTGTATGTGTTGATTCAGGAATATTTGGTATATGTCGCCATTTTCGTGGTGGCGGCGGTGTACCGCAGCTGGTTGCGCAAGCTGTTGATTATCCGTTGGCGTTCGCACCTGACCGAGCGGCTGCTGGGCGACTGGCTTCAGAAGCGGGCGTTTTACCGCATCGCGCTGAAGCAGACCACGGACAACCCCGACCAGCGTATCGCCGAAGACGTGAATATTTTTGTCTCGCGCACCATCGAGCTGTTTATTTCACTGCTGACCAATTTGGTGCAGCTGTATTCGTTTATCGCGATTTTGTGGGAACTGTCGGGTACGCATACCTTCAACATCATGGGGCACGACATCACCATTACCGGCTATCTGGTATGGATTGCCTGCGACGGCGCGCCCTTTTCCTTGATTCTTTCGCAGACGGCGCGTATTTCCTGCTCGGATATTTCAGACAACCGCCTGCGGCCGAAATCTTTGCCGATGTACCGTCTGAAAATTTCCTGCCGCAAAGTCCGCGTACTGTCGGCAAAATCCGCCTGGTCGATGTACCGGACAAACCAAGATTCAAACGTTTCACCCGTTCGAGCCACTCGAATACCCTAAATATTTTTTAATTGATAAATACCAATAGAGACCAATAGATACAACAAAGCCCTGTAAAAACAGGGCTTTTGGTGATATTTTTAATTAATACAGACGCATGAATACCATAAGATATTATTCCCACTCAATCGTGGCGGGCGGTTTGCCGCTGACGTCGTACACGACACGGTTGATGCCTTTGACTTCGTTGATGATGCGGTTGGATACGCGGCCGAGCAGGGAATACGGGAGTTCGGCCCAATGCGCGGTCATGAAGTCGCTGGTGATGACTGCACGCAGGGCGACGACGTAGTCGTAGGTGCGGCCGTCGCCCATGACGCCGACGGATTTGACGGGCAGGAACACGGCGAAGGCTTGGCTGGTGAGGTCGTACCATGATGTGCCGTTGTTGTCGGCGGTGTTGCGCAGTTCTTGGATGAAGATGTCGTCGGCCTGGCGCAGGAGGTCGGCGTATTCTTTTTTGACTTCGCCGAGGATGCGCACGCCGAGGCCGGGGCCGGGGAAGGGGTGGCGGTAGACCATTTCGCGCGGCAGGCCGAGGGCGACGCCGAGTTCGCGCACTTCGTCTTTGAACAGGTCGCGCAGCGGCTCGAGCAGTTGCAGGTTCATGTTTTCAGGCAGGCCTCCGACATTATGATGCGATTTGATGGCGTGGGCTTTTTTGGTTTTTGCGCCCGCGCTTTCGATGACGTCGGGGTAAATCGTGCCTTGCGCGAGCCATTTGGCGTTGACGCGTTTTTTGGCTTCGGCGTCAAAGACTTCGACGAATTCGGCACCGATGATCTTGCGTTTTTTCTCGGGGTCGGTTTCGCCGGCGAGTTTGCCCATGAATTGTTCGGTGGCATCGACATGGATGACGCGCACGCCGAGGTTGCGGGCGAACATGTCCATCACCATTTTGCCTTCATTCAGGCGCAACAGGCCGTGGTCGACGAAGACGCAGGTGAGCTGGTCGCCGATGGCGCGGTGGATGAGCGCGGCGGCCACGGAGCTGTCCACGCCGCCTGAAAGCCCGAGGATGACTTCGTCGCTACCGACCTGTTCGCGGATTTTGGCGACGGCTTCGTCGATGTAGTTGGGCATGGTCCAGCTGGGTTTTGCGCCGCAGATGTCGAGCACGAAGCGGTTCAGCAGGGCGCGGCCTTGTTTGGTGTGGGTGACTTCGGGGTGGAACTGGATGCCGTAAAACTGTTTTTCGGCGTGTTCCATCATGGCAATCGGGCAGGACGGGGTGTCGCCGATGACGACGAAGCCTTCAGGTAGCCTGCTCACTTTGTCGCCGTGGCTCATCCAAACGTCAAGCGTGTTCGGCTGGCCGTCCGAAAGGCCGCGCGTGAGTTTGCAGTCGATGGTTTGGACCTGCGCGTAACCGAATTCGCGCTGGTTGCCCGCCTGCACTTCGCCGCCGAGATGGTGCGCCATAAACTGCATGCCGTAGCAGATGCCGAGCACGGGCACGCCCAAGTCGAACAATCCCGTATCGGCCTGGTATTCGGAGTCGTACACGGAATTGGGGCCGCCGGAGAGGATGATGCCTTTGGGGTTGAAGGCTTTGATGTCGGCCAGCGGCATGTCGTAGGGGTGCAGTTCGCAGTAAACATGCACCTCGCGCACGCGGCGGGCGATGAGCTGGGTAACTTGGGAGCCGAAGTCGAGGATGAGGATTTTGTCTTGGGTCATGATGGTCGGTTTCGGGTTGGATGACGGGGCAGCCTTCTGGCCGGAAACAATGGAAAAGGCCGTCTGAAAAAACGGCGCTATTGTACCATTTTTCAGACGGCCTGAACGGGCGGCAGGGCGTTATTTCTCTTCGGGAAAACCCGTTTTTTTATACGGTACTACGCTGCTGCGCGAGAGCAGCAGCAACACGCCGAGCACCATCATGCCCAGCGCCAGCAGCGGCGAAAAGCCGAGCAGATAGTTGTTGTAGAGATAAATCGCGCCGCCGACGTAAACCAGCATCGGGCCGGAAACGACGGATTGCTTGTTCACGCCGTCCATCACCAAAACCGCGATGCCGGCAATCATCAGGCTGATGGAAACCAGCGTAGCGGTGGCTGGAAGGATGCCGGTGGCTTTCAGAAACCAGATGGCACCGAAAACAATCAGAAATAAAGGCAGGGCAAGGGAGGCGTGGGGCATGGGTTTGCTCCGTTACAAAATTCAGACGGCCTGATTATTGGGTTAATCAGGCCGTCTGAAAAGTAGGGGGGTATGATTCTTGCGTGTTTTTACGAAAAAACGGGATATGCGTGGAAGATGGTGCAATCGGAAATGCAGACGGCCTTAAAAACAGCCGAGGCCGTCTGAAACTTTCCGGATTATTTTTTATTCAACAGACGGCTGACAATCTGATCGACTTCAGCCTGCTGGTCTGCCGTTTTGAAATTCGGATGGGCGCGCAGGCTGGCAACGGGGTATTCCGGCGTGCGGATCAGGAGGGAGATGTAGTTGAGCTTGTCGCCGCGGCCTTGGCTGTTGTAGCGGAGGTTGTAGCGGCATTCGGGTTCATACAGGCGCTGTCGGTTGGCGGGTACTTCGACGGTTTCGCTGCTGATGCCGTGCTGCTGCAAGGCGTGGGCGATTTTTTCATTCAAACCGGGGTTGGGGTCTTTGGTGCGGGTTAGGATGCAGAGGTGGCGGATGTTGCCCAATTCTTGCGCGCCCTTATCCGACAAAGAGGGCTGGCTGCTTTGGCAGGCCGACAATAAAGCTGCGCTGCCGATGATGAGCAGAGTGGAAAGTTTCATATGGTTCACCTTGTGTGGTTTGGATGAAGGAAGAAACAGCGGCAGCACTCGGCCTGCCGCTGCCGTCTGAATCTTCAGCGCACCGATTTCATCAAACGCTGTTTCTCGCGTTTCCAGTCGGCTTCTTTGAGACTTTGGCGCTTGTCATGCTGCTTTTTGCCTTTGGCCATGCCGATGTCCATTTTGATGCGGCCGCGGTTGTAGTGTAGGTTGAGCGGAACGATGGTGTAGCCGGCGCGTTCGGTTTTGCCGATCATTTTGTTGATTTCCGCTTGGTTAAGCAGCAGCTTGCGGGCGCGCACAGGGTCGGGTTTGACATGGGTGGACGCGGTGGGCAGTGCGGTGATGTGGCAGCCGACCAGATAAAACGCGTCTTTTTTCCAGTGGATATAGCTCTCTTTAAGTTGCACGCGACCGGCGCGTACGGCTTTGACCTCCCAGCCTTCCAAGACAAGGCCGGCTTCGATTTGGTCTTCGATGAAGTAGTCGTGAAAGGCTTTTTTGTTGTTGGTGATGCTCATGATATTGCTCTCGGGCTTGGGAAGTTTCAGACGGCATTGCTGCGTATGGCGCACAGTTTACCCGATAACGTCGGGGCAGGAAAACGTAAAAGGCCGTCTGAAAATCAAAATGCTTTGACGAGCGCGAAACGGGCTTGGGTTTGCCCGCCGGTTTCGACGGTTTCGGCGAACATGGCGGTGGGGCGTACCCATAGGCCGTAGTTACCGTAAAGGGCGCGGTAAACGACCATTTCTTCTTCGGTTTCGCTGTGGCGGGCGGTACCGCAGACTTCGTAGAGGCTGCCTTTGTAATGGCGGTAGATGCCGGGGCGAATGGGTGTGTTCATTGCTGGCGGGGGTTTCAGACGGCAGGGGCTGTTTTTCAGACGGCAATAAAAAATGGCGGGAAATCCCGCCACGCTTCACGGCTTGCGCCGCATCCTTTTTTATTAAGCTGCTTGGATATTAGCGGCTTGTTTGCCTTTGGGGCCGGTGGTTACGTCGAAAGAAACGCGTTGGCCTTCTTTCAGGGTTTTGAAACCTTCCATGTTGATGGCCGAGAAATGTGCGAACAAGTCTTCGCCGCCTTCATCGGGAGTGATAAAACCAAAACCTTTAGCGTCGTTAAACCATTTTACGGTACCGGTTGCCATTGTGTGATACTTCCTATACGAAAAATTAATGAAACAGCAAAGAGGCAGTATTGAAAACGCAAAAGTTTCAAGTTTCTCCCAAAACCGTTATGCTTGTTCGTCGTGCCGGATTCGCTTGGTGTCTTTTTACATTTGTTAAGCCGTTACGTCAAGTAATGTTTTCAAAAATGCAGAAATTTTATTAAGATGATACGAAATATAACAAAACTGCCGATAAAATTTATGCAAAATGATGCATATGGTCTGTCTGTTTGAAAATTTGTTTTGGAGCCGCATATAACCATGACCACACCCGATACACGGCACGATGCCGACACGCTTCTTCACGACTGGCAGGATGTCCGCCCGCCTAAGCGTTACGGCGTGTTTCTGCTCAACGACGACTACACGACGATGGAGTTTGTGGTCGAAATTCTGACCGAAGTATTTATGCTGGCCGAGGAACAGGCGGTGGCGGTAATGCTGTTGGTACACCACGAAGGCAAGGGTTTGTGCGGCACTTACACGCGCGATATTGCCGAAACGAAACAGCGGCAGGTCATGCAGCGGGCGAAGGCGGAAGGCCATCCGCTGCAATGTATTGTCGAGGAGGTTTAAATGATTTCACCTGAATTGGAACGGATTTTGCAGCAGCTTTACGCAGAAGCGCGCGGCAGACGTTATGAATTTATCGGCATCGAACATCTTTTGCTGGTGTTGCTGGAGCGGGACGACGATGTGCCCGTGGTGTTGAAACAGTGCGGCGCGGATTTGGCGCTGCTCGAATCACAGCTTGCCGACAGCGTG
The DNA here is from genome assembly GCF_002216145.1 of Neisseria chenwenguii. Lineage (NCBI taxonomy): Bacteria > Pseudomonadati > Pseudomonadota > Betaproteobacteria > Neisseriales > Neisseriaceae > Neisseria > Neisseria chenwenguii. Next base: position 2,088,155 of record NZ_CP022278.1, read on the forward strand.
GCGGAAAATACGCCCGAAATTCCCGAATCCCTGCTCGACAGCACCGAAACGCAGCCGACGCTGGGCTTCCAGCGCGTGATTCAGCGTGCGATGGTACACGCCCAATCGGCGGGCAAAACTTCGGTCGAACCGCTGGATATTCTGGTTTCCATCATGAGCGAGGCCGACAGCCATGCGGTGTATTTCCTCAAACTGCAATCGGTAACGCGTTTTGAAGTATTGCGCCGCATCGCGCACGGCGAAGAGGCCGAGCGTTTGGGGCGTTCAGACGGCATGGGCGAAGACGGGGAAGTTTCAGACGGCAAGAAAGACGCGCTGGAAAGCTATACCGTCAACCTCAATGACGAAGTCAAAGCAGGGCGCATCGACCCTCTGATCGGGCGCAAACAGGAAATGGAACGGCTGGTGCAGATTCTCTGCCGCCGCCGCAAAAACAATCCGCTGCTGGTTGGCGAGGCGGGAGTGGGAAAAACCGCGCTGGCCGAGGGTTTGGCGCATCAGATTGTCAACGGCGAAGTGCCCGAAACGCTCGCCGGCGCAGAAGTCTATGCGCTCGATATGGGCGCGCTGCTGGCGGGTACGAAATACCGCGGCGATTTTGAAGCGCGGGTAAAGGCCGTCTTAAAACGGCTGGAAGAAGTGCCGCAGGCGGTATTGTTTGTCGATGAAATCCACACCATTATCGGTGCGGGCAGCACCACGGGCGGTACGATGGATGCGTCCAACCTGCTCAAACCTGCGTTGGCCAAAGGCGAGCTGCGCTGCATCGGTGCGACTACTTACGATGAGTTCCGCACCATTTTCAGCAAAGACCACGCCTTGAGCCGCCGTTTCCAAAAAATAGACGTAACCGAGCCGACGGTGGACGAAACCGTGCAAATCCTGCGCGGCTTGAAACCGGTGTTTGAAGATTTCCATCAAGTCCGCTACACCAACGGTGCGCTGGAGGCCGCCGCCGAGCTGTCCGCCCGCTACATCAACGAGCGTTTCCTGCCCGATAAAGCCATTGATATTGTTGACGAAGCAGGCGCTGCGCAGCGGATTCTGCCCAAATCCAAACAGAAAAAAGTCATCGGCAAGGCGCAGATTGAAGCCGTGGTCGCCAAAGTCGCCCGCATTCCCGAAAAAACCGTTTCCCATGACGACAAACAGGTTTTGCAGTTCCTTGCCCGCGATTTGAAAAACATGGTGTACGGGCAGGACGCCGCCATCGACGCGCTGGTTGCCGCCGTCAAAATGTCGCGTTCGGGGCTGGGGCTGCCCGACAAGCCCATCGGCAGCTTCTTATTTTCCGGCCCCACCGGCGTGGGTAAAACCGAAGTTGCCCGCCAGCTCGCCTTTTCCCTCGGCGTGACGCTGCAACGCTTTGATATGTCGGAATATATGGAACGCCACGCCGTTTCCCGCCTGATCGGCGCGCCGCCGGGCTACGTCGGCTTCGAACAGGGCGGCCTGTTGACCGAAGCGGCCAACAAACACCCGCATTGCGTGTTGCTGCTCGATGAAATCGAAAAAGCCCACCCCGACATTTTCAACGTCTTGCTGCAAGTTATGGATGCAGGCAAGCTGACTGATAACAACGGCAAAAGCGCGGATTTCCGCAACGTTGTGCTGATTATGACCACCAATGCCGGCGCCGAAAGCCTCAGCCGTCCGACCATGGGCTTCACCAACAAACACGAGCGCGGCGACGAAATGCAGGCGGTCAACAAACTCTTCACGCCCGAGTTCCGCAACCGCTTGGACGCCGTCATCCCGTTTGCCCCGCTGGACGAAACTGTGATTGCCAAAGTGGTGGACAAATTCCTGCTTCAGCTCGAAAAACAGCTTCTCGACCGCAAAGTCGAAGCCGAATTTACTCCCTCCCTGCGCAAATATCTGGCCGAAAAAGGTTTCGACCCGCAAATGGGCGCCCGCCCGATGAACCGCCTGATTCAGGAAAAAATCCGCAAAGTTCTGGCCGACGAACTGCTGTTCGGCAGACTGGCGGACGGTGGAAAAGTCCGCATCGGTTACGATAAAAAACGCGATGAAGCGGTGTTGGAATTTGAAAACGAGGCTGTGGAAGCATGAAGCCGAAAGCGTGAAAATGAAAAGGCCGTCTGAAAATTTTCAGACGGCCTTTGTTTGACTGGTGGAGGCGGGGGGAATTGAACCCCCGTCCGAAAGTCCTCTACAAAGCGTTCTACATACTTAGTCTTGCCTATTTGAAATCTTATTTCCGCGCCGCCGACAGACAGGCTGTTTGGAAACCAGTTACCTTAAATCTTATTCCCTGCCAAGTAACCCGACAGGAAACCAGTCAATGTAAGATGACGTTGCGGTAGCTTGCGCTACACAGCCCATTGACCGACTGCTGCAACGGCAGGCCTTAAGCGGCCAGTGCGTAAGTTTCGTCGTTTGCGACTATTTTGGTTCAGTGTTTTACGGGAATCTGAGACCCCGGTATGCCCGCATCTGCTTCGCAACCCCCGTCGAAACCAAGATCGCCCCCAGATTTCGCAGACCGGCTTGATTACTGCATGAGGCCTGCTTAGGAAAAACGGATTATACGCAGGTTTCCCCGCTTTGCCAACGCGCAAGAGGCCGTCTGAAAAAGGTTTTTCGCTTGTCGCAAAAAGGTTTAAACTTTGGGGCGTTCGGTAAATTCACGATATTTTTCAGACGGCCTGAAACAGGAAATCCCTTATGTATGATGTCAACACCCACGATGTGCGCCGTTTTTTTGCCCATGTCTGGCAACAGCGGTTTAACCCGCTTCAGTTAGACGCTTTGCAGCTCAAAGCGCTGCGGATTGTCGAGGCGCACCCTGAATACGGGCGTTATCTTGAGGATGTTGAAAACTGGCTGGATAAGGAATGGCTGCCCGAAGACGGCGAGGAAAACCCGTTTCTGCATCTTTCGCTACACCTTTCTTTGCAGGAACAGGCCGCCATCGACCAGCCGCCGGGCATACGCGCGATTCATGCGGCTTTGTGCGCGCGGTATAACGACGACTGGGTGCGCGCCGAGCATGACATGATGGACGCGCTGGCGGAAACGCTGTGGGAGGCGCAGCGCTACGGGCGCGGTTTGGATGTGAACGCCTATATGACACGGTTGCGCAAACTGGTCGGGCTGGGGCAGGAAGACAACGCGCGGATCAATCCGCATGAAGTGGGTTTGTCGGACAAAATCAGTTGGCGCGGGTAGGGTTCAGACGGCATTTGAGGCATAGGGTGGGTATGCCTGTCCACCGTTTGTCCGAAGGACAAAATTTAATGTCGGTATTTTTCTGCTCCCCAACCTACTTTTCAGACGGCCTCGAGCAATAGGAAGGCGTTTGAACAGCCCTCTCCCTAACCCTCTCCCACGGGAGAGGGAATGTGTCGGCCGAGGGTTGAATTTCAGACGGCCTCAAAATCTTTATTTTTTTCAAAACACCATGACTGCCATTTTCAACATCATCGCCCCCGTTTTCCTGATGATTGTCGTCGGCTATGCCGCCATGCGCAGAAGTCTGCTGATGGCCGGGCAGCTCGAGGGCATCGGGAAATTCGTTTTGCGCATCGGAATGCCCATGCTGGTGTTTAACGCGCTGGCGACCAAGCCGTTTGCGCAGACGTTCAAGCCGGAATATTTTTTCGCCTATTCCGGCGCGTCGGTTTTGTCGTTTGTCGCCGGCTGGCAGAACAGCCGCCTGCGCGGCCTTCATCCGACGCTTGCGGCGCTAAACGGGCTGGGATTCGGGATGTCGAACTCGGGTTTCGTCGGCTATCCGCTGCTTTTGATGGCGCTCGGTTCGTCGGCGGGCGGGTATTACGCGATGAACGTGATGACGGAAAACCTGCTCATCTGCCTGCCGCTGTTTATCCTGCTGGATTTGAGCCAGGGGCAGCATCGGAGCTGGGGGCAGGTGTTGCGGCAGGCGGGCAAAACGTTGCTGACCAACCCGATTATCCAGGCGATGCCCGTCGGGCTGGTGTTTTCCTTCGGTCTGCTGCCGCTGCCCGTATTCGCCGAACGGATTTCGGGTATGCTCGCTTCGTCGTCGATGACGCTGGCGCTGTTTATGATCGGCGCAAGCCTCTGCGGCATCAGCCTGCGCGACTGCAAACCAGCGGATATGCTGCTGGTGGCGGCTGGCAAGTTGATGCTGTTTCCGCTGTTGATGTTTGTATTGATGAACGCTTTGGGTGCGGACAAGGAAACGCTGTTTGCAGGGATGCTGTTTGCCGCCGCACCGATTCCGAGCCTGTATCCGCTGTTCGGCAGTATGCACGGCTTCGCCAAGGAAACGTCGGGCACGATGCTGCTGGTGACGCTGTTGTCGCTGATTCCGATTTCGCTGGTATTGTATGTATGGCAGCCTGTGTAAAAAAACAATTCGGTCGCTGAGCGAAGTCGAAGCACCAGACGGCCTGATAATAAAAAAGAAAGGATGTTCAAACCATGAAACTGACGCTGATGTCCCGCGAATATTGCAGCCTCTGCCACAAAATGCGCGAGCAGTTGCACCCGTTTCAGGCCGAGTTCGGCTTTGAGGTGGACGTGGTCGATGTGGATGCCGATGCGGATTTGGAAGCGAAATACAATGAGCTGGTACCCGTGTTGCTCGACGGGGACACAGAAATCTGCCACTGGTTTTTGGATGAGGAAAAACTGCGGGCGTATTTGCGGGGTAAGAAGTAAGAGAGGCCGTCTGAAAACCGGTTACGCGCAGTCGAATTTTCACGGGCGCCATTCCCGCGCAGGCGGGAATCCACGTTTGATTTTTTGAAACTGTGTTAAAACAAGATATTGCCTGTCTTGAACCGTGGATTCCCGCCTGCGCGGGAATGGCGTCGGTTAAGAGAGGAAATGTTTCAGACGGCATTTGGGCCGTTTTTTCATTTTTTCAAAGGTTTCAAACGGTTTATTCATCCTGTTTCGAAAACTTTTCAGACGGCATTTCCAAACTTTCCCGATAGCGCGCCATGGCGCTGTCTAAAATATCGAGTTGCTTTTGATAGCGGCGGCAGTGGATGCAGACGGCTAGATGGAGCTTGAGTTGGACGCGTTCGCTGAAATCCAGACGGCGGTCGCGGGCGTGTTGGAGCAGTTTGGCCGCGTCTTTGCATTTGATGGGTTTCACGTTTTGTCCTCCTGTTTTCCCCGGTCGTCGTCAAACCAGTTGCTTTGCAGACAGCGGCGCAGGCCGTTGCGGGCGCGGCTGAGGATGGTGTAGCAGTTGTCGCTGCTGATGCCGGTTTGGGCACAGATTTCGCTGACGTCCAAACCGGAAATTTCGCGCAGCATGAAGACGCGGGCGGTATTTTCGGGCAGGTGTCTGAGACAGAAGTCTAAGATGCGCATAAAGTCGTTTTGTTCGGCAGCCTCATGCGGCATCTGCCACTGCTGCGGCTGATTTTTCCAATGTCCCGATTCGTCAAAATTATCATCATGAACAGCATCAAGGAATTGTTCGTCATCACTGGAAGCAAACCATTTCATTTCGGTCTGCCGACGGCGCAGGATGTCGAGTACTTTATTTTTTAAAATTGCCCAAACCCAAGTCTGCCATTGCGATTCGCCTTGAAACTGTTGGTTTTTGCTGTATGCGGCGGCGAGTGTTTCTTGAACGGCGTCTTCCGCCCATTCTTCGTTGCGTAGTTGCAAAAAGGCGAAACGCTGCATTTTTTTTCTTAAAGGATCAATATTTTCCGGATGCCACAAGGCGTCTGTCTGCATAGTAAACTCCGAAACAGGAGGCAGTTTGTTTTACTGCCTCCTGTTTTTTTAATGTTACATGCGCTGCATCGAACGCATTTTTACCGTTTTTTTTCATCATCTTCATTTTACCTCTTTTTTTCATAGAGTACTTCGTTTTTGTCATATTTTTTTTCAATGGTTTGATTCTGTGTTTCATGCTGCCGGTTTTATCCATACTCATCGAATGTTGGGCCATACCGGAGTGGGAAATTTTATCATTTGTCATATCGGCGGCAAAACTACTGCCCACGGCCAAAGTAAACGCAGTAGCAAGTATCATCGCAGACTTTTTCATGAGACTTTCCTTTAGGTTAAGTTAAGTGGGAGTAAACAAACCGTAGGCGTTTGGGTGAACCCCTACGGTTTGTTTGACGGCGCAGAATGACAGTTCTGTCAATAAGCGGGCGATAAATTTTTAATATTTTGTTTTTTAAAATTATTTAATATACTTTGGACGGTTTTTAATTTTACAAGGCCTTAAAAACTGCCTGATTGCAGCCTGGAATACTCAATCCATTATTCCAAACGGACGGAAATCCGATGGTCGGCAGCATTTTTATTTTTATGCAGAAAAAGTGACGGAGCATCAGGATGACATACGGCATTTGTTTTTTCTGCATGCTTTACATAAATTCTTTTTAATTCTATTTTTAAATAAAAACTATTATTATTCTTAAATAAAACTGTTATCAAAGAGATTTAGAATGAAACATTATTCTTTAGCTTTGGCTGTATCAGCCGTTTTCATTGCAACTTCCGCCATGGCGGAAGAACTTGCCGATCCCGACGGCATCCGGCCAATTAAAATCTTCTCCCCGCCCAAACCGATTACCCCGAATATCGCGCAGGGTTATTTTCCGGAGAACCAGTTCGACCCAACCTGCGCAGAAGCCGTAGGTACGGTTAGCCGCCTCAAGCGGCGTAACCGTACGAACGTTTCTTCAGATGACGCCGCATGGAGGTTTGCGTACGGTTACGCGCAAAAAACCGTACTAACCGTACCTGCTGCTTAGCCTGCTCATCAGGCTTCAATAGCATATAGTAAAGAAAAACAAGAAATCTATCGCGTTGGCCGCGCCTTGCCGTACTATCTGTACTGTCTGCGGCTTGCCGCCCTGTATCTTTCTTATTTTTCTTCACTATGGAAACGAAAACAGGGTTTAGGCAGTCTGAAAACGCTAATCCTTTGCCGCAGGAGTTATTCCCATGAGACTTACTCCTGAACAAACCGCCGCCCAGCTTCGCTGTCCGCACGGCGAAGCGGCGGCAGCCGTCGGACAAAATATGAATCTACGCAATCTCGCCTAAATTTCAGACAGCCTGAACACACTGAACCCGCAGTCCGGCGAGCGGCTGCTGGAGCTGGGTTTCGGCGACGGCGGACTGCTGGGCTATGTGTTGTCGCAGGCGGACGGTTTGTATGACACGGGCGCGGAAATTTCTCCCGCCATGTACCAAGCCGCCGCCGCGTTCAACCAAGCCTTTATTGACGCGAAACTTGCCGAATATGCACTGTATGACGGGTTCAGGCTGCCTTTTGCCGACAAGCAGTTTCACGCCACGTTCAGCGTCAATGTCCTGTATTTCTGGCAAGACCCCGCCGCGTTGTTTGCCGAACTTGCCCGCGTATTGCAAGACGGCGGCAGGCTGTGCGTGAGCTTTTGCGAACGCGCTTTTATGCAAAAGTTGCCGTTTGCCCGATTCGGCTTTGCCCACTACAACGCCACCAAAGTCATCGCCCTTGCCGCGCATGTGTTTGATTTGGTTTGGGAAAATCGACGAAACGATTGGGCGGTCAGCAAAAGCGGGGCTTTGGTTAAACGCGAAACCGTGCATTTGCTGTTTGGGGAAATTTGATAAAAGGCAGCCTGAATGTCTGTCTTAAAACAACATCCATGCCGTCTGAAACTTCCAGCCGTAGCCGTAGGTTGGGTCGAGACCCAACATTTTGGACAGGCATCTTCGGCTTTGTTGGGTTTTCAACCCAACCTACGTAGGATATTTTTCAGACGGCAGCCCAATACATTCCAAACAAAACCCCAATCAAAAGGAGAACCGATATGGATATGCAAAGACGAGATTTCTTAAAAACAGCAGCCGCGCTGATAGCGGCAGGTGCATCGCCATCCTTAGCTTCCGTCGCCGCAACCGCCCTGCACGGCGTTTTCAGACGGCCTGTCTGCCTGTTTCGCGTTCGGGGTGCTGCGGTATTGCAGCGGGTATAAATCCAGTTTTTCCATCAGCACCCGGTCGCCGTCTTCTTCGGGGTTTTCGGTGGTGAGCAGTTTGTCGCCGTAGAAAATCGAATTTGCTCCCGCCAGAAAACACATGGCCTGCATGGCTTCGGGCATGTTGCTGCGGCCTGCGGACAGGCGCACAAAGCTTTTGGGCATGGTGATGCGGGCAACGGCGATGGTGCGCACGAATTCCGTCCAGTCCAAATCTTCGGCATCGGCCAGCGGCGTGCCTTCCACTTTCACCAACTGGTTGATGGGCACGCTTTCGGGCTGCGGGTCGAGGTTGGCGAGGCTGGCGATTAAGCCCGCGCGTTCGGGACGGGTTTCGTTCATGCCGACGATGCCGCCGCAGCAGACTTTCAAGCCTGCGCCGCGCACTTTGCCGAGTGTGTCCATGCGGTCTTCGTGCTGCCGTGTATGGATGATGTCGTTGTAGCGTTCGGGGTCGGTGTCGAGGTTGTGGTTGTAATAATCCAGCCCCGCTTCTTTCAAATCTTCGGCCATGCCGTCTTCGAGCATGCCGAAGGTGCCGCAGGTTTCCAGCCCCAAGCCTTTGACGGCTTTGATGATTTCGGACACGGTTTCCACGTCTTCCGGCTTCGGCCCGCGCCACGCCGCGCCCATGCAGAAACGGCTCGCGCCGCGCGCTTGGGCGATTTTGGCTTTTTCGAGGATTTCCGCCACGTCCATCATGCGTTCTTTTTCCAGGCCGGTGTCGTAGTGGGCGGATTGGGGGCAGTATTCGCAGTCTTCGGGGCAGCCGCCGGTTTTGATGGACAGCAGGGTGGAGAGCTGGATTTCGCGGGGGGTGAAGTGTTCGCGGTGGACTTCGGCGGCTCGGTAAACGAGGTCGAGAAACGGCATTTCGAACAGTTCTTCCACTTGGCACCTGCGCCAGTATTGGGCGGTTTGGTGCGGCTTGCGCTCGGTTTTTCGGCGCAGGGCGACGGGGGATATGGTCATGGCGGGTTCCTTGTTTCGTTGCAGTTTGCGGCAGCACAATGTTGCCGACGCGCCGCGGGCAGTCGCAGTGAAAGCAGGCGACGTTTGGGGTTTTGATTGTAAAACAATACGGTAAAGGCCGTCTGAAAATTTTCAGACGGCCTTTTATGGAGCGGCGGCATGATACGGCGTCAGGGTTTCGACTCAAGCGGCGGGCAGGGCGGAAATGTCGGCGGTTTTGCCTGCGCGGTTATTTTTCCAATTCCGAATCAATCTCGCGGTACAGCGCGGTAAAGTCCGGTTCGCCGACAAATGTTTTCAGCACTTCGCCTTTTTTATTGATCAGCACGGAAGTCGGGTAAACCTTGGTTTCAAACGCCTTGCCTGCAACGCCGCCGGTGTCGTACATCACGGTAAACGGCAGCCCGTATTGGCGGACATATTCGCGCACGCTTTCGGGCGGATCAATCGGCTGCGCGATGCCGAGCACCTGGAAATCCTTGCCCTGATAATCGTTGGCCATCTTAATCACTTTGGGCATTTCGCTCACGCAGCCGGGGCACGACGGAAACCAGAAATTGATAAACGTCACTTTGCCCTGCAGGTTTTGGTTGCTGACGGTTTTGCCGTTCAAATCTGCCAGAGAAAACGCAGGCGCGGCCTGCTGTTTCGGCATCAATATTAGTTGCCGCAAACAAACAAGCGTTTACCATTTACGGCGCGCCGGCACTGCCGAGCATGACCATTGCTGTTGCAGCGTTGCAAGGTAAATTGGCGAAACAAGATAATGTATCGCTAAAAATCTGGCGTTCGCCCGACCAGATCCGCGCAGGTGTGGCGAGCGGACAGTTTAAAATAATGATGAGCCCGAACAACGTCGGCGTAAACCTGCGCAACCAAGGGCAGAAAGTCGGCATGGTCAACATCCTCACCAACGGCATCGTGTAGCTTTTGAGCAAAAACAAAGCCATCGCCCATCCGCGCGATTTGGTCGGCAAAAAAGTGCTGATTCCGTTTAAAAACGATATGCCGGATATCGTGTTTCAAGCGATGCTGAAAAAGCTCGGCATCGACATCCGTAAAATTTCCGTGTCTTACGCCACCACTTCCGCCGAAGCTGTCGGATTGTTTTTGGGCAAAGATTTTGATGCCATCATCGTGCCCAAACCGATGGGTAGCGCAACCATCCTGCGCGGCAAAACCATGGGCGTGAACGTGGTGCGCGGTTTCGACATGACCAAAATGTTCGCCCAAGCCTTTCAAACCAAACCGATGATTCCGCAGGCAGGCATTATCACGAACGTGGATTTTTTTCAACGCCAACAAAGCCAAGTTTGAAATCTTCCACCAAGACTTGAAAAACGCGCTGGCATGGATTCGCGCCAATCCGCAAAGTGCGGCGAAAATCGGCAAAAACTACCTGCCGGCCCCTGAGCCTGCCATCGTGCAAAGCCTGCCGTACGCGAATTTGACCGTGGAAAAGGGAAGTGAAGTAAAAGCGGAGCTGATGAATTTATGAAATCCTGATGCAGTTCAACCCGAAATTATTGGGCGGCAAACTGCCCGACGAAGGCTTCTTTTTGGTTTGAATTTTGGGGAATAAAAGATGCCGTCTGAAAAAAGCGTCCGTACGGTTAGCTGCCTCAAGCGGCGTAACCGTACGGACGCTTTTTTCAGACGGCATCTTGTGCGGGGCTGCGTACGGGTTACGCGCAAAAAAGCCGCGCTAACCGTACCTACAGGGTGCGCCGTGCGCACCGGAATATGTCAGACGGCATAAAACATAAACAAGCAAACCATGATTAAAACCGACAAAATCCGCAAGCTCCAACCCGCAGTTTATATTTTAGATTATCTTGGAGTGGCTTTGCCAGCTTGGGCGTGGCGGCGATGTTGGTTGCGCTGTGGGCGTGAGGCAGCGTGGTGTTCGGCGAATTTATGCTGCCCGCGCCGTCGGCGGTTTTCAGACAGGCATGGGAGTTGCTCGGGCAGTTTCGGGCGAACGAAATCGGCGTGTCGCTGTGGCGGGCGGTGGTGGGGATTTCGATTGCGCTGGTAGCGGGTTTGGCGGCGGGGCTGGTGGCGGGCAGTTTTAAAACGGCGATGGCTCTGCTCAAGCCCTTGGTTACGGTTTTGCTGGCGATGCCGCCGATTATTTGGGTGGTGATGGCACTGTTTTGGTTCGGCTTCGGCAATCCGAGCGTGTTGTTTACGGTGATTATTTTGGTTGCGCCGTTAACTTTTGCCAGTGCGGCGATGGGGATGATGAGCGTGAGCAAACAGAATGAGGAGTTGTTTGACGCGTATAAATTAGGCCGTCTGAAAAAATCCGCTATCTGTATGTGCCGCACCTGACGGGTTATGTGGTTTCCAGCATCGGCGTGGCGGTGGAGATGGGCGTGAAGGTGGTGATTATGGATGGCGGAGCTTTTGGGGGCGAGCGAGGGCGAGGGGGTGCGGGTTGCGGATGCGCGGGCGATGCTGGAAACGTCCACCGTGATGGCTTATGTGGTGCTGGTGATTGCGTTTGTGTCGCTGTTTGAATATCTGGTTACCAAGCCTTTGGAAATTTTGCTGATGCCGTGGAGACGATGATGCTGGAGTTGGAACACATCCGTTTTGAAATTCTGCGCGACCCGATTGTGCGCGATTTCAGCATGGGTTTGCGCGATGGCGAGGTGAAAACGCTGTTCGGCCCGAGCGGTTGCGGCAAGACGACGGTGTTGCGCTTGGTTGCGGGTTTGGAAACGCCGAAATCGGGCAGAATCAGAAACGGTTTTCGCAAAACGGGTTTTCTGTTTCAGGAAAACCGCCTGCCGGAAAATCTGATGGTGATAGACAATATTTTGATTTTTATGGATAAACCAGATTGAAGCGTGGCAACCGCTCTGGTGGCGAAAGTAGGGTTGGGTGAGGGCGATTTGCACAAATATCCGCCCGAGCTCTCCGGTGGCATGGCAAAACGGGTAGCGTTTCTGCGGCTGCTGTTGTGCGGCTGTGATTTGGCTTTGCTTGACGAACCCTTTGTCGGACTCGACCGCGATTTGCTCGATATTCTGGCGGCGATGCTGACGGAAAAAATCGAAAACGAGGGGCTTGCGTGTATGCTGGTTACGCACGACCGCTTCGAGGCGGCAAGGCTCAGCCATGAAATCATGCTGCTTTCGCCCAAAGGCATGACGGTGCAGAGCACGCTATGCCTGTCTGAAAAACTCTCGGCGCACGATTCGGCGTTTGAAGAGCGGGTGGTGGCGGAAGAATTCTAAGGGATTCATTATTATGAATAAACGGCAGCCCTTTTTTACCCACCCGATGCGCCCGTTTTTCACCGCGTCCGCGCTGCTGGCGGCGGTGGCGGCTTTGAGTTTTTTCGCCAGCCCAAACGCTATTATCCTGCACCGGCAGATTTTTCTCGAATTCATGCTGCCTGCCGCTTACGGCGGATTTCTGATGGCGGCGATGCTGGAGTGGACGGGTTATCAAGGCAGCCTGAAAAACACCGCTTTTCTATTGGGTGCGCTGCTGATGCTGCTCGCCGCGTTCACCGTTTTTCAGACGGCATATGCGTACACTAATGACTTGAACCTGCTCAGGGCGCAGGTGCATCTGAATATGGCGGCGGTGATGTTCGTTTCGTTCCGCGTCAGCATTTTCTTGGGTAACGAAGCCTTGAAAGAATGCCGTCTGAAAGATCCGGTGTTCATCCCGAATATGGTTTATAAAAACATCGCCATCACCTTTCTGCTGCTCTACGCCGCCGCCGAACTCTGGCTGCCGCTGCAGACCGCCGCATTTGCCGCTCTGGCCGTCGGCTTGGTTTTACTGGCGAAACTGCGCGAGCTGCACCATCATGAACTTCTGCGCAAACACTACGTCCGCACTTGCTACTGGCTGCAACTTCTCGGCGCGGCAGGCTATCTGCGGATCGGGTTCGCCAAATTGACAGGTCAAGCCGTCGGCACACCGCCGCACCTGATTACCCTCGGTGCAATATTCGGCGGCGTGATGATGGTGTGGCTGACCGCAGGCCTGTGGCACAGCGGCTTTACCAAACTCAACTACCCACGGCTCTGCCGCATTGCCGTGCCCTGCCTGTTTTTGAGCGCATTAACGCGGACGGTGTGGGTGAAATACGCTCCTGGGTGGTTGTTGACCGCCATTCCGGCTTTATTGCTGGCAACGGTTTTTGTGTTGTATTTGTTTGCGTTTATACCGATTTTTAACGCACATGCATTTACGGATGATCCGGAGTGAAAGATGCCGTCTGAAAAAAGCGTCCGTACGGTTACGCCGCTTGGGGCGGCTAACCGTACTACGGGCTGCTTGCCGGGAAGTTCATTCTAACCACTTGCTGTGAATACAGCTAAGAAATTCCTACATGACTTAATTTTGATAAGTCGTTAAAAACGAATGGCCCGGGTGGACAATATGTTACAACCAACGCAACGCCAAATCTTCAACGCACGCAATATAACTCTCCTGTACAAAGACGCACAGCGAAGAGCGGTAAGACCTATCCAACTATGGTTGATTTGGATTCTTAAAACAAAATATTTTAGGAAATTGTTTTTATTAAATAAAATATAAATATATTATCAATTTGGTTTTAAATAGAATTTCCGAGTAAATACTTAAAAAAGGCTTCCCTTTTCCCGAAAAAAGTGTAAAATCCGCGCCACTTGCCAGTACGCTACGGGTCGCCAGCCGATTCCGGGCGTTCTTTCTTTTCTAAGACCGCGTACTGCATGGGGTGTGCAGTTTTTTTGCTGTTAACACCCATTGTGGGGGCTTCGGATTCCGCCCGAAGCCTGTTCTTCAAGAGCTGCATTTTCTTCTTAAGCGGCTCAGGTTGTGAACGCTGTCGCCAGACAAGGCAGCAGGTTTCGCAGCCATAACCCTTATCAGAGATGGTAATCCGATATGAGCGTTACACCTTTTCATCCCATTCCCCAAGCAACAAACGAACATTACCTGACCCGTCAGAACGAGATGGAGTCCAACGTGCGCAGTTATCCGCGCAAGCTGCCTTTGGCGATTGCCAAGGCGCAAGGCTGCTGGATTACCGACGTCGAGGGCAATGATTATCTCGACTGCCTCGCCGGCGCGGGTACGCTGGCTTTGGGGCACAACCACCCCGAAATCATCAAAGCGGTTCAGGATGCGCTGGCCAGCGGTCTGCCTCTGCATACGCTGGACATTACCACGCCTTTGAAAGACGCGTTTTCCGAAGCGCTGCTGGCGCATTTTCCGGGCGGCAAAGAAAACTACCGCCTGCAATTTACCGGCCCGACCGGAGCGGATGCGGCCGAAGCGGCGGTCAAACTGGCGAAAACATTCACCGGACGCGGCAACGTCATCAGTTTTTCCGGTGGCTACCACGGCATGACGCAGGGCGCGCTGGCGCTCACGGGCAATCTGGGCGCGAAAAACGCGGTGCAGAATCTGATGCCGGGCGTGCAGTTTCTGCCGTATCCGCACGAATACCGCTGCCCGCTGGGTATAGGCGGCGAAGCGGGCGCGCAGGCGTTGGCTTATTATTTTGAGAACTTCATCGAAGACGTGGAAAGCGGTGTGGTCAAACCTGCGGCGGTGATTTTGGAAGCGATTCAGGGTGAGGGCGGCGTGGTTGTCGGCCCGACCGAGTGGCTGAAAAAAATCCGCGAAGTGACCGCGCGCCACGGCATTTTGATGATTGTGGACGAAGTTCAGGCCGGTTTCTGCCGTTCGGGCAAAATGTTTGCCTTCCAACATTCCGGCATCGAGCCGGACATCGTGATTATGTCGAAAGCGGTCGGCGGCAGCCTGCCGCTGGCGGTGTTGGCGATCAAAAAAGAATTCGACGCCTGGCAGCCTGCCGGCCATACCGGCACTTTCCGCGGCAACCAGTTGGCAATGGCGACCGGTTACGCTTCGCTGCGCGTGATGCGCGAACAGGATTTGGCGGGCAATGCGAAAGCGCGCGGCGACTTTATCCAAGCCGAATTGAAAAAACTGGCGCAGGAATTCCCCTGCATCGGCAATGTTCGCGGACGCGGCCTGATGATCGGCATCGAAATCGTCGATGAACGCCTGCCCGCCGACCGCATGGGTTCTCTGCCGGCCGATGCCGTGTTGGCGGCGGAAATCCAAAAAGCCTGTTTCTCCAATAAATTATTGCTGGAGCGCGGCGGCCGCAACGGCACCGTCGTGCGTATCCTCGCGCCGCTGATTATTACGGAAGACGAGTGCGCGGAATTTATCAAACGCTTCCGCTTATCCGTAGCCGATGCGCTGAAAACGGTAAGGGGCTGATATGGTTGATTTTCCCGAACACAAACGCGCGCTGCTCTGCAATGATGTGCAGTCGGTCGCCGATTATCAGGCGGCGATGGACAGCGCGGTGAAAGCTGTTTCCGATTGGCTGCGCAGCGAAAAAATGTACACCGGCGGCAGCATTAAGGATTTGCGCGCCAAAATCGCCTTCATGCCGTCTGAAAACGGCATGGGGCTTCAGACGGCCTTAACGCGGCTGGTCGATCTGTTCCTCGCCAACAGCCTGAAAGTGCACCACCCGCATTCGCTGGCGCACCTGCACTGCCCGACGATGGTCGCTTCGCAGGCGGCGGAAGTGTTGATTAACGCGACCAACCAGTCGATGGATTCTTGGGACCAAAGCCCCGCCGGCTCGCTGATGGAAGTGCAGATGATAGACTGGCTGCGCCAAAAAACCGGCTACGGCAAAGGCAGCGCGGGCGTATTCACCTCGGGCGGCACGCAGTCCAACCTGATGGGGGTTCTGCTCGCGCGCGACGCCTGTATCGCCAAGCATTGGAAAAATTCAGACGGCCTCGAATGGTCGGTGCAGCGCGATGGTATTCCCGCCGACGCCTTGCAGAAAGTGAAAGTCGTCTGCTCTGAAAACGCGCATTTTTCCGTGCAGAAAAATATGGCGATGATGGGCATGGGTTTCCAATCCGTCGTGACCGTGCCGTGTAACCAAAACGCGCAGATGGACGTTGCCGCACTGGAAAAAACACTGAACGACTTGGCCGCGCAAGGCAAAATCGTCGCCTGCATCGTCGCCACAGCCGGCACGACCGACGCAGGCGCCATCGACCCGCTGCGCGAAATCCGCGCGCTCGCCGACCGCTGCGGCGCATGGCTGCATTTGGATGCCGCATGGGGCGGCGCGTTGTTGCTGTCCAAACAATACCGCCACCTGCTCGACGGCATCGGGCTGACCGATTCGGTTACGCTGGATTTCCACAAACACTATTTCCAAAGCATCTCCTGCGGCGCGTTTCTGCTCAAAGACGAGGCAAACTACCGCTTCATACACTACGAAGCCGAATACCTCAATTCCGCCTATGACGAAGAACACGGCGTACCCAACCTCGTTTCCAAATCGCTGCAAACCACCCGCCGCTTCGACGCGCTGAAACTCTGGCTGACCATCGAAGCGCTGGGCGAAACCCGTTACGGCTCGATGATAGACCACGGCATCACGCTCGCCCGCCAAGCCGCCGGCTACATCAAAGCGACCGACAGCTTGGAATTATTGGTCGAACCGCAGTTCGCCAGCGTACTCTTCCGCGTCAAGCCCGCAGGCTATCCCGAAGCCGGCCTTGACAGCCTCAACCAAAACGCCGCCGACGAACTCTTCGCCCGCGGCGAGGCCAACATCGGCGTAACCAAAGTCGGCAAGGTTCAATCTCTGAAAATGACCCTGCTCAGCCCCGTCGCCACCTTAGACGACGTAAAAAACCTGCTTGCGCAGGTTGTCGCCGAAGCAGCGCGGATTAAAGACGCGATTGCCGAGGGGCGTTATACCCCGCCGATTGATTGAGGGGTTTAATGAAGAAAGGCCGTCTGAAAAAAAGAACCATGCTGCCTTGTGCCGCAGCCGCAGCGGTTGCGGCGGAGTGGCGGATGCAGTATCGTTGCAGAGTTTTTCAGACGGCATCAATGCAGAAAAGGCCGTCTGAAAAATTCCCATCCAAGCAAACAACAGGAGCAAGCCGGTGAACATCCTTATCTGCAACGACGACGGTTATCTTGCGCAAGGCATCGCCGTTTTGGCGCGGGTTGCGGCGGAATTTGCCAATGTGCGCGTGGTGGCGCCCGAACGCGACCGCAGCGGCGTCAGCAATTCGCTCACACTCGACCGCCCGCTGCACATCCGTCAGGCGGAAAACGGCTTTTACTACGTCAACGGCACGCCCACCGACTGCATCCACATCGGTCTGCACGCCCTGCCGGATTTCAAACCCGATTTGGTACTTTCCGGCATCAACAACGGCGCCAATATGGGCGACGACACCCTCTATTCGGGCACCGTCGCCGCCGCCACCGAAGCCTATCTGATGGGCATCCCCGCCGTTGCCGTTTCGCTCAACGACCACAGCGGCCGCTTTTGGGAAACTGCCGAAAAAGCCGCCTGGCTGCTGTTGTCGCATCTTCTGAAAAATCCGCCGCAAAAACCCGTTTTGTGGAACATCAACATTCCCGCCGTAGCACCCGACGACATTCAAGGCATCAAAATCACGCGGCTGGGGCGGCGCCACCACACCCAAAGCGTCGTGCCCATGCACAACCCGCGCGGCGAGCCGATATTCTGGATAGGCCCCGTCGGCGCCGTTTCCGACCGCGAAGAGGGCACGGATTTCGGCGAATGCGAAGCCGGCTTCATCACCGTCACCCCGCTGCAAATCGATCTGACCGCTTATGACGAAACCGAAGCCGTCGGCGCATTTTGGCAAAAGGCCGTCTGAAAACCGCTGCAAACCTTTTCAGACGGCCTCACAGACCCGTATTATTCTGTTTGGTTAATATTGAAATGTTAACAGACGCTAACGCCGTTAAGGCTTGAGAACAGGGCGTATTTTGATTTATGATACGCCTCGGTATAAATAAACCCATACACAGAAGGTCATCAATATGTTGAAAAAAACCGCATTCCATGCCGTACCCGCAGTCTTGGCCCTGATGTTGGCCGCGTGTGCCAGCCAGCAGCCTGCTCCCGTGACCGCAGGCAACGCCTCAGGCTCGACTTCTGCAAGCAACCCCTACGGCGCCGAACCCTACAACCCGAATGCGGCCGGCAATGCCGAAACCCCCTATACCCCCCCGCCCGCGCAGTCTGCGTCCGCATCGTCAGGCGGCGCATACATTCCGTCTAACGCGCCCGTCGACATCAACGCCGCTACCCATACCGTCGTGCGCGGCGATACCGTTTACAACATTTCCAAACGCTACAACATCACCCAAGACAACCTGCGCGCATGGAACAACATGGCCGACAACACCATCAGCGTCGGCCAAACCCTGCGCGTGAAACCCGCCGGTTACAGCGCGCCCGCATCAAGCGCATCTGCGCCTGCCGTTTCCGCACCGGCCGGCAAACCCGCGTCAACCTACACCCCCGCGCCCAAAGTCTCAAGTGCCGCGCCTGCCCCAAGCGCTTCCGGTATCAGCCTGATGCGCCCGACCGCAGGTAAAGTCGTCACCAACTTCGGCGGCAGCAGCAAAGGCGTGGACATCGTCGGCCAACCCGGTCAACCCGTTGTCGCCGCAGCCGACGGGAAAGTCGTTTACGCAGGTTCGGGCTTGCGCGGTTACGGCAACCTCGTCATCATCCAACACAACAAAACCTTCCTGACCGCCTACGGCCACAACCAAAGCCTGCTGGTCAACGAAGGCCAAACCGTGAAACGCGGCCAGACCATCGCCAAAATGGGCAACAGTGACGCCAGCCGTACCCAGCTTCACTTTGAAGTCCGCCAAAACGGCAAACCGGTTAATCCTGCGTCTTACGTTTCGTTCTAATCCGAACTTATCAAACAAAGGCCGTCTGAATACTTCGACTACGCTCAGTAACCGAGTTTTCAGACGGCCTTTTTGCGGATATAGATATGGGGTATAGTGAATTAAAAAAGAAAGATGCAAGGCGGCAAGCCGAAGACAGTATAGGTAGTACGGGACAGAGATGAACTTGGCGCTTCAGCGCCTTAGTGAATCGTTCTCTTTGAGCTCAGCCGCAGCCAACGTTGTAGATTTCTTTTTTTAATTCACTATAAAAACATGTTTAATCGGGCTGATAGCGGTTGCCTGTCATTATCGGGCGGCGTATATTTTCAAAAAAACCAAATCAGGGAAGCAAGGAGAAAATCATGAAAAACGCCAAAACCGCGCAGTTCGTTTCCGCAGGCATCCAGCTCTATCCCCATTGCGGCTACCACGGCCTTTCCGAAGAAGCCGTTGCCGGCCATATCAACGCCGGTGCAGACGACTTCCGCAGCGCCTTTGCCGACAAAGACGCTTTTGTCAAAGCCGTTTTATTCGAATACCGCGAACGCGCGCTCGGGCGGGTATCGTTTGATTTTTCGCCCCACCTTTCCGAAATCGAACGTCTGCGCCAAATCATCTGGCGGCTGGCCGTCAGCATCCGCAGCAACCTGCCGTGGATACACAGAATGCTGCTCGACAGCGCCGCAGGCGTTGTCATTATCCGCAAGGCATTGAAATTCCAAAACGGATTAATGGCGCTCGGGCTGATGGAAATCATGCGCAACTGCCACGGCAGTCAGGAAGTTTCCGATGTCGAACTGCTGAACGAATACGATTTTCTGCAAGGTGCGGTGTTCACGCCGATGATTATGAACTCGCGCTATGAAGCGTTCGGTATTTTGTCGGACGACATCCGCAGCAAAATTCCCGACCTGCTGACCGACGAAGCCGTCCATCAGCGGATAGACTGGGTGTTCCGCGCGCTGTTTCCGCAGTATAGTGAATTAAAATAAAAAATCTACTTCGTTGGCTGCAGCCGGGCTCAAAGAAGACGATTCACTAAGGCGCCGAAGCGCCAAGTTCATCTGTCCCGTACTAACCGTGTTGTCTGCGCCTTGCCGCCTTGTATCTTTCTTATTTTATTTCACTATATGAGGGAAGGGCGTAAACGGGAAATGATTCAGGCCGTCTGAAAAGCATTCCGACTTTTCAGACGGCCTGAATCATTTCCCGTTTGCATCTTTGTCTGCATGGATAACCAGCCGCGGCATGACGACCGTCCATTTTTCCACTTCGGCGGGATAACGGGCGGCGAAGGTTTCATCTTCCTGCGCGCGGTAGCGGACGAAAAATGCGGCGGCGCTGGCGCGGCAGCCGTCTGAAAGTTCGGGCAGCCGGGCTTTCCTTGAGGTGCGGGCGACGGGGATGCCGTCTGAAAGAAATTCGTAACGCCCGTCTTCCAGCCGCCGCCATTGCAGCGGGTCGTCCGTTTTCAGACGGCTGAGGGCAAGCAGGCGCGGCATGACGGTTTGGCGCGTCGGCGGTCGGTCGGCGGGGCAGCGCACGGCAAAGCCCAAATCCAATTCTTCGGGCGTCAAAACGCGGTATTCGGTGTCCAACGCGGCAAGCGGGGCAAACTGTTGCGTGACGGTTTCGCTTTCAGACGGCATGGTTTCGATAAAGCGGTGGTGCGGCGTTTGGCCGATCAGGGTCAGCGTTTCGACGGCGCGGGTCATGGCAACGTAATACAGCCGCCGTTCGGCATCGGTGTCGCCGTGCCAATATTTTGCCCATTGGTCGTCTAAGATGAAGACGTGTTTGAACTCCAAACCTTTGGCCGAGTGCGCCGTGCCGAGGAACAGGCCGTCTGAACGGTTTTCGCTGCGGTTGCCGACGTAGTCGTACAGCCAGTTTTTGAGAAAGGCTGCCGGATGGCGGCGGGCTTCGGCTTGGTTTTCAGACGGCATCGGGTATTCGCGCGCGAAATCGGCGGACATCAGCTTCAGGAAATCCCGCCATGTGGCGCAGACGTCCTGACGATTGAGCAGGGCGGTAAATTCCGCCGTTGTCCGCTCTTTGTTGTGTCGGCAGATTTCGTCGGCCAGACGCACAAATTCGCGCGTTTGTCGCAGGCGGATGCCGTTTTCGCGGTCTTTGGCGAGAAAGTAGGGAATGCCGTCGCGTTCGCACCATGCCTGAAGCGGTTTGAGTGCGGCGTTTTCGCGGCTCAAAACGGCGATGTCGCGAAACGGAATGTCTTCAATCTGCCGCAGCCGTGCGATTTCGGCGATAACGGCCTGCGCTTGGACATTGGCGCGGCAGGCGGACGGGTTCAGGCGGATAATGCGCACGCGCCCCTGCCGTTCGCGGTCAATCTCTGCCCATCTGCCGCCGTTGGCTTCGGCCTGCCGTTCGGGGTTGACGGCAATCGGATGCAGGGTTTTCAGACGGCTTTCCATGCCGCCGATCAAGCGGTTGGCGGCGCTGACGATGTGTTGCGTGCTGCGGTAGTTGAGGGTCAGGTAGTCGGGCGTTTCTACGCCGTAGTCGGCACGGAAGCGGTGGATGTATTCGTTGCTGGTGCCGTTGAAGGAATAAATATTCTGGTCGTCGTCGCCGACCGCCAGAATGGTCAGTTTGTCGTCTTCGTCCGCACGGCGGCCGGCCAGGGCGGAAACGAGGGCGTAGTGTTCGGCGGTAATGTCTTGGTATTCGTCCACCAGAATATAGCGGAAACCTGCCAGAATGCGGTCGCGGGCGCTGTCTTCGCCGTCGGCACCGAGGCCGTCTGAAAGCAGTCGGGCGGCTTGTCGGCACCATTGTTTGAAACGGTTTTCCCCGTCGCTGCCGTCGTCTTTGCGGATGTCTTCAAAGCGAACGCCCAAAATCCGCATTGCCATGCCGTCGTAGGTCAACACAGTTACCGCCGCCGCCTGTCTGCCCACCAGCGCAAACAGGCGGCGTTTGATTTCCTGTGCGGCCAGCCGGTTGAACGCCAGAATAATCACGGAAGCAGGATCGGCGTGCTGCACACGCAGCAGATAAGCGGCGCGGTGGACGATGACACGCGTTTTGCCCGAACCCGGTCCGGCCAAAACCAAACGGTTGCGCCCGCTTTTGTCGGTTACGACGGCTTTCTGCTGCGCATTGAGGCCGTCTGTAATCTTTTTCAGCGTACCGCCCGACACTTCTTCTTCAAGCTCGGGAAAACGGCCTTTGAACCATTTGTTTTTAAAGTCTTTCTCGCTGCTGTTGAAATAGTCGTGCACCAGCGTCAAGCCAGTTTCCAGGCTTTTCAACGCGCGCAGGGCATATTCCTGCATGACGTGGATTTGGAACTTTTTCCCGCCGTAAAACACTTTGAGCGGCTGGAAATCGGCCTGCACATACTGGCGTTTTTCCGCCAACGCAGCGGGATTGAGCCTGACCGTCATGGCGTGGCGCAATATGGTCATGCCGTGGTTGAGACGGATGATTTTCAGCTTGTGCATAAACAGCAGCGACTGGCGGATAAGGATTTCGCGGCGTTTTTCCGGAATTTGCGCGGCCAGCGCCAAGTCGGCGGCAATCAGTGCGGTCAAATTCTTAAACCCCGTTTCCACCTGCACGTCTTTATTGCGCACGCCGCCGGCTTTTTCCACCAGATGCGCCAAAATAACAGCACAAACATTGCGCCGCTGAGCCGCATCGTTGAGGATTTGTTCCCAAGTGCCGCTGCCGTATTTGAAGCGCAGCCGCAACACATCATTGCCCGCATCGCGTATTTCCAGATTGCCGCCGCTCTGCTCCCTGTCGGCGGCCTTGTCGTCGGCCAGCGCGTAAACCAGCGTTTTCCAGTCGGCCGGAACTTTATCAGGCGCAGTGCCGGCGAGCCGGCGGCAGACGGCGGTCAGCGAAAGGTTTTGCCAGATGCCGCGGTCGGCGTCGGGGATTTCCTCTTTCAGCAGTTTCCAAAGCGCTTCTTCGCAGACGGCGTTTTGCGCGAGCTGTTTTTCAGACGGCCTGAGATGGTCGGTGCGCAGGTTGACGGTCAGGCGGGTATCGTTGTCGAGAATGCCCAACTCTTCCAAATCTTTCAGAAAGCCGCGCAGCTCGGCAAACGAACAGCCCGTCGAATCGGCCAATTCGTCGGTGCTCAGGATTTCGTCGTCTTTGGCGGCGTAAACAGTCTCGACGATGTTTTGAAACAGCGCTTTTTTGCGTTCGCCCAAACCGGCTTTTTCGATTTTTGCCAGCGCCTGTTCCAAATTCAGACGGCCTGAACGGGCGGGGAAGATTTTGGTTTGGTTTTCCGTGCGCTCGAGCAGGCCGGAGCGTTCCAGCCAGGCCAGCGCGGTTTTGACTTTGGTGTCCGATTGGCGGTCGTCGCGGTCGAAACTCATAAAGTCTTCGCTGTCGCGCAGGATTTCGCTGCCCGTGATAACCAGTGCGGGGTCGGTTTCGCCGTCTGCGGCGCGGATTTTGGCGTTGAGAAAGCCGAGCTTTTTCCAGACTGTTTTCAAATCGCGCAATTCAAGCTGCGAGCGGCGGCTGATGCCGAACTGGGTATCGACGTCTTCGCGGTCGAACAGCAAAACGCAGCGGGCGTCTTTCTGGTCGCGCCCCGCCCGCCCCGCTTCCTGAAGGTAGTTTTCCAGCGAACCCGTGATTTCGGCGTGTATCACCAGCCGCACGTCGGGTTTGTCCACGCCCATGCCGAAAGCGTTGGTGGCGACGATGACGCGCAGGTTGCCGTTGATGAAGTGTTCCTGCACTTCCGCTTTTTCGTTCGGCTCCAGCCCCGCATGGAAATGCGCACACGCCCAGCCTTTCTGCTTGAGGAAATCCGCGTAGGCTTCCGCACTTTTGCGCCGCGCCACAAACACCACCGCGCCGCCCGTCTGATACGCAAGTTCGCGTGAAAGCAGCGCGTGGATGCGTTCGTTTTTCAGGCCGTCTGAAACTTCCAATACTTCATAGCTCAGGTTTTCGCGGCGGTTGTCGCCGATAAACTGTTTGAATTCGATGCCTAATTCTTCGCGGAAATGCCCGGTGATTTCCTGCAGAACGTCGGGTTTGGCGGTGGCGGTGAAACAGCTTATGGGTGCGGGGGCGAGGTCGGGGTGTTTGGCATAATGGTTTTTGATGAATTTGGCGGCGTAGAGGTAGTCGGGGCGGAAGTCGTGCCCCCATTTGGACAGGCAGTGCGCCTCGTCGAAAACCCAGCCGTTGATTTGGCGCTGCGAGATGGCTTTGATGAAGCCTGCGTTGCGGAACTGCTCGGGCGCAACAAACAGAATGCCGATGTCGCCCAGTGAAATCTTGTCCAAAACATCGGCGCGCTCCGTAACCGAAAGCATGCCGTTGAGCGCGGCAGCGCAGCTAACCCCGCGCTTTTTCAAGCCGTCGGCCTGGTCTTTCATCAGCGACTGCAAAGGCGAAACGACGATGGTCAGACCGCCGTTGCGGTGGTAGCGGTTGAGCGCGGGAAGCTGGTAGCAGAGCGATTTGCCGCCGCCCGTGGGCAGTACCGCCAAAACGTGTCCGCCGTTCATTCCCGCTTTGACAACAGCTTCCTGCCCGCCCTCAAAACCTTTGACGGCGCGGAATCCGTCCATTCCGGGAAAATAGCGGGCAAGCTGCGCGCGCGGATTGAGCGTATCGGCGCAGTAGCGGCATTGTGCATCGCCGCAGTCGCGGTCGCGCATTTCGTCGATCAGGCGCGCTGTGTCGGGAAACTGGTGGCGCACCCACGGTGCCAAGACCGAATTGCCGCCGGATACGGTCAGCCAAGAGAGGGCGTAGGCCAGCGCGGGATGGAGGGCGGTTTGGTACACGTCTTCCTGCATCAGCTTTTTAAAGCGCGTGCGGCAGACTTTCAGACGGCCTTGTTCCGCATCGTCATGAACCATATCCCAAATCTTCGGAATCAGCGTTTTCGGATCGGTTTTTTCAGACGGCAGTCGGGGCAGCACCATCAGGCCGTCTGAAAGCGCATAGGGCAGCGCACCGTACAGGCCGCAATACACGGCAAATACGTCGGGCTTTTCCATACGCAGTCTGCCGAATGCGGCGCATTGGTCTTGAAACAGCCGCCACGCGGCGCGGCAGTCGGCTTCGGGCGAATTGGCAGCGGAAGAGACGATTTTGTGGTTTTTAATCAGGCGGTGGTAGGGATTTTGCGGAAACGCCAGCGGCGAGAGACGCAGCGTGTCGATAACAGTCAGCGCAAGCCACGGCAGCTCGGGGGCGGCTTCGGTGAGATAGCGCAAATCGTGCGCCAGAATATTGTGCCCCATCAGGTATTCCGCACCGTCGGTCAGATGCCCGATGGCATTTAAGGCCGTCTGAAAATCCCTGTGGCTGCGCAACAGACCGCTCTCGAAACCCTGATCCAAATCGGGGCGGTAGGCACCGAGTTTGAATACGGTACCGGTTTGCGGATTGACTTCCAGATCAACGATGAGAACGGCGGGTTTCATAGAAAAGACGGGGAATAGGGAATGCCGTGAAAATATCACAGGCGGAACATTCGGGCAATCGGCGGAATGTGTTTCAGACGGCCTGCGGGTTATTTTGGATTTTTGCCGGGAAGAAAAAACTTCAGGCCGTCTGAAAAGCATTCCAACTTTTCAGACGGCCTCAGTATTTGTTTAAGCGGTTTTCAAACAGTCACTTAGATCGTACCGCTGCCTTGCGCTTTCTGTTTGGCTTGGCCGAATTCCAGTTTGCTCAAGGCAGAGAGGTAGGCTTTGGCGGTGGCGACAAGGACGTCGGTGTCTGCGCCCTGACCGTTGACCACGCGGTCGCCGCGTTGCAGGCGGACGCTGGTTTCACCCTGGCTTTCCGTGCCCTGCGTGATGGCGTTGACGGAATAAAGCTGGAGGGCGGCGCCGCTTTGGGCGACGGATTCGATAGCTTTGAAAATCGCATCGACGGGGCCGGAACCGTGGGCGGTGGCGCGGTGTTCGGTGCCGCCGGCGTTGAAGACGATTTCGGCAAGCGGCAGTTCGCCCGTTTCGGTGGTGATTTTCTGCGAAACGAATTTGTAGTGTTCCTGGGCAACGTTCATTTCGTCGGAAACGAGGGCATGCAGGTCTTCGTCGAAGATTTCGCGTTTTTTGTCGGCCAATTCTTTGAAGCGGGCAAACGCGGCGTTGAGCGCTTCTTCGCTGTCGAGTTCGATGCCCAGCTCCTGAAGTTTGGTTTTGAAGGCGTTGCGGCCGGAGAGTTTGCCGAGGCTGAGGCGGTTGGTGGCCCAGCCGACGGATTCGGCCGACATGATTTCGTAGGTTTCGCGGTGTTTCAACACGCCGTCTTGGTGGATGCCCGACTCGTGGGCGAAGGCGTTGGCGCCGACCACGGCTTTGTTGGGCTGGACGGGGTAGCCGGTAATGGTGGAAACGAGTTTCGAGGCGGGCACGATTTGGGTGGTGTCGATGCCGGTTTCGAGGCCGAACAGGTCACGGCGAACCTTCAAGGCCATGACGATTTCTTCGGCGGAGGCGTTGCCCGCACGCTCGCCCAAGCCGTTGATGGTGCATTCCACTTGGCGCGCTCCGCCTTTCAATGCGGCCAGCGAGTTGGCAACGGCCAGACCTAAGTCGTTGTGGCAGTGTGCCGACCAGATGACTTTGCCGCTGTTGGGCGTTTTGGCGATGAGTTCGCGGAAAAATTCTTCGGTTTTGTGGGGAACGGAATAGCCGACGGTGTCGGGAATGTTGATGGTGGTCGCGCCGGCTTCGATGACCGCGCCGCAGATTTCGGCGAGAAAGCCGATTTCGCTGCGCAGCGCGTCTTCGCAGGAAAATTCGACGTCGTCGGTATATTCGCGCGCGATTTTCACGGCTTTGACGGCGGCTTCGACGACTTGTTTGGGTTTCATCTTCAGCTTGTGTTCCATATGGATGGGGCTGGTGGCGATAAAGGTATGGATGCGTTTTTTTGGCGCGGGCGCAACGGCTTCGCCGGCTTGGCGGATGTCGCGCTCGATGGCGCGCGAGAGCGAGCAGACGGTTGATTTGGTGATGATTTTGGCGATGGCATGAACCGCGTCAAAATCGCCTGGGCTGGCAGCAGCGAAGCCTGCTTCGATAACGTCCACGCCCATTTTTTCAAGCTGGCGGGCGATGCGGATTTTTTCCTCTTTGGTCATGGCGGCGCCGGGCGACTGCTCGCCGTCGCGCAGGGTGGTGTCGAAAATAATTACGCGGTTGGTTTGTGTCATTTCGTTTTTCTCCAAACTGGGTTGTTTTTGTATAAAAGCGTTTAAATCCAATGGTCTGCCTTGCGCTTCCGCTAGGGTGGTTAATTTTTGCAGTTGCGCCAGCGGCAGCGAACCTCGCGTACGCCACTTGTAAATCGCGGCGGTGGAAGCGGCGTTTTCAGGATCTCGCTGCTTCAGGGCTTCGGCCAGCGCGTTGACGCCGCCGAAATAGGCAACCAAACGGGCGATGTCTAATTGCATGGTGTTCCTTTGTCTAAAACAAATCGGGAAGAGGATGTCTCTTGCTGCCGATTATACGCAGATTGGACAAACAGGCAACGGTTTTTTGATTTTTTACGGAAATTTTTCAGACGACCTTTTATTTTTTAGACAAATTGTCTGTCTGCTTGAAGAGGAGGAAACACAGAATACGCCGCAGGCCGTTTGAAATAGGGTAAACTGGCGGCTGTCTGAATATTCGGGTTGTGAAATGTCTAATCTGATTCCTACCGGCCGCACCGACATCGAATGGCGCAACGAAAGTACGCAAAAACCGCCGAAAGCGGCGGTTTATCCGGCTGAGGCCAATGCCGACAAAATCCTGAAAGCCGCTTATGAGCATACGGCAACGGTTTGGACGGGCGATTTCCACAACGCCAAGCAGGTGCTCGCGGCAATGAAAAAACGCGTGAAAAGGCCGTCTGAAAAGAAAAGGGCAGGAGGCGGCGATGCTGTTGCCGAGCGCAGTCGAAACATTCAGACGGCCTTTCACGCCCACCGCATGAAGCAGGCGCAACAGAGCCGGATTTTGAACATGCTGGCGGTGGAAATCGGCGCGGGCTTTACGCTGGACATTCCGCGCGCGCCCGATGTGAAAGCCGCGCTGGCCGATGTGTACGGCAAGCCGAACGATGCGCCGTTTCTGTTGCCGCTCAATCAGTTGCTCGGCTTTATCGGTGCGCACGAATGGCACAAAAAAGGAGTGGAAATCCCCGCGCTCGGCGGCCGGATTCATGTGCCGTTCGGCGTATTTTCGCCTTTGCGCGGGGAATATTTGGATTTGATTGCGGCGGCGCTGGCAGGTAGTAAATTTCAGACGGCCTTCGACATCGGTACCGGATCGGGCATCATCGCCGCACTGCTGGCGAAACACGGCGTTCCGAAAATCACCGCCACCGATACCAACCCCCGCGCTGTTGCCTGCGCCTGTGCCAACTTCTGCCGCTTGGATTTGGACAATATCGTCATCGAGAAAACCGATTTGTTCCCTGCCGGCTGCGCCGATTTGATCGTCTGCAATCCGCCGTGGCTGCCCGCCAAGCCGTCGTCCGCCGTCGAAGCTGCGCTTTACGATCCCGAAAGCCGTATGCTGGAAGGCTTTTTAAACGGTGCGGCAGCGCATTTAAACGACGGCGGAGAAGTCTGGCTGGTGATGTCCGACTTGGCCGAACACCTGCATTTGCGCGAACAGGATTTTCTGCCTCAATGTTTTCAGACGGCCTCTTTGGAAATTGCCGAAGTGTTGCAAACCCGGCCGAAACACGCGAAAGCAGCGGACGAAAACGACCCGCTGGCGTTTGCGCGGGGCAGGGAAGTGACGTCGCTGTACCGTTTGAAAAAGGCCGTCTGAAAAAAAACACCGCAGATTTGCGGTGTTTTTTTTCAGACGGCCTGCGCTTAACGCACGCTGCCGCGCATCACGACGCGGGTTTGGAACGTGGCGACGATGCAGTCGGCCTCTCCGGCGGGCAGCATACGGTTGCGGTCGAAACGGCCGTTGTTTTGAGCGGCATAGCTTTCGACGTTGGTCAGGCGTTTGCCGCCGTCTTTTTTAACGCGGACTTGCAGATTGTTAACAGCATTGACAACGGCGCGTTCGCAGCTTGCGGCTTCGTCGCGGCCGAACGAACGGGCGGAAGCGTTGGTACGGTATTTGCCGCCTGCGCCGAAGCTGACGGGGATATTGCTGTCGAGTGCGGCGCGGGCGTCGGGCGTAGCCAGAACGCGGCTGACGTTGCAGCGGTAAACCATGTTTTTGCCCTTGCCTTCATTGTTGGCCAGCAGGCGGCACGCGCCGGAATCAGTGGCCGGGGCGGCAGAAGCGGTTTGCGGGACGTTTCCCGACGATGTGCTGCCGCAGGCAGTCAGAGCAAGGGCGGCCAGACAGGCGGCGAGGGCGGTATAGCGTGTTTTCATTGGATTCTCCGTTTGGTTGTTGAAAGGTTGCGTTTGGATTATAGGTTAAAAAACGTCTGCATCGTATAAATTTTGTGCACTCCTGCCTGTTGCGCAGATTATGGTTTATGGATGTAAATGCAGTAGAAGCAAACACATCTTTTATTGTCAACAATCGCTGCGCAAATTGGTATAAAATGGCAGCCAAACCCATGATTCACAGGCCGTCTGAAAGTTTGCGGATTTCCAGACGGCATCATCTGTTATATAAGGAACATAAAAAATGCCCGACTACCGCTCCAAAACCTCCACCCACGGCCGTAACATGGCGGGTGCGCGCGCATTGTGGCGCGCCACCGGCGTGGCCGATTCCGATTTCGGCAAGCCGATTATCGCCATCGCCAACTCGTTCACCCAATTCGTACCGGGTCATGTCCATTTGCACAATATGGGTCAGCTCGTTGCCCGCGAAATTGAAAAAGCCGGCGCGATTGCCAAAGAATTCAACACCATCGCCGTGGACGACGGCATCGCCATGGGCCACAGCGGCATGCTGTACTCCCTGCCCAGCCGCGATTTGATTGCCGATTCCATCGAATACATGGTGAATGCTCATTGCGCCGACGCGCTGGTGTGCATCTCCAACTGCGACAAAATTACGCCGGGAATGCTGATGGCCGCCATGCGCCTGAACATTCCCACGATTTTCGTCTCCGGCGGGCCGATGGAAGCGGGCAAAGTGGTCGGCGCCATCAACATCGCCGACGGCCGCCGCTTGGACTTAATCGACGCGATGATCGAAGCGGCGGACGACAATGTTTCCGACGCGCAAATCAACGAAGTCGAGCAAAACGCCTGCCCCACCTGCGGCTCCTGCTCGGGTATGTTCACCGCCAATTCGATGAACTGCCTGACCGAAGCACTGGGCTTGTCGCTGCCGGGCAACGGCTCTTATTTAGCCACACACGCGGGGCGCAAAGAGCTGTTCCTCGAAGCCGGCCGCATGATTGTGGACATCACCCGCCGCTACTACGAACAGAACGACGAAACCGTTTTGCCGCGCAGCATCGCCACCAAAAAAGCGTTTGAAAACGCCATGACCATGGACATCGCCATGGGCGGCAGCACCAACACCATTCTGCACCTGTTGGCCGTGGCCAACGAAGCGGGCGTGGATTTCAAAATGGCCGACATCGACCGCCTGAGCCGCGTCGTGCCGTGTATCTGCAAAACCGCGCCGAACAACCACGACTACTACATGGAAGACGTGCACCGTGCCGGCGGCATTTTCGCCATCCTGAAAGAGTTGGAAAAAGCGGGCAAACTGCACACCGATGTGCACACCATCCACGCGCCGACTTTGGGAGACGCTATCAAACAATGGGACGTGACCAACCCCGAAAACACCGTCGCCATCGAACGTTTCAAAGCCGCGCCCGGCGGCGTACGCACGACACAGGCGTTTTCGCAAAACCGCATGTGGAAAACGCTTGACCTCGACCGCGAAAAAGGCTGTATCCGCAGCGTCGAACACGCTTATTCGCAAGATGGTGGCTTGGCGGTGTTGTTCGGCAACATCGCCGAGCGGGGCTGCGTGGTGAAAACCGCCGGCGTGGACGACAGCATCCTCAAATTCACCGGCCGCGCGCGCGTGTTTGAAAGCCAAGACGCGGCGGTTGAAGGCATTTTGGCGAACCAAATCGTGGAGGGCGACATCGTGATTATCCGCTACGAAGGCCCTAAAGGCGGCCCGGGCATGCAGGAAATGCTGTATCCGACTTCCTATTTGAAATCAAAAGGTTTGGGCAAAGCTTGCGCCTTGCTGACCGACGGACGTTTTTCAGGCGGCACTTCGGGTCTGTCTATCGGTCATGCTTCGCCAGAGGCGGCGGAGGGTGGCGCAATCGGTCTTGTGCATGAAGGCGACACCATCGAAATCGACATCCCCAACCGCAGCATCAACCTGAAAATTTCCGATGAAGAGCTGGCCGCACGCCGTGCCGAAATGGAAAGCCGCGGCGTCAAAGCGTGGCAGCCGGTCAACCGCGACCGCTACGTTTCCCAAGCACTGCGCGCCTACGGTCTGATGGCGACCTCCGCCGACAAAGGCGCTGTGCGCGACGTTTCCCAAATCGGGCGCAAGGATTGATGAAACCGGCAAAGGCCGTCTGAAAATTCCGGTGTACTGGGTATCCGGATTTCAGACGGCCTTTAGAATGTGAAAGGATACGGCGATGGATTCGGATAAATTTATCTGGGCAATGGTGGCATTGGCTGTTGCGCTGATGATCATTATCGGCGGCGGATTTTTGGCGACGGATTATTTTAAAAAACATCCCGATGCGTTCCAAACCCAACCGAAAAAATAGTCTGCCGCCGTAAAAGGCCGTCTGAAAACTTCAGCAAGCAATGAAGTTTTCAGACGGCCTTTTCAATTAAAATCGGCTACAATCGCCGAATTATTTAAAAAAGGAACCCCGATGAGCCTGCACAAAAAAATGCCGCAGCCCATGCTGCCCGATGAAACCCGCCGCGAAATTCAGGCGCGGGAGTCGTATCATGTTTTGAAGATTATTTCCGAATTTGTCGAAGCGGGCGAAGAGTTGCGGGCAATCCAGCCGGCGGTCAGTATCTACGGCAGCGCGCGCATTCCCGAGACGCACGAAGATTACGCCTTTACCGAACGCTTGGCGCGCAAACTCTCCGATGCAGGATTTTCGGTGATTTCCGGCGGCGGACCGGGGATTATGGAAGCGGCAAACAAGGGCGCCTTCGCGGGCAGAAGTCCTGCGGTGGGGCTGAATATTGTGCTGCCGCACGAGCAGAAGGCCAATCCGTATCAGGATTTGTCGGTGAAATTCCAGCATTTTTTCCCGCGCAAAGTGATGTTTGTCAAACACGCGGTGGCGTATGTGGTGATGCCTGGCGGCTTCGGTACGCTCGACGAATTGTTTGAAAGCCTGACGCTGGTGCAGACGGGTAAAACGCCCAGCCGTCCGATTATTCTGGTCGGCAGGGAATTTTGGTCGGGGCTGATTGAGTGGGTCGGCGATGTCCTGCTCAAGCGCGGCCTGATTGCCGCAGCTGATCTGGAGCTGATTCAAATCATTGATAACGAAGACGAAATTATCGAGCACATTTTTGCGCATTACGAAAACCGTTTGGAGGATTTGGCCGAAGTCGGAAACGATACCTGGCTGCTGGGTTTGTAGCCCGAGACCTTTGCAAAAATCAGAAATATCCGCCTAAAGGCCGTCTGAAATGGTTGACTCCTCAATCGACGTCATTCCCGCGCAGGCGGTAATCCACGTTTGATTTTCCGAACATAAAAGTTTCAGACGGCCATTATTATTTTCGCAACGGTCTCGGCCCGTGTCATCGGGTTGTAATAAATAAAAAAAGAGGCCGTCTGAATTTCAGACGGCCTCTTTAGTGACAGCATCAGTTTTTATTTATCAGCGCGGCTTTGACAAAGGCGGTAAACAGCGGGTGGCCTTTGCGCGGGTTGGAGGTGAATTCGGGGTGGAACTGGCAGGCGAAAAACCACGGATGGTTGGGTAGCTCGATGGTTTCGACCAATCGCTCGCGACCGGCGGAGACGCCGCCGATAACCAAGCCTGCGGCTTCGAGTTGCGGAACGAAGTTGTTGTTGACTTCGTAGCGGTGGCGGTGGCGCTCGCGGATGCGGGTGCTGCCGTAGATTTTGGCGGCGAGGCTGTCGGGCTTGAGCTCGACTTCCTGCGCGCCCAGGCGCATGGTGCCGCCGAGGTCGGCGCTTT
The DNA here is from genome assembly GCF_002216145.1 of Neisseria chenwenguii. Taxonomy (NCBI): domain Bacteria; kingdom Pseudomonadati; phylum Pseudomonadota; class Betaproteobacteria; order Neisseriales; family Neisseriaceae; genus Neisseria; species Neisseria chenwenguii. The sequence goes on from NZ_CP022278.1 coordinate 2,120,968, forward strand.
CGTCACGGGTTTCGACGCTGCCGTCGGCGGTCTGCCATTCGTCGATCAGGCCGATGACGGGGTATTTGGCTTTGAGGTCGAACTCGGTGGAGGTCGCGCCTTCGAGGCCGGCGACGTTGCGGGCGTATTCGATCAGAGCAATCTGCATGCCGAGGCAGATGCCGAGATAGGGAACCTCGTTTTCGCGGGCGTAGCGGACGGCGGCGATTTTGCCTTCTACGCCGCGTACGCCGAAGCCGCCGGGTACGAGCACGGCATCAAATTCTTTCAGACGGCCTGTGCCGTCGCTTTCCAGCGTTTCGCTGTCGATGAAGCTGATTTGGACGTCGGTTTCGGTGTGGATACCGGCGTGTTTGAGGGCTTCGATCAGCGATTTGTAGGACTCGGTCAGATCAACGTATTTGCCGACCATGGCGATTTTGACGGTGTGTTTCGGGTTTTTGATGGCGTGGACGATTTTTTTCCATTCGGTCAAATCGGCCTGGCGGACGTTGAGTTGGAGCTGTTCGCAGATGATGTTGTCGATGCCCTGGTTGTGCAGCATTTCGGGAATTTCGTAGATGCTTTCGGCGTCGTAGCTGCCGGCCACGGCGCGCTCTTCGACGTTGCAGAAGAGGGCGATTTTGCGGCGTTCGTCTTCGGGCAGGATGCGGTCCATGCGGCAGATGAGAACGTCGGGCTGGATGCCGATTTCGCGCAGTTCTTTTACGGAATGCTGGGTGGGCTTGGTTTTGATTTCGCCGGCGGCGGCAATATAGGGAACGTAGCTCAGGTGGACAAACAGCGTATTGTTGCGGCCGAGCTGGCTGCGCATCTGGCGGATGGCTTCGAGGAAGGGCAGCGATTCGATGTCGCCGACGGTGCCACCGATTTCGACAATGGCGACATCGTGGTTGGCCGCGCCTTCGTGGATGCGGCGTTTGATTTCGTCGGTGATGTGCGGAATGACTTGGACCGTGCCGCCGAGGTAGTCGCCGCGACGCTCTTTCATGATGACGTTTTCGTACACCTGGCCTGTGGAGAAGCTGTTTTTACGGGTCATGGTCGCGTTGATGAAACGCTCGTAGTGGCCGAGGTCGAGGTCGGTTTCGGCGCCGTCGTCGGTAACGAAGACTTCGCCGTGCTGAAACGGACTCATGGTGCCGGGATCGACGTTGATATAGGGGTCGAGCTTGAGCATGGTCACGTCGAGCCCGCGCGATTCGAGGATGGTGGCAATAGAAGCGGCGGCGATACCTTTTCCTAATGAAGAGACGACGCCGCCGGTTACGAAAATAAATTTAGTCATGATGCTGTACCCGTGTTGGAATGCGTGATTTTACCGTGAAGCTTAGCGGCTGGCAAACGGACGAGGCCGTCTGAAAACAGGGGTTGCGCTTGTTTTCAGACGGCCTTTGCGATGCTTTACTTGCCCGTTTCCTGCTCGCGCAATTCGCGGCGCAGGATTTTGCCGACGTTGGATTTCGGCAGCTCGTCACGGAACTCGATGCTGCGCGGCATTTTATACGCGGTCAGCTCGGTGCGGCAGAAAGCGAGCAGCTCTTCGGCGGTCAGCGAGGGGTCTTTTTTGACCACGAACACTTTTAGCGCTTCACCTGTTTTCGGGTGGGGAACGCCGATGCAGGCGACTTCCAAAACTTTGTCGTGATGGGCGATGACTTCTTCGATTTCGTTCGGGTAAACATTGAAGCCGGAAACCACAATCAGGTCTTTTTTGCGGTCAACCAGTTTGAACCAGCCTTTTTCGTCCATCACGGCGATGTCGCCGGTTTCCAGAAAGCCGCGTGCATCAATCGCTTTAGCGGTTTCTTCGGGGCGGTTCCAGTAGCCTTTCATCACCTGCGGGCCGCGCACCCACATTTCGCCCGCTTCGCCCTGCGCGACTTCGTTGCCGTTTTCGTCGCGCAATTCGATTTCGGTGGAGGGAACGGGCAGGCCGATGCCGCCGCTGTATGCTTCGATTTTAAGCGGATTGCAGCACACGCCGGGACTGGCTTCGGTCAGGCCGTAGGCTTCGACGATGGGCGTTCCGGTCACTTTTTTCCATTTTTCGGCTACGGCTTTCTGCGTGGCCATGCCGCCGCCGAGCGTCAGCTTGAGGCCGGAAAAATCGACTTCGGCAAATTCTTTGCGGTTGACCATGCCGTTAAACAGCGTGTTCACGCCGACAAAAATGGAGATTTTTTCGGCTTTCATGTCGGCGATGAAGCCTTTCATGTCGCGCGGATTGGTAATCAGGATGAGCTTGGCGCCGACGTTGGTGAAAATCATCATGTTTACCGTCAGTGCGAAAATATGATAAAGCGGCAGCGCGCCGATAACGACTTCTTCGCCTTCTTTGAGCGTGGTGTTGATCCATTCCCGGCCTTGCAGCATATTGGCGCAGATATTGCCGTGTGTCAGCATCGCGCCTTTGGCGACGCCGGTTGTGCCGCCGGTGTATTGCAAAATGGCGATGTCGTCGCGGTTGATTTCGACGGGGGCAAATTTGTGCCCGCGGCCTTTGCGCATGGCCGTCTGAAAATTGATGGTGTTGGGGATGCGGTGTTCGGGTACTAATTTTTTGATTTTGCGCACGACGAAATTCATCAGCGTGCCTTTAATCAGGCCGAACATATCGCCGACGGAGGCGACGATGACGTGTTTGATTTTGGTGCGCGGCAGCACCAGCTCGAGCGTGTTTGCGAAGTTTTCCAAAACCACAATCGCGGTTGCGCCGCTGTCGTTGAGCTGGTGTTCGAGTTCGCGAGGGGTGTAGAGCGGGTTGGTGTTGACCGCAATCATGCCGGCCTGAAGGATGCCGAACAGGGCGACGGGATACTGCAATACATTGGGCATCATCACGGCCACACGCTCGCCGCGCGGCAGTTTCAACACGTTTTGCAGATAAGAGGCGAAATCCTCGGCCATGCGCGCGGTTTCGGCGTAGGTCAGCGTTTTGCCCATGTTTTGAAATGCGGGTTTGTCGGCGAATTTTTTTACGCTTTGGGCGAACACTTCATTAATCGAGCGGTAGCGGTTGACGTCGATTTCGTGGGCAACGCCCGGTTCGTAGCTCTGGAGCCAGATTTTTTCCATGTAAGTGAACTCTTGATTGCAAAGTGGTTTGAGGCCGTCTGAAAATGTTCAGACGGCATGGGGCGGGCGGGCTGTCTGACATTTCATCCGTGAGCGGATTTTGGCAGAAAAGCCGCTGCGTGATGAATTGTCAGGAAGCCCTAAACCCTTATCCGGTAATAATTACAGGCTTGTCGGTGGCGGTAATGATGCCGCCGCCCAAGCAGACATCGCCATCGTACAGCACGACGGACTGGCCGGGCGTTACCGCCCATTGCGGTTCGTCGAAAACCAGCCTGGCGGTATCGTCGTTTAAATAGTGCAGTTCGCAGGCGGCATCGGCCATGCGGTAGCGGGTTTTGCAGGTATAACGGCCGGGTTGCGGGCGCTCGGGCAGGGTAAAGCTCAAATCGTCCATCACCAGACTTTGGGTGTAGAGCAGGGGATGGTCGTGACTCTGCACGACGATGAGTTCGTTTTTCACCATGTCTTTGGCGGCCACAAACCAAGGTTCGCCCGCGCCGCCGATGCCCAAGCCTTTGCGCTGGCCTAAGGTGTAAAACATCAGACCGACGTGTTCGCCGACGGTTTTTCCCTCGGGCGTAACCATTTTGCCGTTGTCGGTAGGCAGGTATTTTTGCAGAAACTCGCGAAACGGCCGTTCGCCGATAAAACAGATGCCGGTCGAATCTTTTTTCGCCGCAGTCGGCAGCTTGAATTCCGCAGCCAGCCGGCGCACTTCGGGCTTTTCCAATGCGCCGAGCGGGAACAGCGCGCGCTCGAGTTGGAAAGGTTTGAGGCGGTAGAGGAAATAGCTTTGGTCTTTGTTGGCGTCCAAACCTTTGAGCAGGTAGTGGACGCCGCCGCGCACTTCCTTGCGCGCGTAATGCCCCGTGGCAATCGCTTCCGCACCCTGTCCGACCGCGTAGTCCAAAAAACATTTGAACTTGATTTCGGCGTTGCACAAAACATCGGGATTCGGCGTGCGCCCTGCGCTGTATTCCTGTAAAAAATAAGCAAATACGTTGTCTTTGTATTGGGCGGCGAAGTTGACGATGTCGATGTCGATGCCGAGGATGTCGGCCACCGCAATCGCGTCGAAAGAATCCTGCTTGATGCTGCAATATTCGTCGTTGTCGTCGTCTTCCCAGTTCTGCATAAATACGCCGCGCACCTTGCAGCCCTGCTGTTTGAGCAGGGCGGCGGTTACGGACGAATCGACGCCGCCGGAAAGGCCGACGATGATGTTTTGGGGATTTTCTGCGTTCATGGCGGAAGATATTGGGGGAAAACGGATTTTTAAAAATGGATTTTAGCATGGTTTGCGGCAAACCAAGAAAAGGCCATCTGAAAACCCGGCTGCGTGATGCGGCAGGTTTTCAGACGGCATTATCCTGTCTGCGGCTTAAAGCAGAACAATATCATACTGCTCCTGCGTATAAGCCGTTTCCACCGCCAGCGAAATCGGTTTGCCGATAAAATCGATCAGCATCGCCAGCGACTGCGATTCTTCGTCGAGAAACAGGTCGATGACGCTGGGCGCGGCGAGAATGCGGAATGATTGTGCGTCGTAGCGGCGGGCTTCGCGTACGATTTCGCGCTGGATTTCGTAACACACGGTCTGCGGGGTTTTCAGACGGCCTCTGCCTTGGCAGGCAGGGCAGGGCTCGCAGAGGACTTGGCTGAGGTTTTCGCGGGCGCGTTTGCGGGTCAGTTCGACCAGCCCCAGGCTGGTAAAGCCGTTGAGGGTAACGCGGGTGCGGTCGAAACTGAGCGCTTTGGCCAATTCCTGCAACACGGCTTCGCGGTGGGTTTCCTGCGCCATGTCGATGAAGTCGATGATGATGATGCCGCCGAGGTTGCGCAGGCGCAGTTCGCGGGCGATGGTGTGGCAGGCTTCGAGGTTGGTGCGGAAGATGGTTTCGTCGAAGTTGCGCGCGCCGACGAAACCGCCGGTGTTGACGTCGATGGTGGTCATCGCTTCGGTGGATTCGATGATGAGGTAGCTGCCGAAGTTGAGACTGACGCGCGGTTGCAGGGCGCGGCTGATTTCCTGTTCGACGTTGTGGGTTTCAAACAGCGGGCGTTCTCCTTTAAACAGCTCGATTTTGTCGACGGCACCGTGAACGTATTGTTCGGCGAAACTCATCATGCGGCGGTAGTTTTCGGTGGAATCGACGAGGATTTTCCGGGTGTCGGGGCTGAACATGTCGCGCAAGACGCGCAGGGCAAGCGGCAAATCCTGATACAGCAGGGTTTCGGGCGGTTGAGTTTTGGCTTGGTGCTGGATGTGTTCCCACACTTTGGTCAGGTAGCCGATGTCGGCCTGAAGCTGTTCGTCGCTGGCGTTTTCGGCGTTGGTACGGATAATGTAGCCGTGGCAGGCTTCTTCGGGCAGCAGGTTGAGCAGGCGCTCGCGCAGGGCGTTGCGGTCGCCGTCGTCTTCGATACGCTGGGAAATGCCGATGTGTTCTTCCTGCGGCAGATGTACGAGGAAACGTCCGGCCAGCGAAATTTGGGTGGAAAGCCGTGCGCCTTTGGTGTTGATGGGGTCTTTGATGACCTGAACCAATACCGACTGGCCTTCAAACAGCATGTGCTCGATGCGCTGGGTTTCGTCGGGATTGCGGCGCTGTTCCAAAATATCGACGATGTGCAGAAAAGCCGCGCGCTCGAGTCCGATGTCGATAAATGCGCTCTGCATGCCGGGCAAAACGCGCCGCACGACGCCGAGATAAATATTGCCGACCAGGCTGTGGCCGCTGTTGCGCTCGATGTGCAGCTCGCATATATTGTTTTCTTCCAACACCGCCACACGCGTTTCCTGCGGCGTAATGTTGACCAACACCGTCTCGGGCAGGCGGACGGTGTCTTTGGGAATGGGGATTCCGGCTAACATGATGTTCCTAAGTTATTTAAAAATACTTTTGCAATCAATTCTCTGCATAAAAACCGATGGCAAAAGCAGTTTCGCGCCGACGGGTGGCTATGATACTGGAAAAGCCCTGCCGCCGCCATTGCCTGCCGCCGCTGAAAGGCCGTCTGCAACGCATCATGCCGTCTGAAAAAAACCGCTGTCCCGCCCCCTTGTAAAAAGCTGCAAGCGCCTATATAGTAGCCCGCATCAAAACATTAAAACCACTACAGCAAACCATGCAAACCGTAACCATGTATTCCGGCCTCTTCTGCCCGTATTGTACGATGGCGAAAAAGCTGCTGGCCGAAATCGGCGTCACCGAAATCAACGAAATCCGCATCGACCAAGACACGGAAAAATTCGCCGAAATGCAGCAACGCAGCGGCCGGCGCAGTATTCCGCAGATTTTTATCGGCGACACCCACGTCGGCGGTTTTACCGATTTACACAAGCTGCAACAAGAAGGCCGCTTGGATTCCCTTCTCAACCCTTGATTTTTAACCAACCTTCAAACAGGAAAACAAAATGAGCGAAGAATTGCAACCCGTATTCAGCATCGAACGTCTGTATGTCAAAGACTTGTCTTTGGAAGTACCCAACGCCCCGCATATTTTCCTGGAACAGGGCGAGCCCGAAGTCGATATGCGTGTCTCTACCGGCAGCGAAACGCTGGAAGACGGCATCTACTCGGTTGACGTGACCGTTACCGTTACCGCCAAACTCGACGAAAACCGTACCATGTTCTTAAACGAAGTGACCCAAAGCGGCGTGTTCCGTTTGGAAAACATCCCCGAAGAAGACATCAAAATGCTGCTCGGCGTCGCCTGCCCGAACATCCTGTTCCCCTACGCGCGCGAAGCCATTTCTTCAACCGTTACCCGCGCAGGCTTCCCGCCGGTATTGCTCGCGCCGATTAACTTTGAAGCGATGTACCAGCAACAGCAGGAAGGCAACGCTTAATCCGTTTTCCGTAGAATCAAAGAGGCCGTCTGAACTTTCAGACGGCCTCTTTGATTTTCAGCGCTTCACGGTATAACGGCCGGCCATCGCTTTATAAATCATGTTTTCGTATTTCAACACTTCGTAACGCTGGTTGAGCAGGTTTTGCGCGGAACCGTATTCTGTGTTGAGCGCTTCGAGCCAGTCTTTCAGCTCGTTTTTGCCGTATTGGTAGCGCACTTGGTAGTAGCGGCTGTTTTTACGGTCGAGCGCGTAGCGCTGCTGCTGGTTTTTCAGCGTGGCTTGGGCGTTTTGGTAGGCGAGGTAGTTGGTGTCGACTTCGTTGAGCGCGGTGGTGAGCGCTTTTTCAAAGTCGAGCTTGGCGGCCTCGTAATTGGCTTCGGCGGTTTTGTCGTTCCATTTCAGGGTTTTCCAGTTGAGGAAGGGCAGGTTGATTTGCGCGGAGCCACCCAAAACGGGGATGTTGAAGGTGGAACGGGCTTTGTCGGACGACGTGCTCAGGCTGGCGCCGAGGGTGATGCTCGGATACCAGCTGCGTTTTTGTGCGGCCAGCGACTGCACGGACGATTGCAGGCGGTATTCGGCAGCGCGCAGGTCGGGGCGGTTGGCCAATACGGAAATCGGTACGTTCAAATCCACGCCTTTGGCGGCGGGCAGGCGGTATTGCGCGGGTGCGACGGCAGGCGCTTCGCCGGGCTTGAGGTTGAGCAGGTTGCGCAGGGTCTGCTCAAGCGTGTCGCGGTTGGTTTTCAGGGTCAGGAGGCTGCTGCGTGCACCCAAAAGCGATTGGTTGGACTGGGTCGGCTCGCTGGAATCGGATTTGCCGAGGCGGTATTTGGTATTGGAAATGCGCGCGACGGCTTCGTATTGTTTGACGGTTTTTTCCGTTAAAGTAATCGCTTCGTTGAGGTAGGCAATGTTGAAATAGGCGTCGGCGACGTTGTTGGCCAGCGTGAGGCGGGTGTTGGCGAGGTCTTCTTGGGTGGCACGGTATTCCCAAGCCTGGGCGTTGGCGCTGGCGCGCAGTTTCTGCCACAAATCCAGCTCGTAGCTCAGACCGAGCTGGCTGCTGAAGCTGTCGCTGGGGCTACCGCCGGTTTTGAGGTTTTTCGAGGTGGAGGCGCCGAGCGAACCGCTGAACGAGGGTACCAAATCGGCGCGCAGGATTTTGGCCTGATACAGCGCTTTGTTGACGTTGAGCGCGGCCTGTTTGAGGTCGATATTGTTGGCGAACGCCTGATTGATCAGGGCGTTGAGCGGCGGATTTTGGTAGGTTTCCCACCAGTTTTCGCTGACGTTGTAACGATCGGCGGTTTCGGCGGCGCTGATGATGTGGCCGCTGCTTTCGACGGTCGGGGCATCGACTTTGGGATTAACGGCGCAGGCGCCGAGGGCAAGGGCGACGGCGAGGCTTAAGGCCGTCTGAAAATGGGGTTTGGTTTTCATGGATTTTTCCGTTCGGTTGTTTTTTTCAGACGGCCTTTGTCGGGCGTTGGGGCTGTCTGAAAATTTTGGGTTTCCCTAATCCTGCGCCAGCGCATCAATCGGGTTCAGCTGCGAGGCGCGTTTGGCGGGCATGAAGCCGAAGACGACGCCGATGGCGGTGGAACTTAACACAGCGGCGATGATGGAGAAGGTGGAAAACGACATCGGGAAATCGGTCACGAAATGGTTGAACACGAGGCCGATACTGATGGAGAGCAAGACGCCGGTCAGGCCGCCGATGAGGCAGATCATTACGGCCTCAATGAGGAACTGCTGCAAAATATTGCTCTGGCGCGCGCCGATGGCCATGCGGATGCCGATTTCTTTGGTGCGCTCGGTAACGGAGACCAGCATGATGTTCATTACGCCGATGCCGCCGACTACCAGCGAAATGACGGCAATCGAGGAGATGAGCAGTTTCATCGTGCCGGTGGTCGATTCGATGGTTTGTTTGATGCTGTCGCTGTTTTGCGTGAAGAAGTCCTGTTTGCCGTGCCGCGAGAGCAGGAGGGCTTTAAGGCCGTTTTCGGCGGCGTCGGAGCTGACGTCGTCTTTGACTTTGACGGTAATCGAGTTGATGTAGCGCTGGCCGTTGATTTTGTTGATGACGGTGGTGTAGGGCGCCCACATTTGCAGGTTTTCGCTGTTGCCGAACGGGCTTTCTTCTTTCTGCGCAACGCCGATGATGGTCAGCGGGCGTTTGCCGAAGAGGATGGTTTTGCCCAGCGGGTCGGTGCCGTCTGAAAAGAGTTTGTTTTTGGTGTTGTCGTCGATGACGACGACAGAATTGCTTTGTTTGACGTCGTCGCTGTCAAACAGCCGTCCTTGCGCCAGCTTGATGCCGTGAACATCAAAATACTGTTCGCCCGCGCCGTAGAGTTGGGCGGTGGAATCGGTGTTGCGGTAGGTCAGGGTGGCGTTTTGCGAGGTCATGGGGGTGACACTGGCAACGTAGGCCTGCTTGGCGATGGCTTCGGCATCGCCGATGGTCAGGGTGCGCACGCGGCTGCTGCGGCGGTCGCCGAAGCCGCGTCCGGGATAGATGCTGATGGTGTTGGTGCCTATCGAACTGATGTCTTCGAGGATTTTCTGTTGAGAGCCATTGCCCAGTGCGACGACGGAAACGACGGATGTAATGCCGATGATGATGCCGAGCATGGTCAAAAGAGAGCGCATTTTGTGCGCCAAAATAGCCTGAATCGACATTTTGAAGGCTTCCATAAATTGGTCTTTGAAGAAAAGCCATGAGGAATTTTCTTCTACCGCTTTGACTTGGCTGGGCTTGATGTCTTTGGTTTTGCTGGTGTCGGAGATGATTTCGCCGTCGCGGATTTCAATGATGCGGTTGGCGTTGGCGGCGATGTTGGGGTCGTGCGTGACCATGATGACGGTGTGGCCGGCGTCGTGCAGCTCGTGGATGATTTCCATCACGTTTTGGCCGCTGGCGGTGTCGAGCGCGCCGGTGGGTTCGTCGGCGAAGATGATTTCGCCGCCGTTCATCAGGGCGCGGGCAATGGAAACGCGCTGCTGCTGGCCGCCTGAAAGTTCGCTGGGTTTGTTGCTTTCTTTGCCGTCCAAACCCAAGTCGTGCAGCAGTTTGTCGGCGCGCTTGGCGCGCTCTTCCCCTTCAACGCCGACGTAAACGGCGGGCAGGGCGACGTTGTCGCGCGCGGTCAGTGAGCTCAGCAGGTTGTAACGCTGGAAAATAAAGCCGAAACGTTTGCGGCGCAGCGCGGCGAGTTGGTCGGCGCCCATTTGCGCGGTTTCGGTGCCGTCGATTTTATACGAACCGGACGAGGCGGTGTCGAGGCAGCCCAAGATGTTCATCAGCGTGGATTTGCCCGAGCCGGACTGGCCGATGATGGCGACGAAATCGCCTTTTTCTACCGACAGGCTGACGTCTTTCAAAACGTGGACGCGGTTGGCGCTGCTGCCGAAGTAGCGGTTGAGGTTTTTACATTCGATTAAGCTCATGATGTGTACCGGTGGGGAGGTTCGGAAAAGGCCGTCTGAAAAGTTGCGGCTGCGTTCGGCAGGCGGTTTTTCAGACGGCCTGTGTTGCCGGATGAGTCGGTTTTACATCGGCGGGCCGCCCGGGTCGCCCCGCATATTGTTGGATTTGGCATTGGCATCGGCTTCGGAAACAATCACTTTCTCGCCTTCTGCCAAGCCTTTGGTCACTTGGATGTTGGTGCCGTCGCTCAAGCCGACGCCGATTTCTTTTTCAACCGGCTTGTTTTTGTTGCCGAGCACGCGCACGAAGCGTTTGCCGTTTTTCGGTTTCACCGCCAATACGGGCACGGTCAGCACGTTTTTCGCTTCATTGACGGTAATGGTGTTTTCCGTGGTCATGCCGATGTGCAGCGAGCGGTCTTCATTGGGAACGAGCGCGCGCGCGTAGTAGTAGATGGCGGTGGAAGTGGTGTCGGTGGAAGTGGTGTAGCTGCCCTGCGACATGGTGGTCAGGCCGGGATCGACGGAATCGAGCTTGCCGGTACGCACTTTGTCGGAATCGGACAACACGGTAAACGAAACCGGCATTCCCGCTTTGACTTTGCTGATGTCGCCTTCGGCAATCTGCATTTTGTTCAGCATCACACTCAAATCGGCAAGCTGGACGATGGTCGGCGTACTCTGCACGGCGTTGACCGACTGGCCTTCTTCAACGGGAATCGCCACGACCGTGCCGTCTGAAGGCGCGGTGATTTTAGTGTCGCCCAATTCTTTTTCGGCGGTATTGATGGAAATCTGCGTCTGCTTAATGGACGACCGGATTTCTTCCAGCGACGCTTTGGCGGCGGCCAGATTGTTTTCCGCCGTTTCCAGATTTTCCTTAGAAGTCGCATCTTCCGCCCACAGAGCTTTTTCGCGTTTATACTGGGTTTGCGCGGATTTCAGCGCGATTTGCTGCGATCTGAGTTTGGCTTGGAAAGTATCCAGCTCGGCGCGTTTGGTGTTGAGGGTGTTGGTTTGCGTACGCGAGTCGATTTCGGCAATCAAATCGCCTTTTTTCACCTGCTGGCCGATTTTGACGTGCAGCTTTTTAATCTGTCCCGACGCTTCCGCACCGACCTGAATCAGTTTGTCGGCGGAAATTTCGCCCGTTGCCGTTACCGTCTGCTTCAAATCTTTGCGTCCGACCGGTTCGGTCAGATAGTTTACGGTGTCTTTCGGCTGGAAATAACTCCAAGCTCCGTAGCACAGCCCCGCCAAAACGACGGCGCCGACTACCCATTTGATTTTTTTTGCCATAGCGTTAAACCCGAAGTGTACTGTCGGCGTGCGTTTTGTCGCATAATACCAACAGTGATGAATGGAAATAGGAGAATCGGGGCGGATTGTACTGGATATGCGAGCCAAGGCAAAGGGCGGGAGAAAAAGATTAAAATATTAAACGGCTGTTTTATAAACAAATTATAAACAGCCGTTTTCCAAAAAATTACACCGTATTTACATATTTTCCGTAAGAGCAGATTTATTTATACATAATCGCGCAGGAAAAATTTATAATGACGGATGAAATAACGCAGTGCAATCTGCATCTAAAACAACCCTGATATTACGGCACTCATTGTTATGAAACACCCCCAACGCGGCTTTACGCTGATTGAAATGCTCATCGTCATCACCATCCTGGCCATTCTCGCCACCATCGCCTACCCGATTTACACCGAACAAGTCCGCCAGTCGCGCCTGTCTAACGTGCGCGCCACGCTGGTGAAAAACGCGCAAATGCTGGAGCGGTATTATGCGCAGAAACATACGTTTGAGGGATTTTCTCCGTCTTCTTTAGCGCAGAATGATCATTTTGATATTTCGTTTGGTAAGCCTGATACAAACAATACAAAAAACTCGATTAAGGTCGATCCAACGGCGGCAGGTTTCGTTTTGCGGGCTGAGCCGAAGAATAAAGATGAACCCTGTACCGTTTATCTCAATGACAGCGGACTTTTCTGGGCGGTCAGTTCGGATGATACTAAAGCCTGCCCGGGTTACGACAAACTCAGTGATTAAACCAATCTTTCAAATCTGAATCCGCAAAACAGCAAAGGCCGTCTGAATTTTTCAGACGGCCTTTGATATTGCCCCAAACCTATTTTTCTTCCTTTCCCCTCACCGCCATCAGCGTATGCAGGCGGCGGTTGTCGGCGCGGGCGACGGTAAACTGGAGCGGTCCGATGACGACTTTTTCGCCGCGCACGGGCAGGCGGCCCAATTCCTGAATCACCAAACCGCCGACGGTATCGGCTTCTTCGTCGCTGAAATCCGTGCCGAAAAAGGCGTTGATGTCTTTGATTTCGGTCACGGCCTTAATCCGCCAGCGTTCGGCGGAAACAGCGGAAATATTGTCGGCGCTTTCGTCCTCGTCGAATTCGTCTTCGATGTCGCCGACGATTTGCTCGATGATGTCTTCAAACGTTACCAGCCCCGAAACGCCGCCGTATTCGTCCACCACAATCGCCATATGGCCGCGCTGTTCGCGGAATTCTTTCAAAAGCGCGTTTAGCCCCTTGCTTTCGGGCACAAACGCGGCAGGGCGCAGGATGGCTTTGAGGTCGAACTGCTCGGGGGCAAACATATATTTCAGCAGATCTTTGGCATGAAGAATGCCCAAAACCTCGTCTTTGTCGCCCGCAATCACGGGAAAACGCGAATGGGCGGTCTCGATGATGTAGCCGACGATGCGCTCGAGGCTGTCGTTTTCCTTGACCACATTCATCTGCGCGCGCGTGACCATTGCATCGCGCACGTCGAGTTCGGCAAAATCCAATACTTTTTCCAAACGCAAAAGCGTGTCGGCATCAAACACTTCCTGCTCGTGCGCCTGCCGCAGCAGGCTGACGACGTCTTCGGCGGAATCGGGTTCGCCCGCGAGGCGGGAAACGAGGCGTTCGAAAAAATTGGGTTTCGACGGGGTATCGTCCATTTCGGTATGTGTCCTTTTTATGGGTGGGGAAAGTTTTACTGGGAACAAAAAACGCGGTTTAAACGTCGTCCTGATACGGATTCGGAAAGCCCAGTTCGGCCAGAATGCGGATTTCCAGCGCTTCCATTTCTTCGGCTTCGGCATCTTCGATATGGTCGTAACCCATCAGATGCAGCGTGCCGTGGACGGCGAGGTGGGCGAAATGCTGCGCGGCGGTTTTACCCTGTTCGGCGGCTTCTTTGGCGACGACCTGCGGGCAGACAATCAAATCGCCGCTAAGGCCGTCTGAAACTTGCTCTGGCAGGGTTTCGCCCTCGTCGAGCGCAAAACTCAAAACATTGGTGGCGTAATCTTTGCCGCGGTAATCACGGTTGTAGGCGCGGGCTTCGTCTTCGTCGAGCAGAATCAGGCTGATGTCGGCACGGCGGTGCGCGGTTTTGACCGCCTGCCAGATCCAGCGGTAGAAATCTTTTTCAGACGGCACGGCCGCGATGCTTGAGGCGTTTTCAAAATGAAGGTGGAAACGCTGCTGTTGCAGCTTTAAAAAAGGATAGTGTTTGGCGCGTTTCATGGTGGTTTGCGGGTTGGCGTTCTGCCGTCAAATATACCATATCCGCGTGAGGCCGTCTGAAAAAACGCGCCGAAATATGATAGACTTGCGCCGTTTGCAAACTACCCGAGCCGACATTATGAGCCCGAAAAAATTAGTCATCGCCAGCCGCGAAAGCCTGTTGGCGATGTGGCAGGCCGAACACATTCAAGGCCGTCTGAAAACCCTTTATCCCGACTGCGAAGTTTCCATTTTGGGCATGACCACGCAGGGCGATCAGATTTTGGACAAAACTCTGTCGAAAATCGGCGGCAAAGGGCTGTTTGTCAAAGAATTGGAACAGGCGCTGCAAGACGGGCGTGCGGATTTGGCCGTGCACTCGATTAAAGACGTACCCATGGTGTTGCCCGAGGGCTTCGCGCTGGCGGCGGTGGGCGAGCGCGCCAACCCGTTTGACGCGTTTGTTTCCAATCATTACGCGCGGCTGGAAGACCTGCCTGACGGCGCAGTGGTCGGCACATCCAGCCTGCGCCGCGAAGCGCAGTTGCGCGCCCGCCATCCGCGTTTGCAGATCAAACCGCTGCGCGGCAACGTGCAAACCCGCCTGCGCAAGCTCGATGAGGGCGAATACGACGCGGTTATCCTTGCCGCCGCAGGCTTGCAGCGGCTGGGGCTGGACGGGCGCATCCGCCTGATTCTCTCTCCTGCTGACAGCCTGCCCGCCGCAGGGCAGGGCGCACTCGGTATCGAAATCGCAGCGCACCGTGAAGATTTGATGGAAGTTTTGCAACCGCTCAACCACGACCAAACCCGCGCCTGCGTCACCGCCGAACGCGCCCTTGCCCGCGCATTGGGCGGAAGCTGCCAAGTGCCGCTCGCCGCCTACTGCACCGAAGAAAACGGCCTGTTAACCCTGCGCGGACTGGTCGGCCACCCCGACGGCTCGGTTTTATTGCAGGCCGACGCCCAAGCTCCCGCCGACTACGCCGACGCGCTCGGCCGCGCGGTAGCGAAAAAGTTGGCCGATGACGGCGCAGAAGAGCTGATTGCCGCGGTGTTGGCGGAACAGGCTTGAGCTTGGGATTTTGATTATTTTGTTTTAAAAACAGCGTATTGAAAACATTAAAGGCCGTCTGAAAAATCTTGGGTAAGGTTTTCAGACGGCCTGAAGTTTTAATATGTTGAAAAGGCTTCATAAAAGCTGTCTGAACTGTTTTGCCGGCATCCTGCGTGAAAGATAAAAAAACGATACGTGAGGAGCTTCAGCGTGCAAAATCCGCGGCCGCCGGCTTTCGGTATTGTTGCCGTTAAGTTCTGTTTCAAGACCGTTTAACCTAAAGAATATGATATAAAGGATAAATGAATTATGATATTCGGGAGTATTCCAAGCAGTGTTTGGAACAATTTACACAACGGGTTTCCCGTTTTACCCACAAGGAGGCAGTCATGAAAAAAATCGTATTGGCCGCCGTATTGGCCGGCTTGAGCGGCATTGCCGCCGCAGAAGGTCTGTATGTCCAAGGCGATGTCGGTTACACCAAACTGCAAGCCAAAGCAGACGGCAAAATTTCCGACGGCAACGTCGGTGCCCGTGTCGCGCTCGGCCGTGAAGCCGGATCCGTGCGTTACGGCGTGGATTACACCTATTTCGGCAGAATCAAAGACAGCGAAAACTCTCCGTACGGCACCTACAGTTATGAAGGCAAGCTGGATGCGCATTCCGTCGGCCTCAGCGCTGTTTACGACTTCAAAAACCAATCCCGCCTCACCCCCTACGTCGGTGCGCGTGTCGGCGTAAACGTGTTGCACTTGGATTTCAAAGAACGCGGCGACGGCCGGTCTGACTCTTACACCTTCCGCAAAACCAAAGTCGGCGTCGGTGCGTTGGCCGGTGTACAATACCGCATCAACGACAAATTCGCGGTGAATACCGGTATCGAATACAACTACCTGGGCAAAGTTGACGATGTGAAATTCAGCCAATACGGCGCCAATGTAGGTTTGCGTTACAACTTCTAAGCGGACGCAGCCGATAAAACAGGCCGTCTGAAAACGTTAAACCGTTTTCAGACGGCCTGTTTATTTTTAAGAAACAGAAAACGGTTTGAAACGGCCGACAACTTCATTGCCGTTGTTTCTGAGTAAGCAGAAATAACGGCAATGTGGCTTTCAGACGGCCTTTTCCGCGCACTTAAAAGATTCAGACTTCTCCTGTTTCCCTCTATCAAGCGGCATTCTGTCCTGCCTGCGCCAGAATCTTGCCGACAATTTCGCCCACGTCTTTCGACACGTCTTTCTGCGCGGCGATGCGTTGCAGTTGGCCGGTCATCAGGCTTTTGCGGTGCGGTTCGAGTTTGGGGCAGAGGTTGAACGCCTGTACCAGCCGTGCGGCGACCTGCGGGTTGAAGCGGTCGATTTCGATCACTTTGTCGGCGATAAAGGCGTAGCCGCTGCCGTTTTCGGCGTGGAAATGCGGGACATTGCGGCTGAACGCGCCCAAGAGCGAGCGGGCTTTGTTGGGGTTTTCAAGGCTGAATTTGGGGTGGCTTAAGGCCGTCTGAACCTGTGCCAAGGTGTCGCTGCGGCGGCTGGAACCGATGAGGACGAAATATTTGTCCATTACCAGCGCGTCGTCGGCGTAGCGGTCGGCGAAGCGTTCGAGCAGGCGGTTGCGGCCGTCTTCTTCGAGGTGGTTGACGGTGTTTAACACGCTGATTTCGTGGGTCATATTCGGGGTGAGCTGCTCGTAGCGGGAAATGAAATCCTGCAAACGGGCGCACACGGTTTGGCCGGGCGCGGCGGGCTGTTCGCCGTCGTAGGCTGCGGCGGCGACTTTGGCGTGCTGCTCTTCGCGGATGGTGTAGAGGCGCACGGCGGCCAGCAGGGCGCGCACGCCGGCGAGCTGCGGGTGGTATTCGTAGGGCTTTTCGATGCCGCTGGCGGTTTCCTGCGCCAGCGCCCAAGTGCGCGCTTCGACCAGTTCGGCGAGGCATTCGCGGGCGATTTGGTCGGCGAGGCGTTCGCGGGCTTGGTGGTAGTGCTGCGGGTTGATGTTGCCCGCGCCGTCCCACAATTCGCTTTCGGACGGCATGCCGAGCAAAACGGCTTTAAACGCGGGGTCGAGATTTGTATCGGCGAGCACGCGGCGGATGGCGGCGGTGAGGCCGCGGTGTTCGGGCAGCGGCGTGCCGTTTTCAATCGCGGCAAGGTTGGCGGCGACGGCGCGGCGGAACAGGGTTTGGCCGGCTTCCCAGCGAGCAAATTCGTCGCTGTCGTGCGCCAGCAGCAGGGTCAGCTCGTCGTCGCTGTACGGATAGTTGAGGTGTACGGGCGCGGAAAAACCGCGCAGCAGCGAGGGCACGACGGCTTGGTTGACACCGCCGAGCGTGAAGGTTTGTTCGGCTTCGGTGAGCAGCAAAACCGCTTCGGTCGCGCGTTTTCCTTGATAATCAAATTCGACCGCCGTGCCTTGTTTGTCGAGCAAACCGACTTTCAGCGGCATCATCATCGGCTGTTTTTGCGCCATATCGGGCGTGGCGGGAACGGTCTGTCTGACCGTCAATTCAAAACCGCCGTTGTCTTTCAGACGGCCTGAAACGTCTAAAACGGGCGTGCCCGCCTGACTGTACCACAGCGAAAATTGGTCGAGGTTGATTCCGTTTGCATCTGCCATCGCAGCGCGGAAATCGTCGCAGGTGACGGCCTGCCCGTCGTGGCGTTTGAAATAAAGTTTCATACCTTTTTGGAAGCCTTCTTCGCCCAGCAGGGTATGGTACATCCGCACCACTTCCGCGCCTTTTTCATACACGGTCATGGTGTAGAAATTGTTCATTTCCTCATAGCTCGCGGGGCGCACGGGATGGGCGGTCGGCCCCGCATCTTCGGGAAACTGGTGCTGGCGCAGCAGGCGCACGTTTTCAATGCGGCGCACCGCACGGCCGGCGCGGTCGCCCGAAAATTCCTGATCGCGGAACACGGTCAGCCCCTCTTTGAGCGAGAGCTGAAACCAATCGCGGCAGGTCACGCGGTTGCCCGTCCAGTTGTGGAAATATTCGTGGCCGATAACCGATTCGATGCCCTCGAAATCCGCGTCGGTAGCGGTTTGGCTGTCGGCCAGCACATATTTGGTATTGAAAATGTTCAAGCCCTTGTTTTCCATTGCGCCCATGTTGAAATCGCCGACCGCCACGACCATAAACACATCTAAATCGTATTCCAAACCGAAGCGCGTCTCGTCCCACGCCATCGCGTGTTTCAGCGATTCCACCGCAAACGGCACTTTCGCCTTGTCCGCCTCAGTCGTATAAAACGCGATGGCTACCCTGCGCCCGCTTTTCGTGGTGAAACTGTCTTTCGTCACCGCCAAACCGCCCGCCACCAGCGCAAACAGATAGCTCGGCTTGGCAAACGGATCGATCCATTTCACCCAATGGCGGCCGTCTGAAGTTTCGCCGCCGTCAACCTTGTTGCCGTTGGAAAGCAAAACGGGATAACGTTTCTTGTCCGCCGTAATCACCGTGGTAAATTTCGACATCACATCAGGGCGGTCGGGATAAAACGTGATTTTGCGGAAACCCTCGGGTTCGCATTGGGTAAACAGATTGCCGCCGCTGGCATAAAGCCCCATCAGCGATTTGTTTTCAGACGGCCTCAGGCGCGTTTCCGCCTCGATGACAAAACTTTCAGACGGCACATCATTGACCGTCAGCCGCTCGTTTTCCGTATCCAACACAAAGTCCGCCGCCGCGCCGTCGATTTTCAGCGACAACAGTTCCGCCGAACCATCCAACACCAGCGGCACGCCCGCCGTTTTCGGATTCACCAGCAGGCGCGATTTCACGATGGTGAAGTCGTCGAAAATATCGAAATGCAGGTCGGTTTTACGCACTTCAAACACAGGCGCGCGGTAGTCTTTCAAATAATGCACGGTTTTGCTCATGGCGGACTTTCGGAAATAACAAAGATAATGTCGGGGATATGGTTTCAGACGGCCTGAAATCAATAGGGGCAAATTAAAAGGCAGGAAAAGGACGAGACCGTTGCAAAAATAAGAAACGCCTGCCTAACGGCCGTCTGAAACGGTGAATTCTTCAAGTGCCGTCATTCCCGCACAGGCGGGAATCCACGGTTGAAAACAAGCAATACATTGTTTTAAAACAAGTTTTAGAAAATTATGCGTGGATTACCGCCTGCGCGGGAATGACGTCCGTAAAAGTTTCAGACGGCCATCTTGATTTTTAGGCCGTCTGAAAACCACGGCCAAATCCGTTCAACATTTTTAAAGACAAATCATCGGTTTATCAAACCGCATCCTTGCGCTGCATCACTGCTGCGAAAAAGCCGTCGGTTTGGTGTGCGGCGGAATCGAGGCGGAGGTATTTGCCGGTGTCCAAATCCACCTTGGTCTGTTTCAGCAGTTCGGCGCAGTCAAGCAGCGTGAAATCGGGATGTCCGGCGAGGAAACGTTCGACCTGCAACTCGTTTTCTTCGGGCAGAATGCTGCACGTAGCGTAAACCAAGCGGCCCTGCGGTTTGACCAGTTCGGCGGCGGCAGCAAGGATGCTTGCTTGCTGTTCCAATAATTTGGCGACGGTTTCGGGCGACTGGCGGTATTTGAGGTCGGGATTGCGGCGCAGCGTGCCCAAGCCAGAGCAGGGGGCATCGACCAAAACGCGGTCGGCTTTGCCTTTCAGACGGCCTGTGCGCGGGTCGTGTTCGCTGCTGATGCGCTCGGGGTGGATGTTGGTCAGGCCGGCGCGGGTCATGCGCGGTTTGAGGTTGGCTAGGCGTTT
Organism: Neisseria chenwenguii; assembly: GCF_002216145.1. NCBI lineage: Bacteria > Pseudomonadati > Pseudomonadota > Betaproteobacteria > Neisseriales > Neisseriaceae > Neisseria > Neisseria chenwenguii. The sequence goes on from NZ_CP022278.1 coordinate 2,140,656, forward strand.
TTCGGCAATGTCGAACGCGTAGATGCGGCCTTTGTTGGCCATTTGCGCGCCGACGGCCAGCGTTTTTCCGCCCGCGCCGGCGCAGAAATCGACGACGATTTCGCCGCGTTTGGCACCGACCAAAAGGGCGAGCAGCTGACTGCCTTCGTCCTGCACTTCGAGTGTGCCGTCTGAAAACAGCCTGTGGTGGTTGATGGCGGTTTTGTCCCGCAAACGGATGCCCCACGGCGAAAACGGCGTGGCTTCGGCGCGTAAGCCTTCGTCTTGCAGTGCCGCCAAAACCTTGTCGCGCTTGGCTTTGAGCGTGTTGACGCGCAAATCCAGCGGCGCGGGCTGGCTGATGCTGCGGCCGAAGCGGAGGATTTCGTCGTCGCCGTGATGTTTTTTGAGTTGGGCGACGAGCCATTCGGGCAGCTCGGCGGCGGTGTTGAGGCCGTCTGAAAATTCCTGTTTGCGCGCTTTGAGCCGGCTGAGAAACTCGGTTTCCTCGTCGTCAATCATGTCTTTCAAACTGCTGATGTTGACGCTGCGCCCGAGCACCAGCGCCGCCAGCGCGGCTTTTTTCGGCTGGGCGTACGGACGGCGCAGCGCGGCGGAAATTTTCTGGTAATGGCGCAGTGCGGCAAACGCCGTCTCGGCGATTTCGTGACGGTCTTGGCGGCCGAGTTTTTTGTGTTCGCGGAAATAGGCGGAAAGCACGGCGTCGGCGGGTTGTTTGAATGTCAGCATTTCGGCGAGCAGGGAGGCGGTATGGTCGAGTCGGAGGATATTCATGGGCGGTCTTTTTCGGATGGGGTCGGGTTTTTCAGACGGCATTGGGGGCTGTTTGAAAGGTTGTCGGTTGAAGTGAGGAAATTATGCAGGCTGGGCCCGGTTGGTGAGCTTGTCGAACCATTAGCCCAGCATTTTGTCATTTGAAACTTATTTTATTTGGTTTTGCTGGGCTGAAGCCCAGCCTACGGGTACTCGTAGGCCGTCTGAAAGTTTGTCGGCGGGAATGTTGGGTTTAGCGTTTCAGACGGCTTTTGAACGGTATTTGTAAATTTTGCAAAGGTCCCGGGCCGGTGGTCCGACAGGCTCATCAATCAGCTCGGTCTGCGGGTGTTATTCCAAATTATTTTTCAGACGGCCTCTGTTTTCATAATCCGCAAAACTTCGTGCCAAAAGCCGTCGGGGCGGTGTTCCAATACGGCGATGAGGCCGTCTGAAATCTGCGTAACGGCGTCGGTGGTCAGGGTTTCGGTTTCGCTGACGCGGGCGGGGGCGAGATAGTCCATGCGGCCGATTTTATAGAAACGGGCGTTCGGATTGTCAAACGGATATTCGCGCCAATCGGTCAGATACAGGCCGTGCCAGCCGTGGGGATTTAGCGGCGGTTCGGGTGCGGTGTTTGGCGGGAAAAAGCCGATGCCGCGTACGATGGAAGCGGGCTGTAGGTCGTCAAACTGCAAACCGTTGTTTTTCAAAGTTTTGAGGCCGTCTGAAAGTTTGAGCAACATCAGTTGTTGCGGCAGTTTGGCCCCTTTGTCGGCCATGCGGTCGCTGCGGTTGAGTCCGCACATATCGTCCAATCTGCCGTTTGCGCTGCCGTAATATTTGCAGGCCAGCTCGATGTGGTAGAGCTTGCCGTTGAGCGAGGCGACGAAATCGGCGGCGCCGAGGGTGAGGCCGTCTGAAACGACGGGGAGGTTGTGGGCGTACAGTTCGGCGTGCGGTGCGTGATTGAACCAAAACGCCAAAAGGTGTTCGGCATACAACCCCAAGCGGTGGGCAAACGGGGCGTGTTCGGCGAGGTAGTCGGCCAGCGGCTGCGGGTCGGCGTCTAAATCCAAAAGGTAGCGGAAACCGCGTTCGCCCAAAAGTTGGCGCACGCCCAATTCACAGCCGCTTGCCCACAAGGGCGGGGCGGTCAGCAGGGCGGCGAGGTCGCGCACGGGGCGGTCGGTGAGTTTCCACCAAAGGGCGTCGAGGGCGTAGTTCATAGGCGGTTTGGTTTTCAGACGGCCTCTTTGATTTTTGTAAGGGTATCGGCCTGATTGGTACACCGGGCCGTCTGAAAATTCAGTCTTTCAAATGCTGTTTGACGGTGCTGAAGAAGCCGCGCAGGATGTCGATGTCTTCGGTTTGGGGGTTGGCGCGGCCAAACAAGCTCTGCATCCGGCGCATGAGGCGTTCGCTGTTGCGCCGTCTGAAAAAGTCCACGTCGTTCATCAGGCTTTCCATGTGTTCGACCATGCCTCTGATTTGCGCGTGGGTGGCGGCGCGGTCTTCCTGCTGAAGATGGGTCATGGGGGTGTCGGTTTGGCTGAAGATTTCGTAGCAGACGACTTGCACGGCTTGGGCGAGGTTGAGCGAGAAGTAGTCGGGATTGCCGTTGATGGTCATCAGGCGGTTGCAGGCTTGGACTTCTTCGATGCTCAGGCCGAAGGTTTCGTTGCCGAAGACGAGGGCGACGGTTTCGCCGCGCTGCGCGGCCTGTAAAAGCTCGGGAACGAGTTGGCGCGGGGTTTGCAGCGGTACGGTGATTTCGCGGCGGCGGCTGGTGAGGGCGCAGCTGATTGTGGTGTCGGCAAGGGCTTCGTCGAGCGTCGAAGTGATTTCGGTGTGTTCCAAAACGTCGGCTGCGCCTGAGGCAAGGATGAAACTTTCTTCGGGCAGGGCAAACGCCTGCGGGTTTTGCGGGTCGAATGCGGGCGGGTTTCCGGTCATCGGGGTGGCGATGAGGTTGGGGGCGACGAGGATGAGTCTGGTCAGCCCCATCGTCTTCATGGCGCGCGCCGCCGAGCCGATGTTGGCGGGGTGGCTGGTGCGGGTCAAAATGACGCGGATGTTCTGTAAATAGTCGGGAAGATTGGGTTTGGAAAGGGTCATGTTTTGTTTCGGAACGGCAGTCAATCGGTTATAATGCGGCATCTGTTTTTTCAGACGGCCTGCGTGTTGCAGAGGCCGTCTGAAATGTCTTTGATAAAGTTCTTTAACAGCATTGGAAACGTGAAAACGTTGTGTGTTTGGCGCTGCATCCGTGCGGCGTCAGGCGGTATTGTACCCGATTAGGAAGAAAGCCATGAACCCGATTTTAAACACTGCTTTTAAGGCTGCGCGCAAGGCCGGCCAGATGATGATCCGCGCCGGCGGCAATTTGGATGCCGTCAAGGTGGACAGCAAGGCATTCAACGATTTTGTTTCCAATGTTGACCGCGAGTCGGAAATGATTTTGGTCGATGCGCTCAAAGAGGCTTATCCGCACCATAAAATCACTTGCGAGGAAAGCGGTTCGCACGGCAAGGCCAACGCCGAATACGAGTGGATTATCGATCCGCTCGACGGCACGACCAATTTCTTACACGGCCATCCCCAATACGCAATTTCTATGGCACTGCTGCACAAAGGTGTGTTGCAGGAAGCGCTGGTGTACGCGCCTGAGCGCAACGACCTTTATATGGCGTCGCGCGGTAAGGGCGCACTGTTGAACGACCGCCGTATCCGTGTTTCCGGCCGCATCGAGTTGAACCGCTGTCTGATTGGTACGGGTTTTCCTGTGGTCGATCAAAGCATGATGGACAAGTATTTGGAAATCTTGAAGGATTTTCTCTCAAAAACCGCAGGCGGTCGCAGAGAAGGTGCGGCTGCGCTGGATTTGTGCGCCGTGGCGGCAGGGCGTTTGGACGGATTTTTCGAGTTTAACCTCAAACCGTGGGACATCGCGGCAGGCGCGTTGATCGTGAAAGAAGCCGGCGGCATCGTCACCGATATGCAGGGCAATGAGGGCTGGCTGGAAAGCGGTAATGTGGTTGCGGGCAACCCGAAAGTGTTGGCGCAAATGTTGCAGATTATTGCGGCGCATCAGTAAATGCCGCAAAGGCCGTCTGAAAACGGAAGGTGGTTTTCAGACGGCCTTTGGTTTTTATTTGTTGGTATTCGTGCAACACATATTAACAAAAAGTGATTTGGTTTCTAACTTGTTGTAAATAAACAGGTATTTATACAGTTTTTAATGCAAATTATATGACGTTTGTTATGGTAACTAACGAGATAATGTAAAATTTTATCGCCTTTCGGTCGTTTATTCATACCGTTTGTCCCTGAAATGATGGAAAATGTTAAATAAAGTGGTATGCTGTCTTCATTAAGCAGTAGGCTGCTTTCTTTTCTGAATAAACCCGCAGACGGCCTTACACATTAACGGACAACACCTGTTGTAATCCCTATGTCAAATTCCCGATTCAGTAAAAAACCGTCCCGCTTGGGGCGCGGCTTTTTAATAAAAATTTCAGTCATGTCGGTCTGCTGTGCACTTTGCGTCCCAGCAGGAGCGTACGGCTTGAAAGACATTCTCAAAAAATCCATGGTTTCCGACCCCAATGTTTTGGAGGCGAAAGCCAACGAGGATTCGGCAAAAAGCGCCACCAAAGCTACCCGCGCAGGCCACTATCCCGTGCTGACGCTGACCGGCACGCAGGTTTTGGCGCAGAAAAACAAATATGAGAGTAACGACCTCGACGGCGGCCTCGGTGTGCGCGGCAGCTTGAACCTCTATTCTTGGGGCGGTATCCAGTCGGCCGTCCGCCGCGATAAAAGCAAAGAGGAATATTTCAAATACAAATATTTTGAAACCCAAGAGCAGCTTGGCAGCGAAATCGGCAAGCTGTATCTGGGCGCTTTGCGTGCAAAAGAAATGCTGCTGATTAATCAGAAAAGTCTGGTGCGCCATAATAATCTGTTGAAAGATTTGAATGTTATCGTCAAATACGACGGAGGCCGCCGTTCCGAGCTGATTGAAGCCCGTGCCCGCCAGCTTCAGGTGGAAACGGCAATTTCCCAACAACAGCGCACGATGGAATTGTATTTGAGCCGCTTGTCACGTTATACGGGAAAAAAATTAGTGGCGGCCGATTTGGAGGATCCGTTTGGCGGCGAGACGGCCGAATCATTGGTCAAGCGTTATAAAAATGCAGATAAGAACCTCAATCCGTCTTACCGCGCGCAAGTGGCCGAACAGCAGAGCGTTAAGGCCGAATTGGATGTTTCCAAAGCCCAACGACTGCCGTCGATCAATTTGGAAGGTACGGCAAGCCGCGATACCAAACAGGTTTACCTGAATATGGCTTGGAATGTTTTGGATATCGCCGCGCGCAATAATGTTCAGAAAAACGCTCATGCGCTGGTTGCGGCGGAATCGAAGTCGGAGCAGATTCTGCGCGATGTCAGCGAAAAAGCGCAAACCGCCGAAATCGATATGCAGCAGAGCAAGCAGCGGGCGGAAATTACTTCCCGCCATATTGCCGCGCAAAAAGATGTCGTCAAAACCTACGAGTTGCAGTTCAAAATCGCCCGCCGCACGCTGACTGACGTTTTAGGTGCCTATAACGAGCTCGCGGGAATCGAGCAGGAAAATGTTGCCGCACATAACGATTTCCGCGACGCGGCTTTGCAGTATTTGGTTACGCAGTCTCAAATGGCAAATTGGGCTGGTGTAAAACAATAACTTTAGAAAATTCAATCTCATTACGCGAATTAACATCATGAAAGCTATTATCGAACATATCGCGCTGGTTACCCGTCTGCTTGGGGCGCCTGTGTCTGAAGCTGCGCTGTCGGCAGAAGTGGTGCGGGATAAAAAACTGAACATCAATTACCATTCGCTGACGGAAGTTTTGCGCAGCCACGGTTTTGAAAACACGCTCTCAAAACGGAAGCTGGAAGACATTCCTTCGCTGGCTGTGCCGGTTTTGGCGGTTTTACACAGCGAAGAAGCGCTGGTAATTACCAAGATCGAGGGTTCAGGCAAAGACCGGAAATACCATGTCGTTCAGGCAGATGGCTTGGAGCAGGTGCTCGATTACGAACAGCTTTCCATTCTTTATTTGGGATTTTGCTGGTTTATCAAACCGAAAATGGTTTCGGACAACCGTTCCGAGCTGCCGGAATATCATTTACCGAAAGCATGGTTTTGGAAGGTGATTTGGCGTTTCCGCGGCTATTATTATCAGGTTATTTTGGCGACGTTCATTATCAACTTCTTGGCTTTGGTCAGCTCGCTGTATGTGATGAATGTGTATGACCGTGTGATTCCGAACCAAGCCTACGAAACGCTGTGGGTATTGAGCATCGGTGTGGTGCTGGCGGTTTTGTTTGAGTTTGCGGCCAAAATGATTCGCGGCCATTTGACAGATATTGCCGGTAAGAAAGCTGACCTGATTATCAGCTCGGCGCTGTTCCGCCGCGTGATGGCATTGCGGTTGGCTGATCGTCCGGCATCTTCCGGCTCGTATGCCAACAATCTGCGCGAGTTTGAATCAGTGCGTGAATTTATGACCAGCGCCAGTTTGCTGACTTTGGTCGATTTGCCGTTTTTGCTGCTGTTTATTACCGTTATCGGCATTGTGGGCGGTAAGCTGGCATTGGTGCCGCTCACCATTATTCCCATCGTCGTCATTATCGGCTTGTTGGTTCAGCGCCCGCTTTCCCGCTATATCAACGAATCCATGAAGGAAAGTTCGCAACGTTCCGGCTTGGCGGTCGAAGCCATCGAGGGTATCGAAACGCTGAAAACCAATAATGCAACTTCGTGGGCACAGCAGCGCTGGGACGAATACACCGCGAAAACTTCAGCGTCCTCTATTAAAGTCAAAGATACCAGCAACTTGATGGTTAACTTTGCCGTTGCCATGCAGCAGTTAAATACCGTTTTCTTGGTTGTGGTCGGTACTTATCTGATTCACGCAGAAAATCCCACAGACCGGATTACCATGGGTGCGCTGATTGCTTCCGTTATCCTGTCCGGTCGCGCATTGGCGCCGTTGGCTCAGATTGCAGGTTTGGCAACTCGCTTCCAGCAGGCTAAGTTGGCATTGCGCGGTGTGAACGACATCGTATCGCGCCCGATTGAGCGCAACCCGGAGCGCAAATACATTACACTGGATAATGTGCAGGGTGCGATTACGTTTGAAAACGTATCGTTCAAATATCAGGCCGACAGCAATGCTGCCGTCAGCGATTTGCGCATTACCATCAATCCGGGAGAAAAAGTCGGTATCTTAGGACGTATCGGCAGCGGTAAAAGTACCATGCTGAAACTGGCAAGCGGTTTGTATGATACGGAAAAAGGCAATGTCACCTTAGACGGCGTGGACATGCGCCAGCTTGATCCGAATTTCCTGCGCAACCAAGTGGTTTTGTTAAGCCAGTCTCCGCGGCTGTTTTTGGGAACATTGCGTGAAAACATGGATTTGGCGCGTGCCGACGGTTACTCGACCGATCAGGATTTACTGGTTGCATTGAAGCGTTTCGGCTTGGATAAAATTATCCGCAGCCACCCGCGCGGTTTGGATATGCCGTTGGGCGAAGACGGATTAGGCTTGTCCGGCGGTCAGAAACAGATTATTGCGTTGGCGCGCATGACCTTGCGTCACCCGAAAGTTGTATTGTTGGACGAACCGACTACCAGCTTGGATCAGGCAACCGAGCGCATGGCTTTGAATTCCATTGCGCAATGGGGTAAAGACCGTACGATGATTTTGGTAACGCACCGTCCGCAGGTATTGCAAATCGTCAACCGCATTATTGTGATGGATAACGGCAAAGTTGTGATGGACGGCCCGCGCGATTTGGTTTTGCAGAACTTGATGCAGAATGAGCAAAACAGAGCCAAGCCGGCCGGCGGAAGTGCAACCGTCCGCAATCAAAATGCCAATGTGCAGGTCGGCGGCGCGCAGGCAGCTAATTAATACGGATTAGAAATAATAAACGGCCGTCCGTTTTTCAGACGGCCTCAAACCAAAACCTTTTGGGGTTCATCATTATGAGTAGTGAAAACAACGTAAAATCAAAAGACCTGCATCTAATTAATGACTTGAATGCAGCGTTGCAAAAAGAAAAGCACAGCGGGCAATTTTGGGTCATTATTCTGTTTTTCGTTTTTTTGGTCGTCTTTGTTATTTGGGCATACAACAGCCCGATTGAAGAAGTGACCCGAGGAAACGGTAATGTGATTCCGAGTAGTCGCGAACAAGTCGTACAAAGCCTTGACCCCGGTATCATTACCGAAATTTTGGTTAAAGAGGGTGATATCGTTGAAAAAGGCCAAATTCTTTTGAAATTGGACGATACCCGCAGTTCGGCTATTTTGCGTGAAAGTGAGGCCAAAGTTCAAAATTTGGAGGCAATGATCGCCCGCTTGAAAGCGGAATCTTACGGAACCGTTCTTTCTTTCCCTGCAAACGTCAGCAAAGATTTACGCCAACGCGAACAGGCCGCTTTTGATGCCCGCCGCCGCGCCGTAACGGATGCCGTTCGCAGCTTACAGTTGAGTAAGGAAACTTTGGATAAGGAAATTGCAATTACAGCGCCAATGGTAGCCCAAGGTGTTGTTTCCGAAGTTGAATTACTGCGTATGCGCCGCGAATCAAGCGAATTGACCCTGCAAATTGCCGAACGTAAAAACCGCTATATGGCAGATGCCAATAACGAATTGGTGCAGGCGGAATCGGAATTGGCACAAGCAAAAGAAAATATGGCAATGCGCGCCGACCCTGTGGATCGCGCCTTGATCCGTGCCCCTATGCGCGGCATCGTAAAAGATATTCAAATCAACACGGTTGGTGGTGTGGTCAATGTCGGCCAGGACATTATGCAGATTGTGCCTCTGGACGATAAATTATTGGTCGAGGCTTATATCCGTCCGCAAGACGTTGCTTTCTTAAGACCGGGCTTGCCGGCAGTTGTGAAAATCAGCGCCTATGATTACGCTATTTACGGCGGTTTAGACGGTAAGGTAACCTTAATCAGTCCTGATACGGTCAGCAATTCTATGCAGAACCGTACCAACGATTTGAAACTTGATCCGAATCAAGTTTATTACCGGATTTTGGTGCAAACCGACAGCAACAGCCTGAAGGATAAAAACGGTAAACCGATGCCGATTATTCCGGGTATGGTCGCAACAGTTGACGTGAAAACTGGTGAAAAAACCGTTTTCCAATATCTCATTAAGCCGATTACACGCATGAAACAGGCAATGAGCGAACGCTGATGTTTTAAAGTAAAGCAGGCCGTCTGAAAAAAAGCAGTTTTCAGACGGCCTGCATGTTTTAGGAAAGTCGTTTGTTTGCAATTATGCAATGAAAAGATTTGCTTTCAGCCGCTTGCCGGAGCGGGTGTCAAGACAACAGCTTAAGTAAATAAACCATAATAAACTTGACGTTAACATCATCAGATATTAACATTTAGGTGAAAAATCTCCCCTATTCAACTACTTAATTATTTCTTTATCATGGCAAAACTGAAGACCATCGCTCTGACCGTTTCAGGTCTCTCCGCAATCTCTGGCGCTGCCCATGCGCAAAATTCAAATGCGACCCCGAATCAAATCGGTATGTCTATGATGCGCCTTAATTCTGCATTGCTTGATCAGGCTAAATCCCAAGTATTCGGTTCGGGCAGCTTATGGGCAAATCTGCGCAAAGATTTCCGTATCGGCGAAGTTAATGCAGAGCTGGTTCGCCGCCATGAAAGCAAATTCAGTGCCAACAGCGCGTATTTTGACCGCACAATCAACCGCAGTAAGCCCTATATGTATCATATTGCGAATGAGGTGAAAAAACGCAATATGCCGGCTGAAATTGCCTTGCTGCCGTTTATTGAAAGCGCGTTTGTAACTAAAGCCAAATCCCATGTGGGTGCCTCCGGTTTGTGGCAGTTTATGCCGTCTACCGGTCGCCATTACGGCTTGGAAAAAAGCGCTTTATACGACGGACGTCATGATGTTTATGCGGCAACCGACGCTGCTTTGAATTATCTGCAATATCTGCACGGTATGTTTGGCGACTGGTCTTTGGCGCTTGCTGCCTATAACTGGGGTGAAGGTAACGTCGGTCGTGCTGTTAACCGTGCGCGTGCGCAAGGATTGGAACCGACTTACGAAAATCTGCGGATGCCTGATGAAACGCGGAATTATGTGCCCAAACTTTTGGCTGTCCGTAATATTGTATCCAGCCCGCAGTCATTTGGTATGCATATCAGTGACATCGGCAACCGCCCGTATTTTAAAGCTGTTAGCGTTGACAGGCCGATTGATAACAGCGTCATTGCACGTTTGGCCAATATCAGTGAGAGTGAGTTTTTGGCCCTGAATCCTGCATTTAATGCGCCTGTTTTTATTCCTAAAAATAATCGCAAGCTGTTGCTGCCTGCTGATTCGGTTGCTACATTTGAGAAAAATTACCGCTCGGCAAATCCTGATTCCTTATTGTCTTGGGATGTCTATAAATCTTATGGTAATACCGGTTTGAATACAGTTGCTTCAGAAACGAATATGAGTGTTTCTGAAATCAAACGCTTGAATGGTATCAGCAGTAATACGCTTTCCGCAGGCCGTAATATTTTGGTATCGAAAAACAGTATTCCTGCCGGTTCGGTTGCGCAAAATGCAGCTAATGTTTCTGATATCTCCTATACCCCTGATTCCTATCGCGCAAGCAAACCTGAGTATGCGCCTGTTCAGGTGGCTAAGGCCGTAAAAGTTGATGCGGCAAAACAATTTGTTAAAGTTGATATACCTGTGGTTGCTGAGGTTTCCCCACGATTTGTTGCGCCGGTTGATTTTATCAACCGCACCAAATCAGCTGCTACGGTTACAGTTCAAGCTGATGCCCAAGCCAAATCGGCGCAGGTTGCTTCTGCTTCACCTGCCGTTGTGTCAACGGTTGTTGAAGCACCTGTGTCAGAGATTGCAAAGGCCGAGACGGAGTCCAAGCCTATCAGTCTTGCTTCCAGCTTAGTTAAAAATGATGCCAAACCTGCTTCGGCTGTCGCAACAACTGTAAATGCTGCACCGGTTCAGTCTGCACAAAACAGCCAAGCTGTCACTACGGTGGCGGTAAGCGAACCTTTGCCTCTGCCGACCAAAGTTGATCACGGAGGAAATGTGGCTGAGACGGCTGAAGACTCCTTGATGGCTTTGGTTGAGAAATCTTCCGTCCGCTTTGATGACGGCGCTGCGCAGACTGCAAATCAGCAAGTCGCTGTAGCAAGTGAGGCAGCTGCGCAAGCTCGTACGGTGCGGATTGCTGAAAACCGTGTGAAACAGCAAAAACGCTTGAATAGCCGACTCGCGCGCGCAGGCGGGCAGTCTGGCGGTAGCGAACAGGTTGCATCAGGTATGCACCGAGTGGCAGATGGCGATACATTGTTCAATATTTCCAAGCGTTATAATTTAAGCGTTGCGGATTTGATTACTGCCAACAATATTAAAGGCAACAATATCCGTAAAGGCCAGCTGCTCAAAGTCAGCGCTTCTGCGCCGAATAAAGCTAAGCAAAGCAATATCCGCAATGTTTCTTACACAGTGCGCAAAGGTGATACTTTGAATACGATTTCCAGCCGTTTTAATGTGGATATTAACGATATCCGCCGTTGGAATCGGAATACCCGTACAGTCAATCCAGGTCAGCGCTTGAAACTGATGGGTAGTTGATTTAAAAGAGGCATCGGCAAGACGGTGCCTCTTTCATATTTGGAAACGCAAAAATCTGAGATGAATTTTTGAAACAGTGGGGGAGGGTAATGCTGTCTGAAAATCAAAACTCAGGCTGTTTGCGTATGAGAAAAACAGTATGTCTGTAAACCACTATGAAAATTTTCCGGTCGGATCGCTGGCAATGCCGCGCCGCCTCCGTAAACCGGTGCACGCCATTTATGCATTTGCGCGCACCGCAGATGACACTGCGGATGAGGGTAATGCTGAAGATGCAGAACGTCTGCAAGGATTGGATCATTTAGAAAACGAATTGGATTTGATTCGTAACGGGAAAAAGCCGGAAACCCCGCTGATGCAGCGTTTGCAGAATGAAGCAATCCGGCCGTTTTCGCTGCCGCTTGAGCCGTTTTACGATTTGCTTTCCGCATTTCATCAAGACGTGGTCAAAAAGCGTTATCAGAATTTCGGCGAGCTGGTGGATTACTGCCGCCGTTCGGCGAATCCCGTCGGCAGAATAATGCTCCATCTTTACGGTGAGACCGACCCCGTAAGTATTGCGCAAAGCGACGGTATCTGCACAGCTTTGCAACTGATTAATTTTTGGCAGGACGTAGCTGTAGATTGGCAGAAAGACCGCGTTTATATCCCGCAGGACGATTTGACGAGATTTAATGTCAGCGAAGCGCAAATTTCCGGCGGACAGGCGGATTTTGCGTTTCAACGACTGATGGCATACGAGTGCGAACGCGCATTTCAGATGCTTAAAGGCGGCTCGCCGTTGGGTAAAACGCTCAAAGGCCGTATCGGCTTCGAGCTGCGTATGATTATTGTCGGCGGACAATTGATTCTGCAAAAACTCGACGGCTGTAAATACAATGTTTTCGAACAACGTCCTGTTTTAGATAAGAAAGACTGGCTGATTATCGTCAAACGGGCATTATTAAAAAAATAAACATCGGTTTTTCCGGTAGCGACAGAGACCCCGTCTTTGACAGATTATCCTCATATCTGTTTAAATGAATCAGCTTTTTCCGAGACTTATTATTTGTAAAGGAGTAATTATGGATCAATCCGGGATTCAGAACACCATCGAAAATGAAGCAAAAAATGCTCCGCAGCTTCTGAGTGAGCCGCGCCGCGTCTCTGCGGGTAAAGGGCTCAGTTGGGTGACTCAGGCCATGCTTCTGTTTTCACGGCGCAAAGGGATGTGGTTGTGGATGACTTTTGTGATGATACTGATTTCCATGCTGTTGCAGATAATTCCCTTTATAGGTGGGATTGTCAGCGGCATGATGACTTTTCTGTTTATCGGCGGTTATATTTTTTCCTGCGATGCGCTGGCAGAGGGTGGCAGTCTGAAATTCGGCTATATTTTTTCGGGATTTAAACATAAAAGTATGGAACTGCTGGTCCTGACCTTAATCAGCGGCGCTATTTCTATTTTGGTACTGACTGTGGTAGTCGTTTCGGCGTTGGCAGTCAGCCCGGAGCTGTCTGCCGTATCGTCCGGCGATGCAGCGGCAATGGGGCAGTATTCCGGCAAAATCATACTTTGGAGTTTGCTGGCCTTTCTTCTGTTGCTCCCGAACGGCATGATGGTATGGTTCGCCCCGGCGTTGATTACGCTGAATGACATTCGTCCGTTGACGGCTATGAAAATGAGCTTTAAAGCCTGTTTGCGCAACATTCCCGCTTTTTTAATCAATATACTGGTGTGGATTGTTATCTGCGGCATCGGCGGCGTTATTATTGGCCTGCTGGCGGCAGGTCCTGCCGTAGGTAGTAGCGGGGGCGGAGAGGCTTCGGTATTTCTTATTTTATTGGTTATTCCGCTTTATCTGCTGGTTTTTTTGATGGTTTATACTTGGGTAATGCTTACCTATTACACTTCATACCGCAGCGTTTGGACAGATCCGCCGCTGGCTAAGTAATATTGAAACAACGGGCCGTCTGAAAAATGGTTAGCGAATTTTCAGACGGCCTTTCCTTAAATATAATAAGACAATAGGGAAAACTTCTTATGAAAACACAAAACAGAATTCCGCTTAAAAAACATCCCGCCAAACCCGACCTGCGCAGCGGTTTTGCCGAAGCCTCGGCGGCCTATTCGCGCGGGGATTTTCAGACGGCCTCAAAGCTGGCCGAACGGCTGCTCGCGCATTATCCCAAGCAGGAGGACCTGCTCAACCTCAAAGCCGCCGTTTTTGCGCAAACGGGGCAGACGGAAGCTGCGGTGGCGGTTTGGATGCGGATTCCCGAAAACAGGCGCAGCCATTCGGTGTGGAGCAATTTGGGCAACGCCTGCCACAAGCTCAAGCGTTTTGACGAGGCCGAACGGCATTTGCGCCGTTCGCTCGCACTCAAAGCCGATGCCGCCGACATTTGGCAGAATCTTGCTTCGGTGCTGTTTGAAGCAGATAAAAAAGACGAAGCCAAACAAGTGTTTGACGAAGTTTTGAAGCGCGAGCCCAATCACGCCGCCGCGCTCGAATATGCGGCGATGCTGCGGTTTAACAGCGGCGATTACGCGGGTGCGGATATTTATCAGAAACGGCTGCTGGCCTTGCAGCCCGAGCGTTTCAAAATCTGGCTCGACAACGCGTGGGCACACCGCCGTCTGAAAAACTATGCCGAATCCGAACGCAGCTACCGCAAAGCGCTTGCGCTGCAAGACGACGTGTACGACGCATGGGTCGGCCTCTCTAAAATGCTGCATTTCCAACGCCGTTACGAAGAAGCCTGCGGCGCATTGGACCGCGCGCTCAAGCTGCGTCCCGACAGCATCGAAGCACAAAGCGATTTGGTGCTCAACCGCCTCTATATCGTCAACCGCGCCGCCGAAGTGGCCGCCGACAGCTTCCGTTTGGGCGATTTGTACATCGCGCAGGCGGTTGACGCAGGCCGCCCGAGCGCCATGCCGTCTGAAAAAACGACAGCCAAACTGCGCATCGGGCTGGTGTCTTCCGATCTGCGCCGCCACCCCGTCGGTATGTTTGCCAAAGGGCTGCTGCTTTCCGAAGCCGCGCTGCAGTTTGAATGGGCGGCCTACCACAACTCGCCGATTTACGACGAACTCAGCCAAGAAATCCGCCCCGCGTTTCAAATCTGGCGCGACATCAAAGACTTATCCGACGAAGAAGCCGTCCGCCAAATCCGTTCAGACGGCATCGACATCCTCATCGACCTCAACGGTCACACCGCCGGCGCGCGCATGGGCATCTTCGCCGCGCAGGCCGCGCCCTTGCAGATTTCCTGGCTCGGCTATTTCGCCACCACCGGCCTGCCGACCGTTCAGGCCGTGTTGGCCGACGACTGGTGCGTCCCCGAACCGGAAGAACAATGGTTCCGCGAAAAAGTGTACCGCCTGCCGCACACGCGCCTGTGTATGGCGCCGCCGAAAACCGATATTCCCGTCAACGGCTTACCCGCGTTAACAAACGGCTACATCACCTTCGGCTGTTTCCAAAACCTCACCAAACTCAACGACAATGTTTTAAAAACCTGGGCGGCCGTGGCGAAAAAATTCCCGAGCGCGCATTGGCGTTTCCAATCCGCGCGGCTGGAAAACGGCAGCACCGAGCAAACCGAATTCGAGCAGCGGCTGCTGGCCGCCGGATTTTCAGACGGTACCCTGCATTTCCACGGTCACAGCGGTTCCGAACAATATTACGCCGCCCATCACGAAGTCGATTTAATCTTGGATACCTTCCCGTTTCCCGGCGGCACCACCACCACCGACGCCCTGTGGATGGGCGTTCCCACCCTTACCCTCGCCCTCGAGGGCATGCTCGGGCGGCAGGGGCAGCAGCTCATGTCGGCCTCAGGCTATCCCGAATGGGTCGCACACCGCTTGGAAGATTACCTGACGCAGGCGTTTTACTGGGCGGATAAAGCGCATTGGGCAGAACTCGCCGCCGTCCGCCAAACCATGCGCGCGCAGGCCGCGCAAAGCCCTGTTTACGATACCGAACAGTTTGCGCGGGATTGGTGTGAAACGGTGAAACAGGTTTGGCGGGATTTTCAGACGGCCTGAAACGGTCGGGGCCGTCTGAAAAGTGTGAAGTTCCGCAAACACCGCAGGGTGGGTGTAAACCCACCATTTTCATGCCGTCTGAAACGGAAAATGTCTATTTGAAGTTTTCAAATTATGGTGGTTTACACCCACCCGCGCAGGCTGAAGGCCGTCTGAAAACGGTTGCCGAATCCGGCCGAAACACCAATCGCCCTTTGCTATAATCCCGAACTCTCCCCCTCCGGAAAAAATACCGCCGAAACCGCCATGCTGCCCGTTTACCAAAAGCTCTTGAAAGTGACCGAAACCGCTGCGAAAAAGCTGGAAAAGCTCAATCTCAACACGCCGTGGGACGTGGTTTTGCACCTGCCTTTGCGCTACGAAGACGAAACCCACATCATGCCGATTGCCGATGCTCCGGTCGGCGTGCCGTGTCAGGTGGAGGGAACCGTAACTCATCAGGAAGTGATGTTCAAACCGCGCAAGCAGTTGGTGGTGCAGATTGCCGACGGTTCGGGCAGCGTGCTGCACCTGCGCTTTATCCATTTCTACGCCAGTCATCAGAAGCAGATGGCGGTGGGCAAACGCATCCGCGCGGTGGGTGAAATCAAGCACGGTTTTCACGGCGACGAGATGATCCACCCGAAAATCCGCGATGCGGACAATACCGGTTTGGCCGAAAGCCTCACGCCCGTTTACCCGACCGTGAACGGCCTGAACCAGCCGACTTTGCGCCGCATCGTTCAGACGGCCTTGGATACCGTGCCGCTGCACGATACGCTGCCCGACGAATTGTTAGGCCGTCTGAACCTGCCGCACTTGGCCGAAAGCCTGCGCCTGCTGCATTCGCCGCCGCCGAGTTTCACCATCCACCAGCTTTCAGACGGCACTCTCCCTGCGTGGCAGCGGCTGAAATTCGACGAACTTTTGGCGCAGCAGCTTTCCATGCGGCTGGCGCGGCAGAAGCGTGTAAACGGCAGTGCCAACCCATTGAGCGGTAACGGAAAACTGTCCGACAAATTATTAAACGCGCTGCCGTTCGCGCTTACCGCCGCGCAGCAGCGTGTGCTCGCCGAAATCCGCACCGACATGGCGCAAACCCACCCTATGCACCGCCTGCTGCAAGGCGATGTCGGCAGCGGCAAAACCATCGTCGCCGCGCTTGCCGCGCTCACCGCCGTCGAAGCGGGCTGCCAAGCGGCGGTGATGGCGCCCACCGAAATTCTGGCCGAACAGCATTACGCCAAGTTCAAACAATGGTTCGAGCCGCTCGGCCTGGCCGTGGCGTGGCTTTCCGGCAGCCAGCGCAAAAAAGAAAAAGAAACCAACAAAGCCGCCGTTTCAGACGGCCTCGCGCCCATCGCCGTCGGCACGCATGCGCTGTTTCAAGACGACGTCGCTTTCCAAAACCTCGGCCTCGTGATTGTCGATGAGCAGCACCGCTTCGGCGTGGCGCAGCGTTTGGCCTTGAAAAACAAAGGGCAGGACGTGCATCAGCTCATGATGTCGGCCACGCCCATTCCGCGCACGCTGGCGATGAGCTTTTTCGCCGACCTCGACGTTTCCGTTATCGACGAACTGCCGCCCAACCGCACCCCCATCAAAACCCGCCTCGTCAACAGCCTGCGCCGCGCCGAAGTCGAAGGCTTCGTGTTGAACACCTGCCGCAAAGGCCGGCAGGCCTATTGGGTTTGCCCGCTGATTGAAGAAAGCGAAACCCTGCAACTGCAAACCGCCACCGAAACCCTGCAGACGCTTCAGACGGCCTTGCCCGAACTCGCCATCGGTCTTGTCCACGGCCGCATGAAGCCGTCTGAAAAAGCCGAAGTCATGGCCGACTTCAGTGCAGGCCGTCTGAATGTTTTGGTCGCCACCACCGTCATCGAAGTCGGCGTGGACGTACCCAACGCCAGCCTGATGGTCATCGAACACGCCGAACGCATGGGCTTGGCACAACTGCACCAACTGCGCGGCCGTGTCGGACGCGGAGCCGCCGCCAGCCATTGCGTTTTGCTGTTTGCCGAACCCTTGAGCGAACCCGCAAAAGCCCGCCTCAAAGTCATCTACGAACACACCGACGGCTTCGAAATCGCCCGCCAAGACCTCAATATCCGCGGCCCCGGCGAATTCCTCGGCGCCCGCCAAAGCGGCGTGCCCATGCTGCGTTTTGCCAATCTCGAGGAAGATCTGCACCTCTTGGAACAAGCCCGCGAAATCGCGCCCAAGCTGATTGAAGAGCGGCCGGATATTGTGGAGAAACATTTGGACAGGTGGCTGGGCAGCAGGGAAGGGTATTTGGGAGTCTAGGCCGTCTGAAAAATGCGGCAGGTGGGAAATTTGATGAAAAATTGAGGCCGTCTGAAATCATGGGGTTTCAGACGGCCTTTTTCGATTTTCTGCAAACGCCAAAAGGGGGCGGCACTGAGACCTTTCCAAAAAACTGAAATCTTCCGGAAACGTTTGCAGGGGAGGGTTTCGCATCCGTTTGAAGGTCTGCAGTTCTGAAATATTAAATATTTTCAATATCCTGAAAATTTTCGGGTAGGGCAGTCAGCGCGGTTTTCTTCTACACCTCATGCGCATCGCTGCCGATGGGGACGCACATCGGCGTGTGATAAACGGGGTCTTGGATGATTTGGTTTTTCAGGCCGAACACGGTTTCTACATTTTCGGCGGTAATCACCTCTTGCGGCGCGCCTTGCGCCAGCAGTTTGCCGTTTTTTAAAGAGATGATGCAGTCGGCGTAGCGGGCGGCGAGGTTGAGGTCGTGCAACACCATCACGATGGTTTTGTTTTGTTTGCGGTTGAGGTTTTTGAGCAAATCCAGCAGTTCGATTTGGTAGTTCAGGTCGAGATAGGTGGTGGGTTCGTCGAGAAAAAGATAGGGGGTATCTTGGGCAAGCGCCATGGCGATCCATGCGCGCTGGCGTTGTCCGCCCGATAAGTTGTCGAGCAGATTGTCGGCGAGGTGGTCGGTTTGGGTGAGCCGCATGGCGCGCTGCACCTGTTTTTCGTCTTCGTCTGTCCAGCGCGAAACCAGGCTGTGATAGGGATAACGCCCGTAGCGGACAAGTTGGGCGACGCTGATGTTTTCTGCGGCGGACGAGGTTTGCGCGAGCATGGCAAGCTGTTGCGCAAGGGCTTTGCCGGGGTAGCGGTACACGTTTTTGCTGTGCAGCAGGATTTCGCCGTGCTTGGGCGGAAGCTGCCCGGCGACGGCTTTGAGCAGGGTGGATTTTCCGCAGCCGTTTGCGCCGATGAATACGGTAATCTGCTGCTCGGGCAGGGTGAAGCTGATGTCGTTGATGATGGTTTTGTCTTGGTAGGACAGGGTCAGATTTTGAATTTGGAACATGGCGGGTTTTGGAAAAATGTTGGGATTGGGGTTGGATTTCAGGCTGCTTCAATCATTTCAGGCCGTCTGAAAACTATTTTCGCTCGCTGAAAATCAGATACAGCAGGTAAAGCCCGCCGACGCCGGCGGTAAACACGCCCACGGGCAGGGCGGACTGCATGGGCAGGAAACGGGCGAGCAGGTCGGAAAACAGCAGCAGCGATGCGCCGACCAGCGCGGTCGGCAATATCAGCGGGCGGCTGCTTTTGAAAATTTTGCGGGTAAGGTGCGGCGCGGCAAGGGCGATAAAGGCAATCGGCCCGGCGGCAACGACGGCGGCGGTGGCGAGTATGGTGGCGGCGAGCAAACCCCAAAACGATATTTTTTTAACGGAACGCCGAGAAAAGCCGCGGCGGCAGGGCTGACCTGCATCACCGCAAACGGGCGGCCGAGCAGGGCAAGCGCGGTGGCGCACACGGGCAGCGTTGTCCACACAACCGCCACTTCGCCCCAGCCGCGCTGCGCCAAGCTGCCGCTCAACCACACGCTGATTAAATAGGCATCTTCCTGCCGCACGCCCGTGAGCACGAATTGCACGGCGGCCATGGCCAGCGCATTGACCGCCAAGCCGCCGATGACGATTTCCAGGCTGAATCTGTTGCGCGTGCCGTTGCCCAGCAATACCAAAACCAGCGTGGCAACCGCGCCGATCAGCGCGCCCAGCGTCACAGGCAGCGTGTTCACCCACACAAGGCTCACGGCAACCGCACCCAAACTTGCACCCGCATTGATGCCGATAATATCGGGGCTGCCCAACGGGTTGCGGCTCAACAGTTGGAAAAAGCAGCCTGAAACCGCCAAAGCCGCCCCCACGCCCGCGGCAACCAGCGCGCGCGGCAGCCAAAGCTGCCAAAACAGAAAATGCGGCACTCCGGTTTCGTCGGCAAACAGGCTGCCCGCGTGCGGCAACAGGTTCTGATGTTTGCCCACGGTGGCGGAAACCAGCAGCAGCACGGCAAACAGTACGGAAAAACACAGCGTCAGCAGCCGCGTGCGCGGGTTGGGAAGAAAAAAACCGTCCTGCTTCATGATTGTCCTTTCGCACCGCGCATCACCATAATGTAAAGTATCGGCGCACCCAGCAAAGCCGTCATGATGCCTGTGGCGATTTCGTCGGGTGCAAGCACCAAGCGCGCGAGAATATCGGCAAGCAGCAGCAGACTGCCGCCCGACAGCAAACCGGCGGGAAGCAGAAAGCGGTAGTCGTTGCCCGTCCAACGGCGCGACAGATGCGCGGCGGCCAATCCGACAAAACCAATCGGGCCGGCCAGCGCAACCGATGCGGCTGACAATACCGCCACGGCAATCAGCACAAGGCTTTGTATGGCCACAACATTTGCGCCGAGCGAGCGGGCAACGTGTTTGTCCAACGCGATGATGTTGACAAATTTACCCAGCGCCAAGCCCAGCAGCGCGGCGGGAATGAAAAACGGCAGGAATTTGGTCAAATCGGCAAAGCCCACGCCGCCGAACGAGCCGCTTGCCCAAAAGCGCAGAAAATCGAAAGTGCGGATGTTTACCTGCGATACCGCGTTCACAAACGCGCCCAAGCAGGCGGATACGGATGCGCCCGCCAAAATCAGCCGCGAATGGTTTTCCGCCCTGCCCGTGAGGCCGAGCAGGCAAACCAGCAGAGCAGTCAGCAGCGCGCCGCCGATCGCCGGCCAATAGGACGAAACGGCAGCCGCGGCGGGGAAAAACGCCGTCAAGACAATCGCCGCCGCCGCGCCTGTGTTGATGCCGAGCAGGCCCGAGTCGCCCAAAGGATTGCGCGTCAGCCCCTGCATCAAAGCGCCCGCCAGCCCCAACGCGCCGCCGCAAAGCCATGCGGCCAGCGTGCGCGGAATGCGGTGGGCGATGACCAGATCGGCGTAGGATTGGCCGGGGCGGGTAAAGTATTGCCATACGTCTGCGAGGGTTAAAGGCTTGCTGCCCCACGCCAGTCCGAGCATCAGGGACAGCAAGGTAGCGGCGAGCAATAGGGATAGGATGAAGAGTTGTTTTTTCATGATGTGGTATGAAATGGTTTTCAGACGGCCTTTGTAAAAAATCAAAACAGCCGTCTGACGCTCCAGCTACGCTCCAGCTACGCTCCAGCTACGCTCCAGCTACGCTCCAGCTACGCTCAGCGCAGGCACTTTCACGGACGTCATTCCCGCGCAGGCGGGAATCTGTGTTTGATTTTCTGAAATTTATTTTTTAAACAAAATGTTGCCTGTCTTTCACCGTGGATTCCCGCCTGCGCGGGAATGACGGATTTAAGCGTTTCAGACGGCCTTCAAGCAGTCTTCAGTTGTTTCAAAGTTTTTCAGACGGCCTGTGGCATTTGAGGCCGTCTGAAAAGCATCTACCTGCCTACTTTTGCCAGCGCATCCAGCAGCATCGGTAAAAACCGCTGCAAGCCCCAGTTGAGCGCAAGCGGGGTGCCTTGATACATGGCGGTGGCCAGCGCTTTGTCGGTAAACGCGATATACGAGCCGCGCTTCACGGCGGGAATGCCGGCGAAAATCGGGTGGTTTAGGGTTTGATCGCGTTCCTGTTCGGTGTTGAACCATGTAATCAAAAGATCAACATCGTTGAGCCGGTCGGCGTTTTCCATGCCCAGCGTACTGGTGAAGCTGCCGGGCCGCATGGGCAGTTGCTGCACAAACGGGGCGAGTCGGAAGCCCATGTCGGTAAAAGCGTCTACGCGCGTGTCGCCTTCGCGGTAAACCGAGAGCGCGGATTGGCGGGCGTTGCCGTAAATATAGGCGAAGTTATAGCGTTGGAACTGAGGATATTTCTGTTTGATTCGGGCTTGGTGTCCGGCGATTTTTTGACGCAGCGCGGCGGCTTCGGCGGGTTTGCCCAGCGCAGCGGCGGTGAGGGTGATGATTTCGTCTATCGTCGTGAGCCACGGGCGGTCGGGATAGGCGACGACAGGGGCGATGGCGGATAGTTGGCGGTACAGCGGGGCATCTATGCCCGATTGGGGCGCGAGTATCACATCGGGGCGCAGGGTGATAAGTTTTTCCACATCGGGCTCGGGATACATATTGATAAACTCGGGCAGCTTTTGCCCTGATTGTTCAACGGCTTGGCGGTACCATTCCAAATAACCGTCTTTGTCGCCGCCCCAAAAACTGCTTTCTATGGCCAGCGGAATCACGCCGAGTTCGTAGGCGATGTCGACGGTTTCCACGCCCAAAATAATGATGCGTTGCGGTTGGCGGACGATGGCGGTTGTGCCGAGCGCGTGGCGGATCTGCACGGGAAACGCCTGTCCTGATTGGGGGTGGTAAACGTGCAAACGGCTTTTGCGCGCGCCGTCGGGCAGGCAGCCGGAAAGCAGCAGGGCGGTTGCGGATAGGGCGGTTTGGCAGAATTGTCGGCGGCTGAGCATGATGGTTGTGTGCGGTTTGGGCGGTTTGAAAACAGATAAAGCGGGTTTCTGCGAAGCGGGGGTTTTCAGACGGTCTGAGACCGTTGTAAAAATCGGAATGGCCGTCCGACACTTTCACGGGCGTCATTCCCGCGCAGGCGGGAATCCACGGTCAAAAGCAAGCAATATATTGTTTTGAAATAAGTTTCAGAGAACAAAACGCGGATTCCCGCCTGCGCGGGAATGACGTCGGTTAAAAAATTGACTATTTCAGACGGCATCCGGCGGACGTTTTTTATTTTTGCAAAGGTTTAGGCCTTTCCGTCTTCCCAGCGCCAATAGCCTTTAATCTTGGCCTGTTTGCCCGTTAAGCCGAACTGCTGTTTCAGATGCCGGCGCACGGTGTTGGCATCGCCGGCTTCCAATGCGCCCCATGCGGTTTCAACCGTTTGGCCGATGTTTTTCAGGTTGTCGGTAACGGCGGCGGCAACGTCGTCTGCCGCGCTGATGCGGATGAGCGTGGTGCGTTCGGGCAGCAGGCTGTCGGGCAGATAGGCTTGGTCGTCAGGGTGTTGCGTAATGCTGATAACAATGGGTGGAACGGGGTTCTGCCAGTTTTCCAGCAGGGCGGCAACGGTGGGCAGCGCGGTTTCGTCGCCAATCAGCAGGGCTTGTCCTGCGGCGAGGTGGGCGGTTTGCTCGCGGTACTCCGCGCTGCTGCGGACGGTGTCGCCGATTTTGATGTTCCGCGCCCATTGGCTGCCTGCGGTGTCGCCGTGCAGAAAAACGTCTACCAGCGCGATGTCTTCAAGCGCTTGTGTTTCCGAAGATTTTTCGACACGGCGCAAGGTGTAGTAACGCTTGCCCTGATAAAAGGTATTCAGGATTTTCTGCCGCCGGTGGGCGTTGGTGTGGCGCAGCAGCCGCATCACGATGCGGTGGAACAGGTGTTTGAGGTTTTTCAGACGGCCCTTGTCGGGCGATACGGCGTGCAGCGTAAAATACCACGCCAGCCCCACTTCGTTTGCGGGAATGGGTGATTGGCTTTTCAGCGTGAGCCGCTGCATATTGGGCGAAACGCGCTCGCTGCCCAACACGGTGAAATAGCGGAAATCGCCGCCGTCTATCAACGCGCCCTGTTGCACGCGGGCATAGAAAATCAGGTAATGCACCTGCTCGCGGGTATCGGCATCGCGCAGCAGAAAGGGAAGAAAGCGGCTTTGGTTTCCGGCAAGCAGGGTCAAGCCGTCGGCGTGGACGGTTTGGATTTGCGCCTGCGAAATTTTCGGGGATACAAAGGTGCGGGCAAGATTCAGCACGCCGTCTGCGTGGCTGTCGTTCAGATGCGCGGCGATTTCTTGGGCGGTTTCGGGGTCGGGATGCGGGGTCATTTTTTGGGTAATGGGGTTTCAAATATTTGGCATCTATACAACAATTTTGCTAAAACACGCGTCTTGCCGCGTACCATGCTTGGAGTTTGTGCTTTGTGGTTAGCATTTGTGTAGCGGCAAAGATGCGCCTAATCGCAGCGGGCGACTTACTTTTCTTTGCTTCGCCAAAGAAAAGTAAGCAAAAGAAAGGCGACTGCGGTTGCAGGTTTGGCTACGCCAAACTTCCCTCGTTCCACACGATTTTTCGGGCGGACAAAAAACTCGCGACTTCGTCGCTCAAACAGTTTTGTCCTTTTTCCCCGAAAAATCGTGTTCCACTCGGCTGTGCCAGCAGCTTAGGGTGTATTGTGGCAAAGGTTGGTGTTGAATTAACGGTTTTAGGTTTCAGGCTGCCTTTGAATATGTAATAAACAGAGTTATAGCAATCCATAAAAATAAATCAAAATAAAAATCTGCGTAGGTCGGGCATCCTTGCCCGACCTACTACGAATTTAGGATACTTTTATGGATTGGTATTACAAGTTTTTCAGGCTGCCTTTCATACCCAAAAGGCAGCCTGAAAACCATCAGCCGTCAAAACTCATACTTAAGCGAAGCCTTCACCGAGCGCCCGTCCCAATAGTTGACTTGGCTGCTGCCGAACATATTGTAGGGGCGTTTGTCAAACAGGTTGTGCGCGTTTACTTGCAGCGAGAGTTGGTCGTTGACGCGGTAGCGCGCCATCAAATCCGCAATCGCGAATTTTTTACGGGTTACTTTGTCGTTGCCCACGGAGACAAAGCTGCTGCCGTACCAGTTTACGCCGCCGCCTACGGTCAGGCCTTTCAGCGTGCCGCCGAAGTCGTAAGTGGTAAACAGTTTGAACGTCTGTTTGGGAATGTGGTTGTTCAGGTTTTCGCCTTTGCTGTTTTTGGCGCGCGCCAGCGCGTAACCTGCGGAAACGTGCCAATTCGGGGTGATGTTGCCCGTAACGTCCAATTCAAAACCTTTAGACACCGTGCCTTTTTCCGCGTGATACGCGTCCGCCAGCGGATTGTTGCGCACTTTCACGCCGTCTTTTACCGCCAGATTATCCTGCTCGATGCGGAACACGCTCAGTTGGCCGGTCAGGCGCTCGTCCATGAAGCGGCTTTTCAAACCGATTTCGTAGTTTTTGCCTTTAACAGGGTCAAGATAATTTCCGTTAACATCTTGATGTTCCTGCGGTTTGAAAATATCGGTGTAGCCGGCGTACAGGCTGTGGTTGGGCGTAACGTCGAATGTTGCGCCCGCATAAGGCAGCCACACGCTGCCCGAGCGGAATTTGGATGCCGCGCCGTAATACAGGCGGTCGCGCTTGGCATTGGCAAAACGCGTGCCCAAAACGACTTTAAAGCGGTCGTGCAGATTAAGCTGCGTGGCGGCGAATGCGCCGACTTCTTTGGCGGTCGAATCATATTGCTGCTTCATGCCGCCCCAATTCGGCTCGGGGTAGGCATTGAAATTGCGGATGTCGGTATCGGCCTGAAATGTTGTGCCGTCTGCCGCATCGGCGGTATAAGCGCTGCGTGTGTAGCTCAAACCCGCCACCAGCTTGTGTTTGCGCCCGAGCAGCGGATATGCGCCGTTTAAGTTCGCGCCCAAACTGCCTTGTTTGGAAACCACTTCGAATTTGCCCGGCCACACGCCTGTTAAGGTGTTGCCGTCCACTTTGCCCGATGCGTAAAACAGCTCGGAATCAGATGTGTTGCGCGCGTAATTGCCGTTCAGTTCCACATTCCAATCATTGTTGAACTTGTATTTCCAGTTGGTAAAGACTTCGCTGCCCTTACTGTCCCAATACGACCAATCGGGCGCGGAATTGGTTTTCTTATTCCAATCAATGATTTTGTTGTTTGCGTCTGCAATCGGCAGACCGCCCCACAGCAGGGCTTTTTGGCGGTTGATGCCGTGTTTCAAACCGAAAGACATGCTGGCTTTGTCGGTCAGATCCGCGTCCAACACGCCGTACAGCGTGGTTTGTCCCACCTTTTCGCGGTCAAACGTGGTTTTGTTGTCGCCGTGGCTGATGACAAAGCGCGAGCGCACCGAGCCGTCGCTGTTGAGCGGCTGGCTGTGGTCGATTGTGGCGGTGTAACCCCACGGATATTGCAAACCGCCTTCCAAAACGGTGCGGCGCGTTTTGCTGTCGGCGTGTTTGCGGATCAGGTTTACCCGAGCAGACGGCTCGCCCGAACCCGTGGTCAGCCCCGTTGCCCCGCGCACCACTTCCACACGGTCGTAAACCGCCATATTGTTCAGCTGTTCGCCCGCAATCCATTGGTTGTCAAACACCACGTTTGCGCCGTCCACCTGATAGCGGTCGATGGCGAAACCGCGCGAGAAAATATAATTGCGCCCGCGGTCAATCGCCTGTACGGTGATGCCGTTGGTGTTTTGCAGCGTATCGCGCAGCGTTTCGGATTTTTGGTCGTCCATTTTTTGCCGTGTTACCGTAATTGTGGATTGCGGCGTTTCTTTTTCAGAAAGGGTCATGCCCGTGGCGGTTTTACCGCGCGTATGGATGTATCCGCCGCGCACTTCGCTGCTGACGGGCGCATCGAGGCGCTGCCCGATGACGTTGACGGTAGGCAGGTTTTGCGATTGCACGGCGGCAACATCATCTTCGGCATAGCCGGACATGGCCGCTGAAACAGCAACAGCGATAAAGGTCAGCTTGAATGGGGTTTTCATGGGTTTACATTTGTGTGGAAATAATCGAGGCCAAGCATAATATAGAATTATCTCTATTTGAGCAAATAAAAATCATTTCTATTTATTTTAAATTGGCTGATGCGGACATTTTTGTAAGAGAGTATCCTTTCCGATTTATTGTGCAAACGACGCTGTTGATTGATACCTATCAGGCCGTCTGAAAATACAGGAGAAACCATGTACAAAACCCGTTTCAAAATCGCCAAAATGGACTGCCCCTCGGAAGAGCGGCTGATACGGATGCGACTCGACGGTGTGGCGGGCGTGCGTCGGCTGGCGTTTGACATCGCCGCGCGCGAGATGACGGCGTTTCACGAATGCGAACCCGAAGCCGTGTTCGCCGCGCTGGCACCGCTGAATTTCGACAGCAGCATCATTGCCGTGGAAAAAACAGCGGATGGGAGCACTGATGCAGATAGGGCGGGCGGCGCGGGCACGGAGAAAAGACTGCTGCGGCAGGTTTTGGCAGTCAATTTCGCGTTTTTCCTGATAGAAGGCAGTGCCGGCTTGTGGGCGGACTCGATGGGATTGGCTGCCGACAGTCTCGATATGCTCGCCGACAGTTTCGTTTACCTGCTCGCGCTCACGGCGGCCGGGGCGGGCGCACTGTATAAAAAACGCGTGGCGCTGGCGGCGGGCGTTTTTCAGACGGCCTTGGCGCTGATCGGTTTGTCCGAAACGCTGCGCCGCTTCCTCGGCCTCGACGCCACGCCCGATTTCCGCATGATGATTGCCGTTTCCCTGTTTGCGTTGTGCGCCAATGCGTGGTGTCTGCATCTGCTGAACAAAAGCCAAAGCCGCGAAAGCCATATCCGCGCCAGCATGATTTTTACGTCTAACGATGTTTTGGTGAACCTGGGCGTCATCGCCGCCGGCGTGCTGACGCTTGGCACCTCGTCGCGCTATCCCGACCTGATTGTCGGTGCAGTGGTATTTGCGCTCGTATCGGCGGGAGCGTGGCGGATTATCAGGCTGGCGAAGTGAAGGCCGTCTGAAATCGGCTGTACACGGCAACCGGTTTTTCAGACGGCCTTTTACGATTCTCTGCAAACGCAAAAAAACCTGCATTTTCCAATGCAGGTTTTTTTAATTTTTGGTCGGAGTGAAAGGATTCGAACCTTCGACCCCTTGCACCCCATGCAAGTGCGCTACCAGACTGCGCCACACTCCGACTTGAGAAGTTGCGGATTATAAACGCGCGTTTCGCTGCTGGCAAGTGTTTCCTTGTATAAACTTCGTGCCGTCTGAAATATAATCGCATTTTCAGACGGCCTTTGGAGGAGGCGATGAGCGTGGCAACGCCTTTTTATCTGGTTAACGTTTTTGCCGAAACGCATTTCGGCGGCAATCCGCTGGCGGTGTTTCCGCAGGCGGACGGCTTGGACGGCGCGCTGATGCAGCAGATTGCGCGGCAGTTTAATTTGTCGGAAACGGTGTTTGTGCACCGGCCTGAGCGCGGTGAACATGCGGCGCGGCTGCGGATTTTTATGCCGGATTACGAACTGCCGTTTGCGGGGCATCCGACGCTGGGCGCGGCATTTGTCTTGCACGGCCTTTGGGGACTGGGCGGGACTTATACGCTGGAAACGCTGTCGGGCGCAGTGGAAATCCGCCATCAGGGTTCGGCGGTGTCGCTTTCGCTGCGCAACGGCGTTCAGACGGCCTCATCGGTGCTGACGCAGGCGGCGGTTGCGGATTTGCTGGGATTGGCGGCGGACGACGTGGCAGAGGCGCCGGTTTGGGTGAACACGGGCACTTGGCAGCTTTTGGCCGGCCTGAAATCGTTTGACGCGGTGGCGTGCTGCGGGATTGCCGATGCGGCGCGGTTTGCGCGGGAAACGGCCGAACGCGGCGTGGCGCAGCTTTATGCATGGGCGGAACAGGGCGGCGAGGTGGTGTCGCGGATGTTTTTTCTGCAAAACGGTGCGGTGGTCGAGGATACAGGTACGGGCTCGGCGGCGGTCAATTTGGGCGGGCTGTATTTCAGCCGGCATCTTGCGCCGTTTGCCTGCACGATCAGGCAGGGCGACTCGGCGGGCAGGCCGAACCGCCTGACGATGAGCGTGGACGCAGACGGTGTGATTACCGTCGGCGGGAATGTGGTGGAAGTGGGGCAGGGGCGGTTTGTGCTGCCTTGAGGCCGTCTGAAAACAGAAGGGCTGTTTGGAGAAGATGGATTTTTGAGCCGGTTTTTCAGACGGCCTTACGAATTTATTCCGGACAGCAGTGCGCCTGCGCGGGAATGACATCCGTTAAAGTCCGGTTGCTGAGCGTAGTCAAAGCATCAGACGGCCTTCAAACAGCCGTTTTGATTTTCACAAAACCCTTCAATTCCGTCTGAAACATTCACACCAAAACCCCGCCCGTTTTCAAAACAATTCAAACAGTTAAAAACTTCAGGACAACAATGGAAAGTCTGATAACGCTGCTGTCGGTACTGACGCCGATGATTCTCGGTTTTTTTATCCGCGTGCCCAAACGCTTTTTGGTTTTGGTGGATAAAGCGCTGGTGTGGCTGGTGTATGCGGTTTTACTGCTTATCGGCGTGTCGCTCTCGAGGGTGGAGAACTTGGGGGCGCAGTTGGATTCGATTGCGGGGATGGCGCTGCTGCTGTTTGCCTGTACGATCGGGGCGAATCTGGCGGCGC
Source organism: Neisseria chenwenguii (assembly GCF_002216145.1). Taxonomy (NCBI): domain Bacteria; kingdom Pseudomonadati; phylum Pseudomonadota; class Betaproteobacteria; order Neisseriales; family Neisseriaceae; genus Neisseria; species Neisseria chenwenguii. The sequence continues at coordinate 2,169,671 of NZ_CP022278.1, forward strand.
TAGCCTGGTTTGACCGCCGTTATTCGTGGCAGGCGCGGGGGTCGGGGAAGAAGCCGCGTGTGAGTATTTGGGGGAGCGTGAAACAGCTCGGCTGCGTGGCGGCGGGCTTTGTGGCGGGCAAGCTGATGGCGGGGGTGTGGCTGCCGTCTGAAAATGCGGGGATGTATTGCCTGATGACGCTGGTGTTGCTGATCGGCATCCAGCTCAACGGCAGCGGCGTGAAGTTGGCGCAGGTGTTGGTCAACCGGCGCGGTGTTCAGACGGCCTTGTGGATGATGGCGTCGTCGTTGGCGGGCGGGCTGCTGTTTGCGGCGCTGGTGGGCGAAGTTTCATGGACGATGGGGCTGGCGCTTTCGTCTGGATTCGGCTGGTATTCGCTCTCGGGCCTGGTGATGACGGAGGCTTACGGGGCGGTGTGGGGCAGCATCGCGCTTCTGAACGATTTGGGGCGGGAATTTTTTGCGCTGGCGTTTATTCCGATGATTATGCGCCGTTATCCGAGCGCGGCGGTGGGTGTGGGCGGGGCGACGAGTTTGGATTTTACCCTGCCGGTGATTCAGAGTTCGGGCGGTTTGCAGGCAGTGCCGCTGGCGATCAGTTTCGGCTTTATCGTTAACGTGGCCGCCCCGTTTTTGATGGTGGTATTCTCGTCGGTTTAATGATTCTGTCGGATTGAAGAGGCCGACGGTTTTTGGCAGAATCGGCGCACAAGAAAAAAGAGGACACACCATGAAATTTAAAATCCAACGCCACGAAAAAATCATCGAATTGGTGCGCGAACATCATTATATGTCGGTGGATGCGCTGGCGCAGGCGCTGGACGTTACCCCGCAGACCATTCGCCGCGATATTAATTTATTGTGTGAAAACAACGTATTGCATCGTTATCATGGCGGCGCGACCATGGGCGGGATTTTAGAGAGCGAGCTTCAGCAGGGCAGGCGCAGCAGCCAGCAGGATGAAAAGCACACCATCGCGCAGATGATTGCGGCGCAGATTCCTGACAATGCCTCGCTGTTTGTCAGCATCGGTACGACAATGGAAGCCGTGGCCGCCGCGCTAGTAAAGCAGCGCAAAAATCTGCGCATCATCACCAACAATATTTATGTGGCGACCGTAGCCGCCGCCCGCAGTGATTACACTGTGATTATCACTTCCGGAGTGGTGCGGCCGGTGGACGGCGGCATCACGGGCGTGGCGACGGTGGATTTCATCAACCAGTTTAAAGTCGATTACGCCATTTTGAGCGCCCACGGCATCGAACACGACGGCTCGCTGTTCGATTACGACTACAAAGAAGTCAGCGTGATGCAGGCCATGATGGCCAACGCGCGGGTGCGCTATCTCGGCGTCGATCACACCAAATTCCGCAGCAATGCGCTGGTGCGGCTGGGTAATATTGCCGAGTTTGACAAAGTGTTTACCGACCGCGAACCCGACGCGGATATGCGCAAAATCCTCACCGAAGCCGGCGTCAAATGGCTGGTTCCTGCTGCGGTTGAAACGGCTGAAACGGAGACATAATCAAATTTTAGATTTTGCCGCCGGAGCGACCGAGGTCGGAGTAGAATGGTCGGTGTACTATTTTTGAACCTGCCGAAAAGGAAACATCATGAAACTTTGGTCTTCCACCACCAGTCCGTTTGTCCGCAAAGTCCGCGCCGTTGCCGCCCATCACGGTTTGAGCGGGCAAATCGGGCTGTTAACCGTCAAATCCTCGTTCGACCCTGCTTCGCCGCACAATCAGGATAATCCGCTCGGCCGTGTGCCCGCGCTGCAACTTGACAGCGGCGAATGGCTTTACGGTAGCACGCTGATTGCCGAATACCTCGACAGCTTGGGCGGCGCCGAAACGCTGTTTCCGAAAGACGGCCGCCGTTGGCGAGTTTTGGCACTGCATTCGCTGGCCGAAGGTTTGCTGGAAAACACCATTCCCATCATCGCCGAAAAAATGCTCCGCCCTGAAAACGAATGGTGGACAAGCCGCTACGCCCAGCTTCAGGCGCGCAACGCCAAAACTATGCCCGCGCTGTTCGAAGCCGCCAAAGCGTTCGGGTTTGAATTGAATATCGGCACGATCAACGCCGTCTGCGCCGTGCAGTTTCTGCTGTTCCGCTCCAACCTGACCGAAGCGGGCAAACTGCCGCATATGCAGGAATTGCAGGTATGGGCGGAGGAGATGTGCAAACGCTACGAATGTTTGGAATCCACCAAGCCGTATGCCGCGGCTTGAGTGTTGGGGGCAATAAAGGCCGTCTGAAAAATTCAGACGGCCTTTTTATCTGCGGCAGGCAGCCGTTTAAATCTAAATGTTTTCAGACGGCCTTTGCTGTTTTTTGTGATGAATCAATATAAACCATGCCGACGGGTCTATACTTCGGTTCATTAGGCATTTACTACATTATCTTTCAAAAAGGAGCATCTCATGCAGAAACTCGGTTTCAAGCCGCTGCCGGCGGTGGTGGCGGTGGGTTTGTCCCTGTTGATTTGGTTTGCGGTTCCTGTCCCCGAGGGCGTGTCACCGCAGGCTTGGCATCTTTTGGCGATGTTTGTCGGCGTGATTGCGGCGATTATCGGCAAAGCGATGCCGATCGGGGCGGTTTCGATTATTGCGGTGATGCTGGTTGCGCTGACAGGCGTAACCGCCGACAAGCCCGCGAATGCGGTGAAAGACGCGCTTTCGAGTTTTTCCAGTCCGCTGATTTGGCTGATCGGGGTGGCGATTATGATTTCGCGCGGGATTTTGAAAACCGGTTTGGGCGCGCGCATCGGTTTTCTCTTTATTTCGATGTTCGGCAAAAAAACACTGGGCATCGGTTACAGCCTGGCCTTGTCCGAACTGCTGCTTGCGCCGGTTACGCCGAGCAACACCGCGCGCGGCGGCGGGATTATCCATCCGGTGATGAAAGCGATTGCGTCAAGCTACGATTCCGACCCGGAAAAAGGCACGCAGGGGCGCATCGGCAAATATCTGGCGTTGGTCAACTACCACAGCAATCCGATTACTTCGGCGATGTTCATCACCGCGACCGCGCCCAACCCGTTGGTGGTTGATTTGATTGCCAAAGCGACCAACAGCGACATCCACTTAAGCTGGGGCACTTGGGCGCTGGCGATGCTGCTGCCGGGCCTGGCAGCGATGGCGCTGATGCCTTTGGTTCTGTATTTCCTTTATCCGCCCGAAGTGAAGGAAACGCCCAACGCGGCGCAGTTTGCCAAAGAAAAACTTGCCGAAATGGGCGCGATGAGCCGCGGCGAAAAAATCATGCTCGGCATTTTTGCCGTTTTGCTGGTGTTGTGGGCGGGCGTTCCCGCGATGATGTTGGGCAAGGCTTATGTGGTTGATGCGACGACTACCGCGTTTATCGGCCTGTCGCTGCTGCTTCTGACGGGCGTTTTGGAATGGGACGACATTCTGAAAGAAAAAAGCGCGTGGGACACCGTCACTTGGTTTGCCGCGCTGGTGATGATGGCGACCTTCCTCAACAAGCTGGGCCTGATCGGCTGGTTTTCCACCATGCTGCAAACCGGCATCGAACACACCGGCATGGGCTGGGCGGGCGCATCGGCGCTGCTGCTCTTGGCCTATATGTATGCGCACTATATGTTTGCCAGCACCACCGCCCACATCACCGCCATGCTCGGCGCGTTTTACACCGCCGGCATCGCATTGGGCGCACCGCCGATGCTGTTCGCCTTGCTGATGGCCGCCGCGTCCAGCATCATGATGACGCTGACCCACTACGCCACCGGCACCTCGCCTGTGATTTTCGGTTCGGGCTACACCACGCTGGCGGAATGGTGGAAAGCCGGCTTCATCATGAGCGTCGTCAATCTTGCCGTGTTTGTGTTGATCGGCGGGGTTTGGTGGAAAGTATTGGGTTATTGGTAGAGGCCGTCTGAATGAAGAATGCCGTCTGAAAAATGTTCAGACGGCATTTCTGTTTGTGCCGTTTGCAGACGGCCTGACGGCTTTTGCAAACCGCCGTCAAGCGTCAGGCTTGGTTCCGGTAAAGCCTGTATTTCAGCCAAAGGCAGGCGGCCATGACAACGGAGGGAACGGCGAGTACGGCGAAAACGGCGCTCAGCTCCACGTTTTGCACCAGCAGAAGCCCGGTCAGAAACGTTCCCGCCACCGCACCCATGCGGCCGATGCCGAGCATCCAGGCGATACCGGTGGTGCGGCAGGCAGTGGGATAAAACTGCGCCGCCAGCGCGGGCAGGGAGGCTTGTGCGGTGTTGTGCGCCAGCCCCGCGAACAATACCGTACCGACCAAAAGCCACAGCCCGCCTTTGAGCGCGAAGCCGACGGAGGCAACCGACAGTGCGGTCAGCAGCGACATCAGCGCAATCAGACGGTTGCCGTCGAAACGGTCCATCAGATAACCATTTGCCGCAGCGCCCAGCCCGCCGAGCGCGAACAGCCCCGCAATCTGTGCACCCGCCTGTGCGCCCAAACCGGTTTCTTTAAACAGCGTCGGCATCCAGTTGATAACGGAATAAAACACAATCAGCCCCATAAAATAACTTGTCCACAACAGCAGCGTACCCGCACGCAGTTTTGCGCCGAGTATGGCCGCCGTCGGCGCTTCGGCGCGGGTGGGCGGCGGTTCGGTGGTAAAAACGGCTGCCGTTGTTGCGGCGGCGGAATCGATGCGGCTGAGGATTTTGCGGATTTGCGCCTGCGGCCGGCCTTTGGCGGCGAGATAGGCAGGGGATTCGGGCAGAAGCACCATCATAAATACACCCAAAGCCAGCGGCATCAGCCCGCACCAGAACAGCAGCATCCGCCAGCCGTATCCGGGAATCAGCCATGAGGCAAAAAAGCCGCCCGCGGCCGCACCGAGCGGAAAACCGCAATACATGGTGTTGACGGTAAACGCGCGCTTGCGTTCGGGGCAGAACTCGGCCAGCAGCGCGACCGCATTGGGCATGGCCGCGCCCAGCCCTAGTCCCGTGATAAAGCGCAAAACAGCCAGCTGCGTCAGATTTTCCGCAAGAGCCGATGCGGCGCAGAACGCGGCAAACAGCAGCACCGATGCGGTCAATACTATCCGGCGTCCGATTTTATCGGCCAGCGGTCCGGATGCGGCGGCGCCGGCGGCCAGACCGAACAAGGCCGCGCTCAATACGGGGGCAAGCGCCGCTTTCTGCACGCCCCATTCGTTGGACAGCGCGGGCGCGATGTAGCCGACGGCGGCGGTGTCCATGCCGTCGAAAAAGGCGGTCAGAAAGCAGAGGGCGAAAACGAGTTTTTGGAAATTGGAAAAACGGCGGATGTTGAGAAAATCCTGAACGCCGACGGTATCGGTCTGCTGCATGGCGGTCTGTTTGGTTGATGGGACGGCAGGATGATAAAGCAGGGCGGGGATTTTGTAAAAACCGTCAGGCCGGGACATCGGCCAAAATAAAAGCGTCTGCCCGAAGGCCGTCTGAACAGACAAACACTTTCAGACGGCCTTTTATACTCCGAAGAGGTTGTATTTTTTGTCGGATTCAAGAATCCGACCTACGGTGTTGAAGGCTGTTTGAAAACGAATTTTCAGACGGCCTGACGTTTTTTGCAGTTTCAGGATTTTTCCGTTCCGGCGTAGAAGGAATATTTCAGCATCAGCGAGGCGGAGATGATGAGGGCAGGAACGGTCAGCGCGAAGGCGATGGTGGAGAAGTTCCAGCCCATATTCAGCATCCACGAGCCTGCGTATGCGGAAACGATGGCACCTGTGCGGCCGACGCCGTGCATCCAGCTGTTGCCCGTGGCGCGTGCGGAGAGTGGGAAGAAATTGCTGGAGAGTGCGTTCATGCCCGTGCCGCCGCCGTTAAACGCCGCGCCGATGAAAAACGAGGTCAGACAGAGCAGCAGGTATTGCGCGCCCAAACCGCTCATCACAACCAATACGGCGGCGCCGCTGAAGTAGGAGAGTGCCAGAATGCGGTGCGCCTCGAAACGGTCCATAAACCAGCCGAGCATGATTGATCCCAGCGGGCCGCCGAGTTGGAACATCGCCGAGATGACCGAAGCCTGTTCCGCCGTCATGCCTGATTCGTTAATCATGGTCGGCATCCAGTTGCCCAAGAGGTACACGAGAAAGAGGTGGGAAAAATAAATAATCCACAAAAGCAGCGTGCCTTTGGCGTAATGGCTGTTGAACACGGTCTTCATCGGATTGGCATCGGTCTGTACAGCCGCTGCGGGCAGGGTAAAGACGCTGTTTTCGTTGGTGCTGCCCGGTGCGCAGGCTTCGACGATTTTGCGGATTTCGGCGCGGTCTGTCCCTTTGTGCACCATAAATGCCAGCGATTCAGGCAGCTTGAACATCATGTACACACTCAATAAAACCGGCATCACGCCGCCGAAGACGAAGACGCTGTGCCAGCCCCAATGCGGAATCAGCCAGGCCGCTAAAAAACCGCCGCCCGCAGCGCCTACGGTAAATCCGGCAAAAACGACGGTAACCAAAAGCGCGCTGCGCCGGACCGGCGAATATTCTTTAGCCAGAGTCGCCACCATCGGCATGATGCCGCCCATCGCCAAACCCGCGATAAAACGGAACGCCATCATCTGGCGGACTTCGGCGGCCAAGGCCACCAAGAGGGTAAACAGCCCGAACGTGAACACGCAGGCAATCAGCACTTTGCGCCGCCCGAAACGGTCGCCGAGCGGCCCCGTGCCCAGCGCGCCGAACGTCAGGCCGAACAGCGCCGCGCTCAATACGGGCGCAAGGTCGCTGTTGCTCAGGTTCCAGGCCGCCTTCAGCGAAGGGGCAACGAAACCCATGATTACGACGTCGAAGCCGTCCATCAGAACGATCAGGAAGCAGAGGAAAATGACTGTTTTCTGATAGCGGCTGACGCCGCGGTGGTCGAGCAGGGCGCGGACGTTGATTTCGTTGTTTGGCGTTTGCGGCATGGGGTTCTCCTGTCACCGTTTTTTCAGACGGCCTTTTGCTTGGCAAAAACCGTCAAGGCCGTCTGAAAAAGCAAACCGCTTCTCACGTTCGGAGTGCGGATGTTTTGGGCTAAATAATTTTAAAACAGATGGTTATTGAATTTTGAAATGATTGGCGGATTTTCAGACGGCCTATTGATGCCGTCTGAAAATCAATATTCCACCCGCGCCACTTCGTGCAGATGTTCCGCCGTCGTCGTCGGCAGGCCGAAATATTCGAGGTAGGCGGGAATTTGCTCGAACAGCATATCCGTGCCGACTTGCGTTTTGCAGCCTTTGGCCTGCACCGCCGCCAAAAACGCGGTGGTTTCGTGTTTCAAAACCACTTCGCCGACGAAGGTTTCCGGCGCGATGCGGGAAACGTCGGTCGGCATCGGGTCGCCGTCGTTCATGCCCATCGGCGTAGCGTTCGATACCAAATCGAAACCCGCGGGGTCGTTGCGGCCGGTTTCCACAACCAGATCGGGATAATGCTTTTTCAGACGGCCTGCCAGCGCATCGGCCGCTGCCGTGTTCACGTCAAACAGTGCGAGCCGCGCCACGCCCTCCGCCGCCAGCGAGGCAGCAATCGCCGAACCCACACCGCCGCTGCCGACGACCAGCGCGCTTTTGCCCTCGGGTGAGAATCCCTTGCGGCGGATGCCGCGCACAAAACCCTCGCCGTCAAACATATCGCCTTCGAGCTTGCCGTCCGCACCGCGGCGCACGGCGTTGCACGAGCCGGCAATCTGCGCCGTCGGCGTGAGGCGGTCAACCAATGAAACGGTGGTGACTTTGTGCGGCATGGTAATCAGCGCGCCGATGACGTTGTCACAGCTAAAAACTGCGTGTAAAAAATCAGGATAAACAGGTGCTTGCGAGGAAAACGGCACCACCAGCGCATTGATGTCCGCCGCTTCGAAATAGGGGTTGTAAATCATCGGCGATTTGAAGGTTTGGGTGGGGTAACCGATGTGGGCGATGACTTGGGTGTTGCCGTTGATGTTCATGAAATTTGTCCTCTGCGGGTTTTCAGACGGCCTTACGCTTCGGTGGGAGTGTTTGGGCCGTCTGAAAACGGGTTTGTTAAAGTTTTGCCGTAATTCGGTAATTTAGCATTAAATCGGAAGTTTTGCGCAATTAATTTCTGTTTTTATACATATTGTCATAAAAAATGCTGTCGCAACAGCCTGAATACATTCCCAAGCGGGAACGGTTTTCAAAATAGTAAAAGGCCGTCTGAAACTTTCAGACGGCCTTTCTTTTTCAGACGGCAGGGGATCAAACCACGGCTTCTTCTTTTTTCTTCTGCGGTTTGGCGATGTTGTCGCGGTTCAGACCGAACATCAGCAGCAGCGGGCTGGCGACCAATACCGAAGAATAAATGCCGAACACGATGCCGATGGTCAGCGCCATGGCGAAGCCGTGCAGGGCGGCGCCGCCGAAAATCAGCATGGACAATACCATCGCTTCGGTCGAGCCGTGGGTGATGGCGGTGCGGCTCATTGTTGAGGTGATGGCGTTGTCGATCACCTGAGGAACGCTGTGGCCGCGCATGGCGGGTTTGCGGAAGTTTTCGCGGATACGGTCGAACACAACCACCGATTCGTTCACGGAATAGCCTAATACCGCGAGAATACCGGCCAAGACAGTCAGCGAAAATTCCCATTGGAAAAAGGCGAAGCAGCCGAGAATGATCACGATGTCGTGCATATTGGCGATAATCGCGGAAACGGCAAAACGCCATTCGAAACGCATGGAAAGGTAGATGATGATGCCGGCGACCACCATGCCCAGCGCCATCAGGCCGTTGCTGACCAATTCGTCGCCGACCTGCGGGCCGATGAATTCGACTTGGCGCAGGGTAACGTCGGGGTTGTCCTGTTTGAGCAGGTTCATGACGTTGTTGGAAAGCTGGGCGGATGCGACGCCTTCTTTGTTGGGCAGGCGGATCATGAGGTGTTTGTTGGTACCCAATGCCTGCACCTGCACTTCGCCGAGCTTGAGCGTTTCCAGTTTGGCGCGGGTTTGGTTGACGTCTGCGCCTTGTTTTTGATACTGCACTTCCATCACGGTACCGCCGGTGAATTCCACCGAGAAATTCAGCCCTTTGGTCACGAGGAAGAAGACGGAGGCGATAAACGTAACCAGTGAGATAAACGTGGTCAGTTTGCCGTAGCTCATAAACGGGATGTCACGTTTGATTCTGAACAGTTCCATGTTTTACTCCTTGGCGGCAGCCGCACCGTTTTCAGGTTTCCAAACCTGGCCGATGGAAATGGTTTGCAGTTTGCGGCGGCGTCCGTACCACAGGTTAACGAGTGCGCGGGAAACGACGACGGAAGAGTACATCGAAGTGGCGATGCCCAGGCAATGCACCACGGCAAAGCCGCGCACGGGGCCGGAACCGAAAATCAGCAGGGCGATACCGGCAATCAGCGAGGTCAGGTTGGAATCGACAATCGTTGCCCAAGCGTGCTGATAGCCGAGGTTGATGGCCTGCTGCGGCGCCACGCCGGCACGCAGTTCCTCACGGATACGTTCGTTAATCAAGACGTTGGAGTCGATCGCCATACCCAGCGTCAACGCCAGTGCGGCGATGCCGGGCAAGGTCAGCGTGGCTTGCAGGGCGGAGAGAATCGCTACCAAAAACAAGATGTTGGTCGTCAGCGCAATGGTTGAGAACAAGCCCATCAGGCGGTAGTAAACCACCATAAAGACGGCCACAACGGCAAAACCCCACAGGGTCGAATCAAAGCCTTTTTCGATGTTTTCTTTACCCAAAGACGGGCCGATGGTGCGCTCTTCGACAATCTGCATCGGCGCGGCCAGCGAACCGGCGCGCAACAGCAGCGAGGTGTCGTTGGCTTCGGCGGTGCTCATGCTGCCGGAAATCTGCACTCGGCCGCCGGTAATGGCGGAGCGGATCACGGGTGCGGTGACGACTTCGGATTTGCCCTGATCAATCAACACCATCGCCATGCGTTTGCCGACGTTTTGCGCGGTCAGCTCGCCGAAAATCGTGCCTCCTGAGCCGTCCAGATTGATGCTGACGGCGGGTGCGCCGTTTTCGTCGAAACTCGGCTGCGCGTCGTTGATGTTGTCGCCGGTCAGCTCGACCTGTTTGTTGACCAGAACTTTTTCGGGATTCTCGCCGGCGCTCGAAAGCAGCTCGAAACCGGCGGGGACGTTGCCGTTTAAGGCCGCCTGAACTTTGGCCGGATCGTCTTCGACCATGCGCACTTCCAGCGTAGCGGTGCGGCCGATGATGTCTTTGGCTTTGGCGGTATCCTGTACGCCCGGAAGTTGCACGACGATGCGGTCGGCGCCGGCCTGTTGGATCACCGGCTCGGCCACGCCCAATTCGTTGACGCGGTTGTGCAGCGTGCTGATGTTCTGCTTCACGGCGTCGGTACGTACTTTATTGATCACTTCCTCGGAAAGCGAAAGCACCAAGCTGCTGCCCTGCGGCGCCAGCGTGGCTTCGGGAAAGAGGTTTTTCAGCGCGGGCAGGGCTTTCTGCACATCGGCCGCGTCTTGAAACGGCACGGTCAGGCTGTTGCCGTTTTGCGCGATGCTGCCGATGCGGATTTTCTGACGGCGCAGCTCGCGGCGGATGTCGCCCGAATAGCGTTCGAATGTTTTGACCATTGCCGCTTTCATATCGACCTGCATGGTGAAATGCACGCCGCCGCGCAAGTCCAAACCCAAAAACATCGGATTGGCCTTGATTTTCGCCATCCATTCGGGGCTGTCGGCCAAGAGGTTGAGGGCGGTGATGTAGCCTTCGCCCAGCGTGTTTTCGATCACGTCGCGGGCTTTGAGCTGGGTTTCCGCGTCTTTAAAACGGATTTTCAGCGAATTATCGACGACAAACATTCCGTCGTCGGCAATGCCGGCCGTCTGAAGGGCAGAGGCGACACGCGCTTGGGTTTGATCGTTGATCACAATGGACTGGCGGTTGGTCGATACCTGTACGGCGGGCGTTTCGCCGAAAATATTGGGCAGCGAATAAATCATCGCCAATACAATCGTGAACGCAATCAGCAGGTATTTCCATAAAGGATAACGGTTCATGGCAAACCTTTGTTGCAGGCCGTCTGAAAAACGGTTACTGAGCGTAGCCGAAGTATCAGACGGCTTGTTTTAAAAATAATTGAAAGTAATGAAAGACAAACAGCCGCTTTCGGAAAAATCCCGAAGGCGGCCCGTTTCAAACAAACTGTTAGTCAACTTTGGAGGCAATCGAGTTGCGCTCGACTTCCACTTCCACGCCGCGGCCGATTTCAACGGTAAAAAACTGCTCGCCGACTTTGGTTACGCGGCCTTTGAAACCTGCGGCCAACACCACTTTGTCGCCGGTTTTCAGTTCGGCCAGCATGGCTTGGTGGGCTTTGAATTTTTTCTGTTGCGGGCGCATGATCAAGAAGTAGAACACCACCATAATCAGCACCAAAGGAGCGAATTGAGCAAAAGCCTGTTGCATTGTTTTTTTCCGTTCTCTAAAAATCAGTTGAAAGAAGCGGGCTTGAGCCTGCCCGCAAAATTAGGCTATTCTAAAGGCCGTCTGAAAAATTTCCAAGCATTTCCTGACTGATTAACGCTATTTGACAGCAGTTTTCCCAAAGGCCGTCTGAAAATCCCGATTAGGTATTGCGCATTCCCATTTCATGAAAAAAATCCTACGCCGCCTGCGCCGCTTTATCCGCCGCCTGCTGGGCATCAAGCCCCGCATGGTTTGGCTTACGCATCCCGTTTTCCTGCAACATGAGCCGGGCGGCAGTCATCCCGATTCGCCCGAACGCATCCGCGCCGTCGAGGCCGAACTCAAAGCCCAAAATATCTGGCGCCACCTGCAAACCGCAGAAGCCGGCGAAGTCAGCGACACACAGCTTGCGCTGGTGCATTCGCGCCGCTATCTGCATTTTCTCGAAGCCAACCAGCCGCCCGAAGGCAAAATCTACCGAATCGACGACGATACCGTGATGAGCCACGACTCCATGACCGCCGCCCGTTTTGCAGCCGGCGCCGTCGTGGCCGCCGTCGATATGGTCATGGCGAAAAAAGCCCACAACGCTTTCTGCGCCGCCCGCCCGCCCGGGCACCACGCCAAAAGCGGCAGCGCAGGCGGATTCTGCTTAATCAACAGCACCGCCGTCGGCGCCATGTACGCCATCGCCGAATACCGCCTGCAACGCATCGCCGTCATCGATTTCGACGTCCACCACGGCGACGGCACTACCGAAATCTTCAAAGACGACCCGCGCATCCTGTTTCTCAACGTTTTCGAAGCCGACCTTTTCCCCTTTCCCGATTTGGAAAAAGAACGCGGCAGCAGCCCGAATATGCTGCATACCCCGTTTGAACGCGGCGCCTCCAGCCTGACTTTCCGCCGCCGCATCCGCAACGAATGGCTGCCCGTGCTGGGGTCGTTCAAACCCGAGCTGATTCTGTTTTCCGCCGGTTTCGACGCCCACCGCGACGACGAAACAGGCCGTCTGAATCTGCACGAAGCCGATTTCTCATGGCTGACGCACAAAATCGTTCAGACGGCCTCAAGTTGCAACGGGCGCATCGTTTCTGTTTTGGAAGGCGGCTACACACTCACGCCGCTGGGCAAATCCGCCGCTGCCCACATCCGCGTTTTGGCGGGCAAGGGCAGGGGGGTGGACGTGATGCGGTACAACCGGCGGTTGAAGCAGCGGACGTGAGTTTTCAGACGGCCTTTACACTCCTGCGGTTTATCTTGGCCTGCCGTTGCAGTAGAATGAACGATCGGATTGATTGTTTCACTATTAATTAATCGTCTGATTCTTAAATTTACCCGTTGAAATAAAAATAAAAAGAGGACGTTGTTAAGATTTAGACGGTGTAAGTCGTGACGAATTTAATTTCCAACCCGTCTCAAAACTAAGGAGATTTAGCATGAAAGCAGCACGTTTCTACGATAAAGGCGACTCCGCATCGAAGACATTCCCGAGCCGACGGTCGCGCCGGGTACGGTCGGCGTGAAAGTGGCTTGGTGCGGCATCTGCGGCACGGATTTGCACGAATTTATGGAAGGCCCGATTTTCATTCCGCCCTGCGGCCATCCGCACCCGATTTCCGGCGAATCGGCGCCGGTAACGATGGGACACGAATTCTCCGGCGTGGTGTATGCCGTGGGCGAGGGCGTGAACGATATTCAGGTCGGCCAGCACGTTGTGGTCGAACCCTACATCATCCGCGACGATGTGGACACCGGCCCGGGGCAGAATTACCATCTCTCCAAAGACATGAACTTCATCGGCTTGGGCGGCTGCGGCGGCGGTTTGGCGGAAAAAATCGCCGTAAAACGCCGCTGGGTACACCCGATTTCCGACAAAATCCCGCTCGACCAGGCCGCGCTGATTGAGCCGTTGTCGGTCGGTCACCACGCCTATGTACGCAGCGGCGCAAAAGAAGGCGATGTGGCCTTGGTCGGCGGCGCGGGTCCGATTGGCCTGCTATTGGCGGCGGTATTGAAAGCCAAAGGCATCAAAGTCATCATCACTGAATTGAGCAAGGCGCGCAAAGACAAAGCCAAAGAATCCGGCGTGGCCGACCACATTCTCGACCCGAGCGAAGTCGATGTTGTGGCCGAAGTGAAGAAACTTACCAACGGCGAAGGCGTGGACGTGGCGTTTGAATGCACCAGCGTCAACAAAGTGCTGGATACGCTGGTCGAAGCCTGCAAACCCGCGGCCAACCTCGTGATTGTATCGATTTGGAGCCATCCGGCTACGATTAACGTACACAGCGTGGTAATGAAAGAACTCGACGTGCGCGGCACCATCGCCTACTGCAACGACCATCAGGAAACCATCAAACTGGTGGAAGCAGGCAAAATCAACCTCGAACCGTTCATCACCCAGCGCATCAAGCTCGACGAGCTGGTTTCCGAGGGCTTCGAGCGTCTGATCCACAACAACGAATCTGCGGTTAAGATTATTGTGAACCCTAATCTGTAAAGGTTTTTGAGTAGCAAGAGGCCGTCTGAAAATGATTTTTTCAGACGGCCTGATTTATTTGCGGATACATTACCGCATGTCTCACAAAACAAGGATCTTCAACCGGCCCGTCAAATATATCCGACAGCGGCACCGGCAGCTGCTATAATCCGAATCTTTAAAACCGCAAACAAGGAGCCCGTTATGATCGGGCAGCAGCTTTTCTGTTACAAACAAATGCCGGTATGGCAGGCCGCCGAAATTCCGGAGGCGCTGCTGGCGAAACACAATACCGCCGAGGGCACATGGGGTTGTTTGAGTGTCCACACAGGCCGTCTGAAATTTGAAGCGCTCGACGAATCGGGCAATACGCTGGAAACACACGAGCTGACGCCCGAGCGCGAAGCATGGCTGATTCAGCCGCAGCAGTGGCACAAAATCACGCCGCAAACCGACGATACCGCCATCCAGCTTGAGTTTTACTGTGAAGCCGCCGACTATTTCAACAAAAAATACGGCATGAGCGCCACCCATTCCGCCGTCCGCGCCGCAGACGGCACCGTGCCTGTCGGCAAAGCGCTCGATATGGGCTGCGGACAAGGCCGTAATGCTTTGTTTTTAGGTTTGAAAGGCTTCGATGTTACCGCCGTGGACAACAATCCCCACGCCGTGCAAAATGTCGAAGAACTCGCCCGCATCGAGGATTTGAACGTCAAAGCGTTTGAATACGATTTAAACGCCGCCAACCTGCAAGACGATTTCGACTACATCGTCGCCACCGTCGTGTTTATGTTTCTGCAACCGCGATTCGTGCCGCAAGTC